>CAYRLG010000007.1:0-142287 GCA_964425195.1 uncultured Desulfobacterales bacterium
GTAAAATTTTTATCGACAGATTTATAATTTTATGTGTATAAAATTATAAATTTTTAAATATCAATATCAGTAAGCTGTAAGTTAAGTGACAATATTAAGAGCTTAACTTTACAGAAATTTAAACCAACAAAATATTAACAAAAAAAGATCGCTTGAAGGAGAACACATGGAAATCAGAGAGCTGTTGGAGAAGCTCGAACAAAAAAACGTGCAGGCTATGGAAGCCGGAGGTGCCAACCGGATTCAAAAGCAGCACGAGGCAGGTAAACTTACTGCCAGAGAGAGGATAGATATTCTTTTGGACAAAGGCTCTTTTGTGGAGATTGACAGATTCAAAGCTCATCGTTGTAACGACTTTGGGATGGAAGAGCAAAAATTTCCCGGAGATGGAGTAGTTACAGGTTATGGACTTATTCACGGAAAGCAGACTTTTGTATTTGCTCAAGACTTTACAGTTCTTGGAGGTTCACTATCGCTTGCCCATTCAGAAAAAATCTGCAAAATTATGAAAATGGCAATGAAAGTAGGTGCTCCGGTTATTGGTCTGTCTGACTCTGGAGGAGCACGTATTCAAGAAGGTGTAAATAGCCTTGCTGGTTATGCAGACATCTTTCTTCAGAATGTTCTTGCATCAGGAGTTGTTCCCCAGATTACAGCAATTATGGGACCATCAGCAGGTGGAGCTGTCTATTCACCCGCATTAACAGACTGGATTTTCATGGTTGAAAAGACAAGTCACATGTTCATTACAGGACCTGAAGTCATTAAGGCGGTAACCCGTGAAGTTGTAGATAAAGAGGATTTAGGAGGAGCAATGGCACACAACTCTGTAAGTGGAGTTGCCCATTTTGCCTCGCCTAATGATGAATCTTGTCTTTTGACAATACGGGAACTTATGACTTTCTTGCCACAGAACAATATGGAAGAGCCTTCTGTACAAGAGTGTGATGATGATCCAATGCGTATTGATGAAAGTTTAAGAGATGTAGTTCCAGCAGATCCAAATCAACCTTACGATATCCGCGATGTTATTCGCTCGAGCATGGATAACAACTACTTTTTTGAAGTTCAGGAGCACTATGGAAAAAATATTGTTGTAGGATTTGCAAGAGTTGAAGGAAAATCTGTTGGAATTATTGCAAATCAACCAGCAGTAATGGCTGGTTGTTTAGATATTAATGCATCACTTAAAGGTGCACGTTTTGTACGCTTTTGCGATGCTTTTAATATTCCTCTTATTATTTATGAAGATGTTCCAGGGTTTTTACCCGGAACCCATCAAGAGCATGGTGGAATTATTAAGCACGGTGCAAAGCTAATCTATGCTTTTTGTGAAGCCACAGTTCCGCGTATCACAATTATCACAAGAAAGGCTTATGGTGGAGCATATTGCGTCATGAGCTCCAAACACATCAGAGGAGATATTAATCTTGCATATCCAACTGCTGAGATTGCTGTTATGGGTGCAGAAGGTGCTGTGAATATCGTTTTCCGCAATGAAATCAAAAAGGCGGAGGATTCAGCATCTGTACGCAAACAACTCATTGAAGATTATCGTGATAAGTTTGCAAATCCATACAAGGCAGCAGAACTTGGATATATTGATGCGGTAATTGATCCTGCACAAACTCGCCCAAAAATTGTTGAAGCATTAAGAATGCTCAAAAATAAACGTGATAGTAATCCACCCAAAAAACATGGAAACATTCCATTATAAGATTAAAATATCTGGATCACACTAAAAAATATTGAACTATAAAAAATAAGACTGATGGTAATAACATTTAAACGTCCCCTTATAAAAAGGAGAAAAAATTAAAATGTCCTGGAGTCAAGTATTAGAGCTTATTCAAAATATTCTTATTACCCAGACTGGTTTGCCCCATATAACTTGGGGGCAGTTGGTAATGCTTTGTATTGGACTTATATTCCTCTATATGGCGATTGCCAAAGAGTATGAACCTCTGCTGCTTTTGCCAATCGGTTTTGGAATATTTCTTGTTAACTTTCCTATCACGCCGCTTATGGGTTTTACTGAACATGGCACACCTGAACTTATCAGGGTTTTTTATAAATATGGAATCGAGTGGGAGGTAATCCCGTGCGTAATATTCCTTGGTCTTGGAGCAATGACCGATTTTGGTCCTCTTATAGCCAACCCTAAAACTCTGCTTATAGGAGCAGGAGCACAACTTGGTGTTTTTGTAACCTATATTGGTGTTCTCTTTTTTGGTTTTACGCTTAAAGAGGCAGCATCTGTAGGAATTATAGGTGGTGCAGATGGACCTACTACAATCTATCTTACAGCAAAACTTGCTCCACATCTTTTAGGTGCAAATGCTCTTGCAGCATACTCCTACATGGCAATGGTTCCACTTATCCAGCCTCCAATAATGCGTCTAATGACAACTGAGGCACAACGTAAAATTAAAATGCGTCAGCTTCGTTATGTCTCTCCAAGAGAAAAACTGCTCTTTCCTCTTATTGCATGCACATTAATACTTCTTCTTATTCCAGCAGTTGCTCCACTTATGGGTATGTTCATGCTTGGCAACCTTATGAGAGAGAGTGGAGTTGTAAAGAGGCTTTCTGACACTGCACAAAACTCACTTATGAATATTGTAACCATATTTTTAGGTTTATCAGTAGGTGCAACCATGAAGGCTGAAGTTTTCCTTAACTGGAAACCCCTTCTTATTTTTGGTTTTGGTCTGCTCGATTTTATAATTTGTACTTTTGGTGGTATTTTAACTGTTCATATTATGAACATATTTTTAAAAGAGAAGATGAATCCTCTTATCGGTTCAGCAGGTGTCTCTGCAGTACCTATGGCAGCGAGAGTAACCCACTCTGAAGGTCTTAAAGCAGATCCAAGCAACTGGCTTTTAATGCACGCAATGGGTCCAAATCTTGCGGGTGTAATCGGTTCTGCCGCAGCTGCTGGCATGTTTATTGCCATGTTTCAATAGAATAGGAGATATAGATCATGATAAAAACTGATAAAATAGGCAGAGTTACTGCAAATACTACCGGATTGAAACTCCTGAACCATAAACTATGGAAAAGAAGCTGCTTAGGATATTTTTTGCTTATCTGCTTATACTCTCTGCTGCTTTTTCCAGTAGCAGAATCTACAGTTTGTGCAAGCGTAGGGGGTGAGTATAAGGTGAGTAATGTATCTGGTCAGGAGCTTGAAAAACCAAGACCGGTGTTCACTCGAAATGGAGAGGAAATCTCCGCAAAATTTATTCCACGTGCAAAAAGTACCAGTGTTATTCTAAATTTCAAAGTTACCAAAGGTGGTAAACTTCTTGATGTTAAAGGCATGGATTTTGAGAAAGCTGATAGACCTGAAGTTGATATTAAAAATTATAAATCAGCCCTTTTTATAGTTGAAGTTGGTGAAGTCTCTCCTGTTGGCTCAGATGCTACAGTAGCTATCTCGTCTGATTTTTTCTCAAGTGGAACACAATATCGTATTTTTAATGAAAAGCTGCCAACACCCTGGATGAATTCAGAGTGCCAAAATATCTCCACAACAAATCGTGTAAGAGATTTGATAGTTACAGTGAAAGATGGAGGACCATTTGACTCTGATGGAGAGGCTAATGGCTCTATAACACTTGTTGGTGGTCCAAGAGACTCTTTTTGGGGCTACGCACTTGGAACTCTATTTATCCGCTTTTTTGGAATTTTTCTTGTTCTTGGAGTACTTATGGCTGGTATGATGCTCTCTGGTGCAATATTTAGTAGAATGGAGAGTAAGAAGATTGGCAAAGAGCCTGACGCTACTGATAAAGTTGACTCTGATGATATCAAGTTCAGCTCCCATGATCCTAAGGTTGTAACAGAGTCAGAGGAAGAAGAGATAGTTGAAACTGAAAAATTAGAAGAGATGGCTGATATGGATCCAGTTGACGATTATGAGATTGCTGCTGCCATTGCTACAGCTTTGCACCTCTATTTTGAATCATCACAACAGCTATCTAACAATACAAGTTCATCTAACTCTGATCAATCTCATCTACCCACAGAGGCTAAAAGTGTAAGTGTACGCCCAACTGTTCAAGCTAATGCCAACACATGGTCAAATGATGGTAGATCACAGATGATGCGGGAGCGTTTACAAACTTACAACCGTGGCAACCGTTAAAAATATCAGCTTTATGTTCGTTATATTAAAAAGTATCTAAAATATTAAAATATCTAAAATCGAAATAGACGAAAGGTTTTAAAATGAAATATAATCTCATAATAAATGATAGAGAGTTTGAAGTAGAGGTTGGAGCTATTCAAGACGGATATGCTCAGGTGTATGTAAATGATGAGGCTTTTGAGGTTGATATTCTCAATTTTCAGAAGCTATCTCAACCTTTAGCAGCTCCAAGACGTGCTCAACCAGTAATGGCAAGACGTGTTGCTCAGCCAGTTGTTGCAAGACAGCCACAGCAAATCTCAGCACCAAGAGTTCCTGTTCAAGCTCCTGCAAAACAGGTAAAAGCTGCTGTTCCTCCTCCTGCTGCATCTAAACCCGCAGCACCAAAGGCTACTGTTAGTGCCACTGGTGCAGGAGGAGGAGCAATTAAAGCCCCAATGCCCGGACTTATTCTTGGTATTAAAGTGCAGGTGGGAGACGTTGTAAAAGCTGGACAGGTTGTTGCAGTTATGGAAGCTATGAAGATGGAAAACGATCTGCCAAGTACACTTGACGGAACAGTAAAAGAGATATGTGTTCAAAAAGGGGCACAGGTTTCAACAGGTGATGTTCTTATTGTTGTTGGATAAATATACCTTTAGAGATGTATAATATAACGTAGAGACGCATATAAGTGCGTCTCTACGATTTTGTTTATACGTATTTATAATTTTATTGCTGATTGTGATTGTCATAATAAGCAATATGTTAAGTAGGGGGGCTATTTTTGATGCTCGAGACAAAAATTGAAGATAATATTATGGTTGCCACATTAACAAACGGCAAAACTAACTCTATAACAAAGCAGACTCTTGACTCCTTAAAGGAGTCTGTTTTTAAGGTAAATCAGGATGACAATATAAAGGGTATTATTCTTACCGGTCAAAACCGTTTTTTCTCCAGTGGTTTTGATCTTTATACTTTTATGGGTTTTCCAAAACTTGAAGATGCGGTTCAATTTATTGCCTATGCTGATGAGGTCTTTCTTGATCTCTTTTTATGTTCAAAACCTGTAGTTTGTGCAATGAATGGTCATGCTGCTGCTGGAGGTCTTATTTTAGCAATGGCATCAGATTACAGAATTATTGCAAATCATCCTAAAATAAAAGTTGGTATGTCTGAAATAAAAATTGGAGTGCCACTCTCTGTTGCTCAAACTGCCATAATGAGGTTTGGTCTTGATTCAGATAAGAAATTTCGTGATGTTATGTATTTTGGCGAAATGATTGATGTAACACAAGCACTTGAAAAAGAGATTGTAGATGAGGTTGTAGAATCTAAGGAGCTTATTTCACGGTCTAAGACTATCATATCAATGTGGATTGATACTCCTGCACGCCCATTCATTCGTATGAAAGAGGAGCTAAAAAAAGGGGTTGGAGATAGCATAAAAAGACGGATGGCATCAACAGATTGGCATAATGCTTTAAACTGTTTTTTCAATAAACAGGTGAAAGATACCTTAGCTTTTGTTCAGGCTGGTATGGAGTAGAGTCGGTTGCATGAAGCTGCTATCGCAGTTTTTTAGAAACCTTAATATTCGTTCCAAACTTTTAGGCGGCTACACCCTTATCTTTATCTTAGCCACTCTTCTGGGTGGTGCTGTGGTTTATAGGCAAGTTCGTACCACAATTGAGATCAATATTGAAAACGAACTTACAAGTGCCACGGCTGCCATTCAGAACATGGTTAAGACAGCAGCATCTACCTCAATAAAAAATCATCTCAGAGCGATTGCAGAAAAGAATAGGGAGATCGTATTAAGTATTTATAACGATTTTCTTAAAGGTCTTATATCAGAGCAAGAAGCAAAAATCCTCTGCCGAAAAATACTTTTTAGTCAGACTATCGGAAAAACAGGATATATTTTCTGTGCCAACTCTAAGGCAATTGCCATTGAGCATCCTAAACAGGGAATATCAGGCAAAGAGTTTTCAGACCATGAATTTGTTCAAAAGATGATCGTAATGAAGACCGGTTATCTTGAGTATGATTGGAAAAATCCTGAAGATGATGGACTAAAACCTAAAGCCATGTATATTGCCTATTTTGAGCCGTGGGATTGGATAATTGCAGCCTCTTCCTATAGGGAGGAGTTCAGAGAACTTATCAATATTTCAGATTTTAGAGAGAGCATTTTAAGCCTTACCTTTGGTAAAAGCGGATACGCATATATAACTGACAGCATTGGCAATATTATTGTCCATCCATTTAATACTGGCAACTACTTTAATGAAACAGACAGCGAAGGTAGATATTTTGTTCAAGATATTTGTCAGCTTAAAAACGGAAAAGCTATATATAAATGGCAAAATATAGCAGAGGATTTTCCACGAGAAAAGATGGTTATTTTTAACTATATCCCTGAGTATGACTGGATTGTTGCCTCTACCTCCTATTTAGATGAAGTATTTGCTCCTCTTAAAACCGTCAGAAATACCATTTTTACAATGGTTATTCTGCTCTGTATCCTTGTATTTTCAACATCGCTTTGGATAAACGCAACTGTTGTAAGTCCTTTAAAATCTCTTATGAAACGTTTTGAAGTAGGTGCATCAGGCAATTTCAATATTCGTATGCCTGTCCAATCTACAGATGAGATTGGTCAACTTGCTGAATATTTTAATAGATTCATGGACACCTTAGATCGTTACGGCAAAGAGCTTCTATCTGAAATGAACAAACATGAGATGACTGCTCTGGCACTTAAAGCCAGCGAAGAGAAATATCGCACTATTTTAGAACGGATGGAAGAGGGCTATTTTGAGGTGGACATTTACGGTAAGTTTACCTTTTGCAACCACGCTATGGGAAGAATTATCGGCATAAAAGAGAAGTTATTGATAGGAAGAACCATCACAGAGTGGATGGATATACAAAGTAGCCAATTACTTGAGAGTATCTTTCAAACTGTTAAGCAAACTGGACGGGCAAAGCAGGCATCAGAACTTGAGTTGTTAAGGGAAGATGGCAGCTTGTGCGTTGTGGAAACTTCGGTTTCATTAAGAAAGAGCCATTCTAACAGACCAGAAGGGTTTAGCGGCGTTCTTAGAGATGTCAGTGAACGAAAAAAGAGTGAAAAAGCTCTTCGACTTTCAGAAGAGATGTTCTCTAAAGCATTCAGAAGTAGCCCTTCTGGTATGTTTATAGCTGTTTTAAACGATAGCCGTATTATTAATGTCAACGATAGTTTTCTCTCTATAACTGGTTACACTCTGTTTGAACTGATAGGTAAGGAGCTTATGAATATCGGCTTTTTTCACCATTCAGTTGATGGGAAAAAATTGATAGCATCTCTTGCAGAGAAGAGTTTGGTCAAAAATTTAGAGATAACATTTTTGACTGCAAAAGGGACAAAACGTACAGGTATGCTCTCTGTTGAATTAGTGACGCTTTGGGGCGATATCTGTATGCTTGGAGCCATAGAAGATGTTACTGATTCAAGGCGTTTAGAGAGGGAAATTCTGACAATAAGTGAAAGAGAACGCCAAAAAATCGCCATGAATTTACATGACGATCTCTGTCCTCAGCTTATAGGTATTGAGGTTATGATTAAAATGCTTCAAAATCGACTCAAAGAGAAGAGCAGTAAAGAGATATTAAAAGGAGAGGCAGAAAGTGCTGCCAGAATTAGAACGTTAATTTTAGATTCCATTGAAAAAACCCGCGCTCTCTCCAGAGGACTCTCTCCAGTGAATGTTACAGATAGAGGTTTTGATGCTTCACTTGAAGACCTTGCAGCATATACCAGAAATGTTTTTACTATATCTTGTAGCCTCACTTGCGATATGAGTCAGCCGTTTGAAGACAACTCTGTTGCGACACATGCTTATTATATTGTTCAAGAAGCAGTTCACAACGCAGTTAAACATTCAAAAGCGGATCATATAGATATAAAACTTATAAAACATAACGACTCTGTTATACTCACAGTTGAAGATAATGGGATAGGCTTTAATAAGTCCATAGCTTATGAAGGTATGGGAATCAGGATCATGTCGTACAGAGCAAATTGGATTGGAGCATCTCTTGATTTTAGCACAATAGTGGGTGGTGGAACTGTGGTTAAATTGGAGATTGGTAGAAGTTAAGTTGTAGTAATTTAGGTTTTCTTGAACATGCAATATAACGCTCATCATCTGTTAGTCTGTAATCTTTTTCAGGCACTATTTCGATTGTATAATTGACCTTACCTTGATTAACTATCCGTAATTTAGCTTTGAATTTTATACCTTGACCATCTCTTAGAACATAAAATGGGGTAGTTTTACCAGCCACAAGAGTTTGGATATTTTTTGGGGTCAGCTTTTTGCCCATTATCTCTTTCCAGATGACAAAACAGCAGTTGCCATCTTCTGGTCGCCAATTAGAGCATCCATATCCCTTTTTCCCTTCTATTATAGTTGCTCCACATAACGGGCATAAGACTTTAATATCTTTTGTTGCTAATGATTTTGTATCAGTAGTCTTTTGGCTATCTTTTTCTATCTGAGGTTTTAAATGGAAGGCTTCAAATTTAATAAACTTCAACTCATTAACTGCTTTATAAACAAAGCCTTTTATATGGCTAAGAAACGAGATGTCAGACTGAGTTTTTGAACCTGATCCTAATTTTGATGTCTCACCAAGTGCAATGCTATTAAGGTTCATCTCCCAACGAGCAGTCTCTTCTGGTGATGTTAACACAGAAGTTATAGGGCATTTTCTGAGCATATCTACAAGAAAAACCCCTTTTTGAGTTGGAATCACTTTTTTCCCCGAACGTTCAATATATTTTCTGTTAATCAAAGTTTCAATTATCTGTGCGCGTGTAGCCTGAGTTCCAATACCAACATCTCCGCGATAGAGCTTTTTTATCTCCTCCTCTTCAACATATCTACTCGGATTTGTCATATCCTTAAGAAGCAGAGAATCTGTGTACTCTGGCGGTGGTGTTGTCTTTTTCTCTTCTGGTGTTATTTTTTCAGCAATTGCAATATCTCCTTTAACAATTGGAGGAATATGTTGAACTATCTCTTCATGTTCTATTTTATCAAAACTGTTTGTTAAATCTGATGAGCTTTTCTTTGCCCCTTTAGATTTAGTTGCCGATACCTGTTGCTCCTGATAAATTGCTCTCCAGCCAGCAACTATAATCACTCTACCATTAGTCTTAAAAGTTTCACTTCTAAGCAGAGTTATTACTTCTGTATTTTCAAACTCACAATCAGGATAAAAGGCAGCAGCAAAACGTGTCATAACTAAATTAAAGATGGTTAATTCATCCTGTGTGGAGAACTTAGGAATAGGTTTAAATGGAATAAGGGCATGATGATCTGTAAGTTTTGCATCATTGAATACCCGCTTATTGGATAAAGAGACTTTTGCATAATCCACCCCTTGAAATATATTGGAGTAGGTTTTAGTAAGTCTGCTGATAATACTTTGCACCATATCAAGATTTTCACTACCAAGAACCCGCGAGTCAGTTCGTGGATAGGAGAGACACTTTTTATCTTGATATAGACTCTGTGCTATAGTTAAAGTTTTTTGTGCTGAAAAACCAAATCTTCTGTTTGCCTCTTGCTGAAGGTCGGTAAGAGAGAATAGAAAAGGTGGTGGCTCTTTTTTCTTCTCTGTTTTGACAGATTCAACAACACCTGATTTTGACTGTTTTAAGTTTTGCAAAATTATCTCCACATCTTCTTGTGTTTTTATAGTGTGAACGGTTTTTGACTCATCCAAAACCGTTGTAAGAGGATTATATTCAGAAGAGAAATTTGCTGATGACTCTTTATCCTTAAACCAGTAACCTATCCATCTTCCCTTTTCGTTTGAAAAGAGTACTTTGATAATCCAGTAAACTTCAGGGACAAAGCGATCTCTTTGATATTTTCTGTCAACTATCAAAGCAAGCACAGCAGTTTGTACACGACCAACAGAAAAGAGCTCTCCTCTAAGACGCAACTTTAGCGTAACCATTCGAGTACAGTTCATCCCTACTAACCAATCTGCAACTTGTCTGTAATATCCCGCATGCCATAACCTGTCATAGTTAAAGATAGGTTTTAGCTCATTCATGTTTTTTCTCACCACATCTGGCACTAACGCCTGGCTTGTCCAGAACCGAAAAATCTTCTCTTTATTGGTAAATCCTGACTCAAGCAAAATTGTTCTTGCAATAACTTCTCCTTCTCGTCCTGCATCTGTGGCAATGATAACTCGCTCAAGACTTTTATCTTTTAGAAGAGATTTTATAATTTTGAACTGTTGGTATGTTTTTGCAATTGGTTTATACTTGAACCGTTCAGGAATCATAGGTAGAGTGTCAATATGCCACTTTTTAAGATTTGGATCGTAGTCTTCCGGCTCACACAGCTCAACAAGATGTCCTACAGCCCATGTTATTATAGTCTGTTCATTTCTGAAAAATCCTTCCCCCCTTTTTTGAACACCAAGAGCTTTTGCAAAATCAGAGGCTACAGAGAATTTTTCTGTTAATATAAGTTCAGTCATTGTGGTTCACATTATCCTCAAAAGCCATATTTCCACTTAGATAAAAGACTTTTGGCTTTTTTAACATTTTTAGATATGAGGGCAGCATCAGGGCTTGTTTAATATTTACAGTAACTGGACAATCCAACTATTTATAAAGTATATTGTCTCTATTTTGTTAATTTTTAACCTTTATTAGTAGCATTAACAAGTAGTATTAACATTCGAGCATGATAGTGAAAATATGGACTGTAAAGTATTATAAAGAAAATCTATTTTAAATTCATACCTCATGGAGAGAAAAATTATGCTCATAAAAAGAACAATATTTATAATAGCAACCTTTATGTTGGTTGCTCTCCCTATTTTGTCCAATATCTTTCTATCGTTTAGCCTCTCTTTTGCAGAAGATAGGGTAAAAGTATCTATAAATCATACAGATTGGCATCTTGTTTTGCAGTGGAGCTTAGGAATAAGTGGCTTTCTAATGATTATTATAGGTATTACGTTTTTATGGAACAGGCGACTTACAAGAGAGATTGAAGAGAGAAAACAGACAGAAGAGGCACTAAAAATAAGTTTGGAAAAATATAGGGTACTATTTGAATCGTTTCCTATTGGTGTAAGCGTTACTGATAAAAACGGAAAACTGCTTGAGGTTAATCGCGAATCTCAACGTTTATTGGGAATTCCTGTAGATGCACACTCTGAATGGAAAATAGATGGAGATGAGTTAAAGATCATACGCCCTGATGGCTCTTTGATGCCTGTTGAGGATTATGCAAGTTTCCGTGCTATGAAGAGTGGAAAATTAGTTGAAAATGCTGAGATGGGGATAGTTAAATCTGATCATGATATAATTTGGATAAATGTTCATGCTGCTCCTGTTCCAATTGATGGATATGGAGTTGTGGTTACATATCACGATATAACTGAAAGAAAACATGCTGAACAGGTGTTGCAAGATACTCAAGAGATGCTGCTTCTAAATCAGAAACTTATGCAAACTCGGCTTGTTCTGCTTGATTATATGAGAGAGCACACACTTGACGAGCTTCTAATAAAGGTTTTGGATGAGGTTGGTACTTTGGTTGACAGTCCAATTGGGTTTTACCATTTTGTAGAAGAGGATCAACAGACTCTCTCTCTTCAACAGTGGTCCACAAGAACCCTAAAGGAATTTTGTAAGATGCAAGCCAGTGGAGTGCACTACCCAATCAATAAGGCTGGAGTATGGGTTGATTGTGTGATTGAAAAAAAGCCAATTGTACACAATAACTACTCAGCATTGCCACACAAAAAAGGGTTACCAGAGGGACACGCAGAAGTGATACGTGAGTTGGTGGTTCCTGTAATACGGCAGGGTAAGGTATTTGCAATTCTTGGAGTTGGTAATAAAAAGGACGATTATACTGAAAAAGATGTGGAGACTGTATCATATTTGGCTGATGTGACGTGGCAGATTGTTGAACATAAAAAGGCTGAAGAGGAGCTAATTAAAGCTAAAAATAGTGCTGAATCTGCCACTCGTGCCAAGTCAGAATTTCTTGCCAATATGAGCCATGAAATAAGAACTCCTATGAATGTAATTATCGGCATGAGCAGGCTCATAAGCGATACCTCTTTAACGGAAGAGCAGCAGGAGTATGCAGATATGCTTGCACACTCTTCTGAAATACTTTTATCGCTGATTGAGGATATTTTAGATTTTTCAAAAATTGAAGCAGGTAAGGTTGAGCTGGAATATGTCAATTTTGATTTGAAAAACCTTATTATTAGAATAACCGATATGCTTAATATAAAAGCCTCTGAAAAGGGTTTAATTCTTAAAGGAGATATTTCTCCTGATGTTCCCCGCTTTTTGAAAGGAGACCCTAACAGGCTGCGGCAGATTATTTTGAATCTGCTCAACAATGCCATTAAGTTTACAAAAGATGGAGAGATAACCATCCAAGTTGGAAGTGAAAGAATATATCAAAAGAGTAAAAGTGGTAAAAGCTCATCTGAAACTTTAATGCTTAAATTTGAAGTAAGTGATACAGGCATTGGAATTCCACAAGATCGTTTAGATCGCCTATTTCAACCATTTTCTCAAGCTGATGCCTCTACAACAAGAAAATATGGTGGAACAGGTCTTGGTCTTGTAATTTCAAAGAGGCTTGTAGAGCTTATGGGAGGAGCTATTTCTGTTGAGAGTGAAGATGGCAAGGGGACGACATTTAGATTCACAGCAATTTTTCAAAAAGGTGAAGAGTTCTCTGATAGCGTCTGCTTACCTAAACAGAGATGTGATCTATCTGACAAACAGATAACTCTTTTATATGAGCAACTTACAGAACTAAGAGTTCTTATGGCTGAAGATAACGACTTTAATCAGAGACTTGCTTTGATTATGCTCAATAAACTTGGAATATCTCCTGACGTGGTTATTAATGGCAAAGATGCTGTAGATGCAATTAGGCAGAGAGATTACGATGTTGTTCTTATGGATATCCAGATGCCTGAGATGGATGGACTTGAAGCCACAAAGATAATTAGAGACGAACATTTTAAAGTGCCTATTATTGCCATGACTGCAAATGCTACACCACAAGATCGAGAAAAATGTGTTGCTGCGGGAATGGATGGATATATCTCTAAACCCGTGGATCCGGAAAAATTGCGTGACGCGCTCGCTAACTATGTTAATATAGAGTCACCTCTTAACAAAAAAAATGAACATGACTATTCTAAAGTTGAAAAAGATATGGCTGTAAAACAAAACTTGCATACTGGTTTTAATTCTCCACTAAATTCTGAGCTTACCTTGCAGTTGTCCGATTCAAGAAAAATATTTGATAGAAAAGAGTTTCTTAACCGGGTAAACGGAAATGAAGCTGTAATGCGTCAACTTCTTGCAATTGTGCCTAAAAATCTACCCTCTTATATAAATATATTAAAAACTGCCTCAGATGGTGGTGACGTTCAACAGGTGATAATGCAGGCTCATAACATAAAAGGATTTGCTGCCAACTGTGCAGCCCATAGATTACGTGAGACAGCTTATCAAGTAGAGCTTGCTGCAAAGAGTTCAGATATCCAAAGAGTACGTTTTTTGATGAGTGAAATTGAACAAGAGGCAGAGGCTCTATTGAAGGTTATCTCCAAAGATTATGGAGGGTAGCGCATTGAAAAACTACGGAACAATTTTTAATGTAGATTTAACAACAAAACAGATAGATTCTACTCAATTTACATCTGAGCATGTAGTAAATATTTTGGGAGGTTTTGGCTTTAATACATGGTATCTTTATAGTCAATCTAATATTTTTAATATACCACCCCTATCTCCTGAAAATATTTTGATAATTAGCCCGGGACTCTTAACAGGCACAGCAGTGCCAGCCTCTTCACGATTACATATAAATGCACGCTCTCCTCTTTCGGGTTTGATGGGAAGTTCAAATATTGGTGGTCATATTGGAGCAAGACTTAAATCACTGAATGTTGCCTCAATAATAGTCAGAGGAGCTGCCTCTTCTTTATCATATCTTCTGGTAAATAGTAACGGTGTTTCAATCTATTCATGTGAGTATCTTAAAGGAGAAGATACCATAACCACTGAAGAGGAGCTTAAAAAAAAGTATCCTGGTAAATTTACAGAGATTCTCTCTATTGGTGTTGCTGGAGAGAACTTAGTAAGCTATGCTTGTATCATACACGGCAACGACCACGCTGCTGGACGAACAGGCATTGGTGCTGTTATGGGGTCTAAAAATTTAAAGGCAATTGTAATTGAAGGGGTTAAAAGTATAGATAAGGTAGATGATTCAACAAAGGCAGTTGTTAAAGAGTATGTTGAGAGCATAAAATTATCGCTGCCAATATATAATGATTTTTCTGAATGGGGAAGCGCTGCCCATATTTTACCTCTTAATGATGCAGGACAACTTGGAAGTTACAACTACCGTGAAGGTTCTATGGATAGTGCTTCTGCAATTGATGGTCGTAACCTCAAAAATTATGTCAAAAAAGGTAGAAGCTGTCATAAATGCCCTGTTCACTGCAAGGCAGAGATAATTATCGAAGCTGGTCTTCATAAGGGATTTACTGGCAGCAGACCAGAGTATGAGACCATTATCAACATGGGTTCTCTTTGTGGACTCTTTGATCCAGAAGCTCTTTTATATTTAAGTAACCTTGCAAATATCTTAGGGATTGACACAATCTCTACAGGTTCAGCCATTGCATTCGCAATGGATCTGTTTGATAGAGGGATTATAACAAACTATGACACAGGTGGCATAGAACTTACATGGGGTAATGCTAAAGCTATGGAGAGTTTGATGCTCCAAATTGCAAACCAAAAGGGTTTTGGGAAAGTCCTATCTCAAGGGGTAAAACGAGCATCCGAGATTATCGGAAAAGGTTCTGAAAAATTTGCATTTCATGCCAAAGGGGTAGAGCTTTATGGAGGAGACCCAAGAGGTGCCCAAGCTATTGCTTTAACTTATGCAATCTCTCTTAGAGGTGGTGACTTTACAAGTGTTTATCCTATTCCTGCATTTCGTTACTCTGCTAAACAGGCACAAGAAGATTTTGGAACGTCAGAGAGTATAAACCCTTTAAGCTCTAAAGGAAAAGCTGCATTGGTAAGAAAATGTCTGTTTGTTAGTGCTGTTATTGACTCTATTGGAGTTTGTAAAGTTCCAGCTCTATCTATTATTGGAAAGTTTGATCTTGAGAATGAAAGCAGGCTTATCCGCTCTATTACAGGTATTGATCTCTCAAGCAGAGAGCTATTTGTAATTGGTGAGAGGATTATAAATATTGAGAAGCTGTTTAATATAGCCTGCGGTGCAACCATGCTAAATGACACTTTACCAGAAATTTTTCAGACAGAGGGGTTGCCAGAAGGTTCTGTAAAAGGAGAAAAAGTGCACTCTCTTTCAGATATGGTAAAGGAGTTTTACCAGCTAATGGAGTGGAATAGTGAGGGTTATCCAACAGAAGAGCTTCTCAATCGGTTGGGGATTTATAACAAGAGATAAGCTATTTAGTATATTATATAGCAGTTTAAACAAGTTAATTTATAAAGGAAATGACAACATAGATGTTAAAAATTACAGTTTATGATAGAGATTACGTTACCCCGCTCCACTCTTTTATAACAAATATAGGCTCTCTTGTAGCTGCTTTAGTTGCTATTGGAGCTGTTTTTTTTCTTTGCGATGTCAATCCAATATATGCAATTGGCAAGATATTTAGCGGCTCATTTGGCTCTATGTATGGAGTGAAAGAGACAATTACCAAAGCAATTCCCTTGATACTTATCGGTGGTGGTCTTGCCCTTGCATTCAGAGCAAAGTTCTGGAACATTGGTGCAGAGGGTCAGCTTCTTATTGGTGCTCTTATGGGAACGTGGGTTGGTCTTACATGGGGAGATGCTATTCCATCTTATCTGCTTATTGCTCTTATGTTTTTAGCAGGCTTTGCTGGCGGTGCTCTTTTAGGAGTTATTCCAGCCATACTTAAAATAAAGTTTTCAATTAATGAGGTTATCTCAACGTTGATGCTAAATTACATCTGTGCTGAGCTTATAACCATGCTAATTGTAGGACCATGGAAAGGGAATACCCGCTTTGGATTTCCCGGTACAAATAACTTGAATCCTTCAGCACTTCTTGGGGTGATACCGGGTTCAAGAATACACTATGTGACGCTAATCATTGCCATTATCTCTGTTGTTATACTATCAATTGTTATATATCGTACAAGGTTTGGATATGAGGTTAGAGTTATTGGAGAAAACCCTGAGGCTGGCAAATACGCAGGTATAGATTTTTTTAGAACAACTGTTGTGATTATGTTAATAAGTGGGGGAGTTGCTGGAGTTGCTGGAGTAGGAGAGCTTGCAGGTATTCACCACTACCTTGGCTATCCAGCTTCAATATCATCTGGTTATGGATTTACTGCCATTATTGTGGCATGGCTTGCTAAACTAAATCCTGTATATGTAATTGTCTCTGCCCTCTTTTTTGCGGGTATTCTTGTTGGTGGAGATGCCATCCAGATATCTTTGGGACTTCCGGGAGCAACTGTTCAGATTGTTAATGGCATTTTACTCATTTTCCTCATTATGGGAGACTATTTTTTGAAGCATAAAATTGCTATAAAAATCGGGTAAGAGCGATTTAATATTATGAGCAATAGACAATCAAATCTCTGAGACGCTTTAAAATCTCAGAAAATTAAGTTAACCGGTACTGACTTAAAAACCGTTTCAAACAGTAAGTTCACTGCCTTAAAATATAGGAATAATAAATATATGGAAGATGTTATAATATCAGTTCTTCATAGAACAATGGTAGCTGGAACTCCTCTTTTGCTTGGCACTGTCGGAGAGGTTATATGTGAGCGTTCAGGAATAATAAATCTTGGTGTTGAAGGGGTTATGGCTGTTGGTGCTGTGGTAGCCTTTGTGGTTACCTACACCACTGGCAATCCTTGGCTTGCTCTTATGGCTGCTGTTGGTGCGGGGATGCTAATTTCCTTGCTGCACGCGTTTGCATCTATAACGCTTATGGCAAATCAGGTTGTATCTGGTCTTGCCCTTACAATGATAGGTCTTGGACTTGCTGGAATGGTTGGAAAACCCTATGTTGGAAAGCCACTTGCAGTAAAAATGAACGATATAGCAATTCCTTATCTTTCAGATATTCCGTTTATTGGACCTCTATTTTTCAAGCAGAGTCCATTTTTTTATATGGCTATAATTTTAGCTCTTGGTGCATGGTTTTTTCTTGAACGGACGCTTACTGGAATTAAAGTTCGCTCAACTGGAGAGAATCCAAAAGCCACTGAAACACAAGGTGTTAATGTCAACTTGATAAGATATTTGTGCGTTATTGTTGGTGGAGCTTTTTCAGCTATGGCAGGTGCTCATCTTTCAACATCGTACAGCAAATCTTGGATAGAGGGAATGACAGCAGGAAGGGGCTGGATTGTTATTGCATTGACCATATTTGCTTTATGGAATCCGGGAAAGGCTATATTTGGAGCTTTTCTGTTTGGAGGGGTATTTGTTTTACAGTATCTTCTTCAGCCCTTTGGAATATCTCCAAACTTTCTTGCTATGCTGCCATATATTGCAACGCTGTTAATTTTGTTTGGTATGAGCTTAAAAGATCGTAGAAGGCTTGATGCTCCTGCACAGCTTGGAGAGCCATATAAAAGAGGGGAACGCTAAAGATAAAATATAGAGACCACAACTGTGCATCTTTGCAATAGCTATAAGTCTCTATATTTTGATATAAGTTTAGTTTATACTCTTGTACATCTTCTATGTTATGTGGATTATGGAATGTATGTTGCACAAGAGTCCGCTGACTCCCATGCAGATACTCTTGAGACTCTAACAGTCTCATTAAGCTCTTTTAGACGCTTTTCAAGTTTTTCAGCAATATATATAGCAATTCTTTCTGATGAAGGTTGCATAGATTCAAATGCCTCAAGCTCATTAAGATATTTGTGATCAAGCTCGGTCATAATCTCTCGAACCCCCTTTTTTATATCTCCAAAATCTACCAGAACGCCGGCAGCGTTAAGTTTATCGCCTGCAACATAGACTTCAATATCCCAGTTATGCCCATGAAGATTCTCACATTTTTGCCCAACCATTGTTAGCTTATGTGCCGCAGCAAAATGTGTTTTTACCTTTAGTTCAAACATAATAAGATTCCTTATTTCTAAAACATATTCAGATTTGTTGATTTGGTGCTGATTAGCTCACTTTCTCTTTTATAGTTATACACTTGTAGTTTTTTTAAAGATTGAAATCAACTACATCCCTTTAAAGAGGTTTTTCAATTTATTGGATATCTTATTAGCATCAAGCTGGTCAAACTCTTTAAGCAACTTCTCCTGTTTTTTGGAGAGTCCTGTAGGTGTTTTGATATTGAATTGAATTATCTGATCTCCGCGTCTTCCACTTCTGAGGGATTGAATTCCTTCACCTTTGAACCTAAAAGTATCTCCATACTGTGTGCCTTTTGGTATCTTAAGACTCTTTTCCCCCTCAAGAGTTGGTATTGTTATTTCATCACCAAGAGCTGCCTGCACAAAAGAGATATCAACAACGCAGATAACATCGCTGCCTTCACGCCTGAAAAATTTGTGAGGTCTAACCTGTATAAATACATATAGATCCCCCGGAGGTCCTCCGGACATGCTTGCTTCACCTTCTCCTGTGAGTCTAAGTTTTGCACCAGTATCTACACCTCCGGGTATCTTTACTAAAACCTTTTTGGCTATCTCTACTCTTCCTGAACCTACGCATTTGCTGCAAGGATGCGGTATCGATTTGCCCTTACCCCTACAATATGGGCAGGTAGTTTTTACTTTAAAGAAACCTTGACTTTGAACAAATTGACCTGTGCCATGACATTGAGAGCACACTTCTGGTTGTGTTCCCTCTTTACAACCATCGCCATGACAGAGATCACAAATATCGTACTTTCTTATCTCAATCTCTCTTTCAACTCCAAAAGCTGCCTCCATAAACTCAAGTGTAATATCATAACGAAGGTCAGCACCTCTTTGAACCCTTGCCCCGCTTCTCCCTCCGGAGCTGTTAAAGCCAAAGAACTCTTCAAAAATATTGCCAAATCCTGAGAATATATCCTCAAAGTTAACATTAGTGGAGAAATTAGAGCCTTCAAGCCCTTTATGACCATACTGGTTATAAATTTGACGTTTATGGTCATCTGAAAGAACGCTATAGGCTTCTGATGCCTCTTTAAATTTCTCTTCAGCTTCTTTGTTTCCTGGATTTTTATCTGGATGATATTTTATGGCAAGTTTTCGGTACTTTGATTTTAATTCATCCTTTGTTGCGTCCTTAGAGACTCCGAGCACCTCATAATAATCACGTTTCTCTGACATAATGATCCTGTTATTTTCCCGTCAATAGATTCAATGCAGTCAATATAAAAATTAAGCTATAAGATATATAAGTATCAATACTATTAATCCTAAAGTCAGTGTAACTACCATTGATAAAAAGTTGAAAATCTGATAGATAAACCCATTTTTTTATAATGGTGCTACATTACAGATATAATTAAACACCATCAAGAAAATGATTTTTTAAACACCGTAAACTAATTCTTAATACAGGATTGTCAATAATGAGCATTGAACTTGATTTTATTAAAGATATGTTTAACAGCATTGCCCCTAAGTACGATTTTCTTAACCGTTTTTTAAGTGCTGGACATGATATTGTTTGGAGAAGAGAGATGGTGCGTAGTGCTAAACTTCCCAAAAAGTGTCAAGTTCTTGATGTAGCTTGTGGTACCTGTGATGTGGCTTTAGAGATAAAAAGACAGATAGGCGATAAAGCGTCAATAGTTGGTATTGATTTCTCACCGGCTATGCTAAAACTTGGTAAAAAAAAGATTATTAAAAGTATAAAGTATAAAGCTAATTTGTTCAAAATAGATAATAATTATTTTTATAAAGAGGATAATATACATCTTGCAGCAGGTAATGCTCTTTTGCTTCCCTTTAGAGATAGCATCTTTGATGCTGTTTTTATTGCATTTGGCATCAGAAATATTATGGATAGGCAGGGGGCTATAAGACAGTTTTACAGAGTTCTAAAAACGGGTGGAACCCTTGCAATACTTGAGTTGACTTCTCCTCCAGAAGGTTTTTTTAAAGATGTCTATCTTCTCTATTTTAAACGTCTTTTGCCTGCAATAGGATCAATGTTTTCAAAAAATAGTAGTGCTTACCACTATCTACCCGCATCTGTTCTAAACTTTCCAACTCCTGAAAAATTTTCAGCAACCATTAGAGCCGCCGGGTTTGAAAAGGTAAAGTGGAGCTGTATGACGTTTGGAATAGTAACGCTTTTTATAGGAAGAAAATTCTCTTAAGAGATACTGCTGCAATACATCAAAATTTATTAATACATCAATTAGTGGAGATATACTTTAATGCTTGAAAATATAAACATAGATTTTCTTTTATTAACACTCTACGTGCTTGTGGCATTAGGTGTATCTTTTCTCTGTTCAGTGGCTGAGGCTGTATTGCTCAGCATAACCCCTTCATACATTGAAGAGCAAAAGGTGAATAGACCAAAGCGGGCTTTAGTATTAAAACGACTTAAGCAGGATAATGTGGATCGTTCGCTTGCTGCTATTTTGACATTAAACACTATAGCACATACAGCAGGAGCTATCGGAGCTGGTGCAAAAGCTACCGTTGTTTTTGGAGATGCTTGGTTTGGACTTTTTTCTGTAGTTATGACATTAATGATACTGTTTCTGTCCGAAATAGTACCTAAAACCATAGGTGCTGTTTATTGGGCAAAACTTGTGGGACCAACTACACTGTTTGTTAATTTTCTTATATCCACACTCTATCCAATTGTATGGCTTTCAGAGAGCTTAACAAAATTTGTCTCTCGCGGCAAAGAGATGCATATTTTTAGTCGGGATGAGTTTATTGCTATGGCAAAGGTTGTTGAACAGACTGGACAACTTCAAGACAACGAGGCTCGCATTATAGAGAATCTGTTCAAATTTGGCTCTCTTAAAGTGACAGATATTATGACCCCGCGTACTGTAGTATCAGCACTTCCTGAAGATTCTACAATAGCAAGTGTATCAGAATATATAGCAAAAGCACCATTTTCTCGACTACCAATATACAAAAAGAGTATTGATAACATAACAGGATTTGTGCTCAAAGATGAAGTGTTGCTTAACAATTTAAGCGGTAGGCGAGATGATTTAATAAAGTCTCTAAAACGTGATATTCTCATTATCCCGACTTCTGTTTCACTTACTTCACTATTAGAAAATTTTCTTAAAGATCGTAATCATATCGCAATTGTCGTAGATGAGCATGGAGGAACAACAGGTTTAGTTACACTTGAGGATTTAGTTGAAACACTAATGGGTATTGAGATAATGGATGAGATGGATACTGTTATGGATATGAGAGCACTTGCACGAAAAAAGTGGGGAGAACGCATGAAAAAATTTGGTATAGAGGATAGCGTTGAAGAAAACAACGCAGAAAAGAAATTGAATCAAGAGTTGTAAAATATCTTAATATATTAAGATAGGAGAGATAAGTGCTGATAAGTGCTCCTATCTCTCCCACCCCAAAAAAAAACAGATAATATCTAAACATTAGAAAAAAGAATTTCTCTGTTTTTTCTTTGCACTCATCCCAAGTATTATTCCAATAATTAGTACTCCAGCACCAATAGAGAATGAGTATAAAATCTCTTTATGAGATTCACTATTACACTTATCAATAACTGCTTTTTGCTCTTCAAGTTGGCTCATAGCCTCATGGTATTTCTCTTCAATCTCAAGAAAATTGGCTGCTCTCTTTTTAAGATCATTATACTCGCTCTCTTTTGCAATCAGTTTCTCCTTTGTACCTGACAGAAGGCTATTTTCTGCTTTAATCTTTTCAAGCATTGAAGTTAGTTCGCTATTTTTTGCCTGAAGTTCAGTTACCATAGATGTAGCAGGCATCTCCTTTGTCAGATAACGGCTTAAAACCCAACCATCTTTTCCATCTGAAGTTTTAATTCTTGACCACTCTTTGCCATAGTCAAGCATAGTTGCTGTCTCACCCGAAGGGAGCATAGAGATGACTTTGTAGGATGTGCCAGGACCTGTCCGCATAGTTATCTCTATTCTTTGGCTTACATAATATTGCTCTGCATTAACAGGTGTTACATGTATTGGGGTAGAAATTAAGATAAAAAGTAGTATATATTGTGCTCTAAATATAAGATTGTTTGCCAATTGTCTTACTTTTGTATTTGTAGTATAGATATGAGATTCAATAGCAATTTTCATGATTTCACCTTTAAAAATCTTAAAGTATTCACCCGTAGCAGTTAATTTTTTAAAAAAAATAGTAATCTCTAACACTGAAAAGAGAATTGTTCAAGGTCACTTTGCTGTTATGAGTTAAAAAACAGCTAATTTTTTAACTTTTATAAAAGGAGATAAATAGGTTTGAAAATAGAGATATACGCAGATATGCACAACCATACTACAGCATCAGATGGTGATTTCTCCCCTGAAAAGTTAGTTCAAAAAGTAAAATCTCTTGGAATCGCTGTTGTTGGCGTAACTGATCACGATACAGATAGTGGGCTTGAACGTGCAGTTTTAGAGGGCAAGAGATTAGGCATTAAGGTTGTACCCGGAGTTGAGGTATCAGTACGTTTTAAGGAGTTTTTTTTTACAGGAACAGTGCATCTGCTATGCTACTTTGGTGTGGAGATGCTTGATAACCATATTTTTAGAACCTCTCTTAATAACACCCTTGTAGAGGGTAGGGGAGAGAAGTTAGTCAAGGCAAGGGTTGAAGAGATCAATAAGTTTTTTGGTCCTAAAGGAGAAACATCTTTTGTTAAAAGACCTACTCTTAAAAGAGAGTTAACATTTGAGGATGTAGCATCATATAGTCCTAAAGTTACCCGTCGTCACTTTGCTTTAGCTCTGTCTGAAAAACACGGTATAAAAGATTCAGATAGTGTAAATCAGATCATTGGTAATGATAGCCCTGCATATTTACCATCAGGAGTTGATATTGAGAGTATAAAGCGTTTTTCAAAAGAGTTTGATTCTAAGCTCTTTATGGCTCTTGCACACCCTGCTGCTGGTTCATTTCCGGGAGGTGGACATTATAAAGAGGTGCATCCTCCTATTGAGATTGTAGAAAGATTGCTACCACGCTTTCTTGACGTTGGTATAAAAGGGATCGAGATTAACTATCCGGGACATGTTGAGGTACACAGAAAAATTTTGCGTCAATGGGCGCTGACACACAATCTTTTGATAACTGGAGGATCAGACTGCCATGATGAATTTGTCCGTCCTCCGGGTGTTGAAGGTATTACAAGAGAGATGTTTAAGATACTTTTAGATAAAGGCGTTATATCTTAAAATAAGCGTTAAGTAACCAAAACAGCCCTTAACAACAAAGCTAAACTACTGATTGAGAAGAGCAAAGTTAAAGGTTGACACTGCTTTGTTAACTCCAATTGAGTATTACTTTGCCAGCCATACCGCTGTTCATTACATCAAAGCCTTTTAGATAGTCTGATACATCAAATCTGTGTGTAATAACGGGAGTAATATCCAATCCAGATTGAAGAAGACTTACCATTTTGTACCATGTTTCAAAAACCTCTCTGCCATAAATACCTTTGAGTGTAAGACTTTTGAATATAACAAGGTCTGTGTTAAGAGTCGGCTTTTGGGCAAAAATACCAAGCATGGCAATTTTGCCGCCATGATTAATATGTTCAAGCATCTGATTAAATGCCGATGGGATACCAGACATCTCCATACCGATATCAAAACCCTCTTTCATACCAAGTGATGATTTAACATCGCTAAGATTTTGACGGCTTACATTAACAGCTTTTGTTGCTCCAAGTTTAGTTGCAATGTTGAGTCGATAGTCGTTAATATCTGTAATTACAACATGTCTTGCACCGATTCTCTTTGCAATAGCCACTGCCATTATTCCAATTGGACCGGCACCTGTAATGAGAACATCTTCACCAACAAGATCAAATGAGAGGGCAGTGTGTGCAGCATTACCAAATGGATCGAGAATAGCTGCTACATCATCTTCAAGATCATCAGGAATAGGATAGACATTGATTGAAGGAATAACTAAAAGTTCGGTAAAACAGCCGATTCTATTTACTCCAACCCCATAAGTATTTCTGCATAGATGACGTTTCCCTGCTCTGCAGTTTCTGCATGTTCCGCATGTTAAATGCCCCTCTCCTGATACTCTTTGTCCTATCTTAAAATCATGGACATTTTCGCCTACAGCAACAATCTCTCCGACAAATTCGTGCCCAATTACCATAGGGGTTTTTATTGTTTTTTGTGACCATGTATCCCAGTTAAATATATGGAGATCAGTGCCACAAATTGCTGTTTTCTTGATCTTTATCAGCACTTCGTCTGAGCTGTATGTCGGTTCAGGTACATCTTGAAGCCATAGCCCTGGCTCTGGTTTTGCTTTAACAAGTGCTCTCATTTTATGACCTCCTCTTTTTAACGATTATTAAATAGTTTCTATTAATACAATATTTAAGCAGACATCATTTACATATCGTTCAAATCTTTTAAATACTCCTCATACCGCATCAGATAGAATGAGAGCGGTTTTGAAAATTTTCTTCCAAGAATACCATCCACAAAAAGTCTGCTTATATGCTGTTCTTGCTCTAAAAGGCGTTGAGAGAGTATAAATATTCTACGCTCTTCAGGGGTAAATCGCCCCATCATCTCTTTTAGGGTAATACGTGCTCGAGGCTGATACATCCAAAAGTAGAGCATATCAAGAGCGTTTATAATCATAACTGTTGTAAGGTCTCGTACTTCAGCGTTTGTGTTGTTCAAAAGCTGCTCTGGATTTTCAAGAAGAGAGAGCTCTCCTGCATCTGGGAATAGAAGTTCAAGTTTTGAATAGGAGTCAAATAAAGCTGCAAACTTTCGTCTGTAATCACGTATTCGCAAAGAGATATTTTGAAACCTATCTGCTGGTCCTTCAATCAGAGCAGCCACAAGATCAGATGCAGCTTTTGAGATAACAGCAGCCCATTTTTGCAGAGCTATAGCAGCTTCAACCTCTCCTATGCCAGTTGTGATCAATATTCCGCTTATTATGGTACTAAAGAGAATAGCAATTGGGATTGAAAAGACACTTCTGAAAAAGTTACCAAAAATTGCAGCCTTTGGAAGACCTCTGAAGGCATTATGACTGGAGAGATATATACCGTTCGCAAGAGCCATTATTGTGTATAACTCTGCTGGATTTGTAGATATGGTGATTCCCATTCCATGGTCAAGAATTAGAGTTTTTACAAAATAGTCAAGCAGAGGAACAGAAAAACCTGTAAATAGCAAAGAGTCTGTAAGTCTTTCCCAGCTCACATAGTCGTTCCATCTTAAAAGTGGAGAACGCATAATTCCTCCGCCACCAAGTACAGCTTGAACAATATTTCTCAACCCTGTTATTCCAAACCAGATAAAAGCGCCAAACCATGCAAGAAACCACCAATCTTTGGTCAGCATAAAAGTTGCAAAAGCTGGGATAAAACCAATAACAACTTTAAGTGTATTTTTAATTCCAGTGTTCAGATTAGTCCAAGCATGTACAAGACCTTTAGCTCTTTTAGAGACATTATCTTCATCTTGGTAAGATAGTAGTGCAAGATCGCTATTGGTATTGTTTTGAACACCACCAAGAGTAACAATATTTCCCGGATACTCCATAGTTGTGGAGTCCTCTTTAACAATCCACTCTTTAACCTTTTTTGCACCTAAATATTCAAGACCCGGCAGTGCACTTAAAAGAGAGAAAAGTGCTGAACGAAATCCGCCTCGACTCCTTGGAATTGAGCTGACACTTGGATAGACTTTAATATTAATAGGAATAATGAGTCGAGAAGAGCTTTTTTTTACTATCTCTTTTTTTGCTCTTGGTGCAAGAGTTTCCACTATGCCAAGCCCCATTCCATAAGCAAGAAGAGACCTTCCAGTAGAGTCGCTTCCAATCCTTGATTTAAGAGGGATTCCGTTATACATGCTCTTTAATGATGAGAGATCATGAAGAATCTCCACCAACCGCTCCCTTCTGTCTGTCTCATCTGCATAACCCTCTTTCTCCATATTGTGGATAACATGACGTACAACCCTTTTAAGTTTAATGAGGCTTCCTTGATTAATAGCTTGCTGAAGCTCATTTATTCCAGAGATATGGTCAGTTAGCCCAGCCGCATAATCCTTAAGATTGAGAATCTCAAGACGTGTGATAAGTCCATCTCCTATATATAGAATTTCAAGCACGTCCTCCACTTTTAGATTGCTTAAATTTAGTGTTATCTTAAAGCTGCAATGCAACTGAGATATCTGAAATAGAAGCTGTTCAACTGAAAGTTTAAGCCTTTCTGGAACATCACTACTATCTTGAGGCTTCCACGGGTCTGGAAGATCGGGGTAGAGTGCAGCGTCAAGATAGTTGTTGACAATATCCATAGTAGTAAGCCTGTTTGCAGCATTGACTATCTTCTGGAACTCTTTATGCTCTTCAGATTTTGGGGATGTTTGTAAAGAGATTAGAGCCTTAACCACCGCGACTGCTTCGTAGTGGATATACTCACCAAGATGAAGTATTGATGCCTGACCAGGTGCAACAAATGAGATAAATTTATCAGCATCAAGTAAGGGTAAATTAATTCCAGTATCTTCAAAAAATTTTTGTCTGTATTTAATATTAAAACCTTCAAGAACTTTTAGGACATACTTTGCTTGATACCTCATAACCTCCCTGCCTTTTTCCATAAAGTGAATCACTTCTGGTTCTGCAAGAAAGCATAAAAAAGATTGGACATCTCCAAGACCACGAGAAACCCAAATAAAAGATGCAAAACGATCTCTAAATCGTGCTGTAAACTCAATTCCTATACGAATATCTATATCCATTATTCTTGCAGCTTCTGAAAGTTCTGCAACAAAACGGGGTTCAATATATTGGTAGTATATTACCCTAAGTCTTCGGATCCCCTTTATCCAAGCATCCATAATAAGGTGAGTTGGAGACTTTCGTCCTTTAGTGTTAGCATCATGGACATGATCGTCAAATGTTACTTGATTCCACTCCTCTGGCATCTCAAGTAGATGGTATTTTCTTAGCTGTTTTCTTATGACTATTGGTTTACCTGAGGCTGTTTTTCTAAAATCGTGGGCAAGTTCAAGCTGAAGGCTATATTTCCCTCTGGCACGAACTAACTCTTTCATAATTTGGAGCAGTACTCGTGCAGTATTCTTAGGCATTGAGCCTGATGTTGTCTCAATAATCTCGTTGCGTAACCCTTCGAGAGCCTGTAGTCTGTAATCTATATCTTCTCTCTCTAATGAGTTTAATAGGTTTACAACAGAGTAGGCAATTCTAAGACCTTTTGACTCTGCAAGCTCTTTAATCCCAAAAGGGTGAAAGAAAGGGTAAAATAGCTTTTTAGTATAAGAGAGTGATTTGTGTCCATCATACAGATCATTTACAATCTTAATAAGTTCGTGATCTCTTTTATCAAAAAAGAGTCTTCCAAAATCCTCAGTATCGCAGCTATTATTTTTCACAGCAGAGATTACCATCAATATCTCCTCATAACAAAAAGGGAACAGAAGTTGTTTTTCTGCTCCCCATGCAAGTCTATCTTAAGGCGATCAAAGTTTAGCTCTCTTTTGGCAGAACATGAACCGATATTTTACCTTCAAGACCTTTTTTAAACAGATCTGCATCTGACAGTTGTCCAACAATAGAGCCATAGTGCATAGGAATTGCAACTTGAGGATTTATTGTAAGTGCTGCGTCTATAGCCTCTTGAGCCGTCATTACATAAGTTCCTGATACAGGTAAAAAAGCAATATCACATTTAACATCTGACATCTCAGGAATCATATCTGTATCGCCTGCGTGATAGACCTTAACCCCTCCAAGATTTACGACAAATCCAAGCCAGTTATTTTTTTTGGGATGAAATTTTTTGTTGATATTGTAAGAGTGAACAGCATCTATAAAAACTTCTTTTACAGTTATGCTCTGCCCCGGAGCTACAATCTCAATTTTCCCTTCAACTGCTTTTCCAAGTTCTTTTTTAAGTTTTTTAGCAGAATCTTTTTCTGTCACAATAGCTGTATTATCCCCTAAAATTTTTTTAACATCTTCTGGAGAGCAGTGGTCAAAATGTTCATGTGTTATAAGAATAATATCAGCTTTAACTTTTGATGCACCGGTTTTATCCATTGCCTCAAGTTGATAGGGATCAAAATAGATCACAGGATAGCTACCTTCAACAGAATCGATAACCATGCAGTCATGTCCAAGCCATTTAATCTTTTCTATAATAGTATTTTTATCCATAGCATTACCTCTTTTAATTTTAAAATTTATTTAGCGAAATTTCTGCTCAGGTCTTACATCTTCATCCAAAATAATAATCTCAACTCTGCGATTTTGCTGTCTGCCTGCTTCTGTGTCATTGCCTGCAATTGGATACATCTTTCCATAACCCTTTGTAAACATTCGTTCGCTGTCAATTCCTCTATCGATCAATGCGGAAAATACCGAAATAGCACGCTGGTTTGAAAGACCAAGGTTATATGTGTCGCTGCCTCTGCTGTCTGTATGACCTTCAATAAGCAGATCTCTTTTAGGATATTTTTTTAGAAAGTTTGCTAATTTATCAATTGTTAACAACCCTCCGGGTAGCAATCTTGATTTATTAACTTCAAATAGTATATTTCCAAGAGTTACTACCGCACCTCTCTCTGTCATTTCTGCTTGTAGCTCTGCAAGCTCTTTTTCAAGTTGTAGTTTCTGTGCAAGAGCCTCTTCTGCTTTAAGCCTTGATTTTTCAGCCTCTCTCATCATCTCTTCAGAGTGTTGTCTTGCAAGCTCTGCCTCTCTTGCTCTCTGTTCTGCCTCAAGAGCTTTCTGCTCAGCAGCAGCCCGGGCAGCATCGCTCTCAAGCTCTCTTGCTTTTATCAAAATCTTATTTTTGCCACTGTTTAACTCTGCAATCGCTGTTTCAGACGACTTTCCCTCAGCCATAAGAACAGCAAGTTGAACTTTTTTTTCAGCAAGATAAGATAAATGATCTACCTCTTTAGCACTTCGAGCTTGAGCAGCTCTTTCTGCTTTGTCCAATGCCTGTTTAGCATCATATAGAGCAACTGGTGCATTTAATTCCACTTCTGGTGTTGCTGCCGCGTTTTTGTATGCAAGCCTTGCACTCTCAAGAGCTTTATTTTGAATAGGAGCTGATGCACAACCAGTTAATAGAATAACCATAAGAGCAGTAAAAATAATTAATGAGATTTTGTGGTTATTTAGCTTATGTTTCATAGTTCTATTCTCCTTTATATACTTTAGCGTATTGCCAATGTTTTTAAGCAATTTTCAGGATTATCTGACTATCAGTATTTATATTGATTCCTATTAACCTCATTTTGTAAGGTTTCGATACTTTCACGTAAATCTTTCTCCATCTTTTTGACCTTCTGAGTCTGAGATTTCACTTCCGCAACTCTTGCATCCATCATCGCTTCGTCAGCTAAACGCTGTGCGGAGATAAAATCCTCGCTTTTTGCTGCCTCTCGTGCTTTTTGGAGCTTCTCTTCTGCAATTCTGACATCTAATGGGGCATTTATTGTAGCACTATTCTCTTTTGCCATTTTAATCGCCATCTCTGCGTCAGATATGTTTTTACTTGGCATAACCCCTTTTGAGCCACAGCCAATTATCGTAGCAATAGTTAGAGTCATAACAATGAACAGCATAGTTATAAATCTGTAATTGGGTAGAAAACATTTTGATTTCATAAATTCTCTCCTAAAATTTTAGATAGCTATTAAAAGATATTTCTCTCCCTTGTCATTCAAGGATATATGACAAGATAATGTAAAGATATTAGACAGTAGCGTAACACTACCTACTGATAGTGCAATATCAGAAAAATTCTTACAAGAAAATCAGAAAAGCTCTAATTGATAAAAAAATAGTATGAGTTTACAAAACAAGATAGTTTGGAGCCGACTCTTTTATGCTAAATGTAGCTATTTATTTAATCAGTATTGGCATAAAGGTAATACCAATACTTTACAAATATTTTGTTGAGAACTTCTATCCAATAAACCATGTTTATTATTTACATATAAATTTATTTATTGTATTAAAAAGAGAATTACAATCTGAAAAGAGATTTATTTTGTTTAAAAAACATTGTTCAGAATACTTTTAAATGCAAAATGATTTTACAATGTTAGTTAGAAAAAATAGCATTGGTAATACCAAAAACAATTATTATTGAAAAAACTATTTCAAAAGGTGGTTTTATGAACAAAAGGATGCAGACAATTGACGGTAATACGGCAGCAACACACGTAGCTTATGCCATGAGTGATGTAGCAGCCATCTATCCTATAACCCCATCAAGCCCGTTAGGTGAAATTGCTGATAGTTGGGCTGCGGCAGGCAGAAAAAATATATTTGGACAGATTCTGACTGTAAAGCAGATGCAGTCTGAAGCTGGTGCTGCTGGTGCTGTTCACGGCTCTTTGTCAGCAGGTGCTCTTACTACCTCTTTTACCGCATCACAGGGACTTCTTCTAAAAATACCAAACATGTATAAAATTTCTGGTGAGCTTTTACCTTGTGTAATTCATGTTACAGCAAGAGCAATCTCTGCCCATGCACTCTCAATATTTGGAGATCATCAAGATGTGATGGCTGCACGTCAGACAGGTTTTGCAATGATTGCTTCAAGTTCTGTCCAAGAGGCTATGGATCTTGCATTAGTTGCCCATCTCTCTACGCTTGAGGCACAAGTTCCATTTATGCACTTTTATGATGGTTTTAGGACATCTCACGAGATTCAGAAGATTGAAGTTATTGATTATGAAGATATGGCTTCTCTTATGAATTGGGACGCTTACAGGTCATTTAAAGCTCGTGCAATGAATCCAGAATCTCCAAATACAAGAGGAACCGCACAAAATCCTGATATCTATTTTCAGGGCAGAGAAGCTGCAAATCTCTACTATCAGAAAGTGCCTGCTATTGTTAAAAAATATATGGATAAAGTTGGAGCACTTACAGGCAGATACTATAAACTCTTCGACTATTATGGCGATCCAGAAGCTGACAGAGTTATTATCTCAATGGGGTCTTCGTGTGAAGCAATTGAAGAGACAGTTACAAAGCTTAACAACAATGGCGAAAGAGTTGGAGTTGTAAAGGTTCGCCTCTACAGACCCTTTGATGCCTCAGCTTTAATGGCAGCAATTCCAGCAACAGCAGAGATTGTTACAGTGCTTGATAGAACCAAAGAGCCCGGTGCACTTGGAGATCCGCTCTATCTTGATGTCTGCACAGCATTTATGGAAAAGGGAGAAGGACCAAAAATTGTTGGTGGACGCTATGGACTTGGCTCAAAAGAGTTCAACCCACCAATGATAAAAGCTGTATTTGACAACATGAGATCTGCTGGACCTAAAAATCACTTTACCGTTGGTATTACAGATGATCTTACTCATTCCTCTCTTGAACCACAATATGGCTTTAACCCAGCACCAGAGGGAACTGTTGGTGCAAAGTTCTGGGGGCTTGGCTCAGATGGAACGGTTGGAGCAAACCAGAGTGCAATTAAAATTATTGGTGATAACACTAATAAATATGCGCAAGGCTATTTTGCTTATGACTCCAAAAAATCTGGCGGTATTACCATTTCTCACTTACGATTTGGTGATGTCCCAATAAAATCAACCTACCTTATTAATGAGCCTGATTTTGTTGCCTGCCACAAATCTAACTACGTTGGAATTTATGATGTGCTTGAAGGTATAAAACATGGCGGAACATTTTTGCTCAACTCTGACTGGTCACTTGAGGATATGGAGAGACATATACCAGGAGATGTCAGAAAAACTATCTATGATAAGAAACTAAAATTTTTCAATGTTGATGCTGTAAAAATTGCGGGTGAAGTTGGGCTTGGCAATCGCATCAATATGATAATGCAGACCTGTTTTTTTAAACTTGCAAATGTTCTTCCGTTTGAAGAGGCAATTGAGCTTTTGAAAAAAGATATAAAAAAGACTTATGGCAAAAAAGGCGATAAAATTGTCCAGATGAATATCGATGCAGTTGATAAGACTCTTGCCAACCTTGTTGAGGTTACTATTCCTGAAAGTTGGAAAGATGCTACAGGGTGGTCTTCTTCTGCTCAGAAGGCAACTGCTTTTGTTGATAATGTTATGCACCCAATTCTTGCCCAAAAAGGTGATCTCCTTCCAGTCAGTTCTTTTCAGCCAGATGGATTCTTTCCAAACTCAACAAGCCAATACGAAAAACGTGGTGTCGCAATCAACGTTCCAGAGTGGATTCCAGAGAACTGTATTCAGTGTAATCAGTGCTCTTTTGTCTGTCCTCATGCTGCAATTATCCCTATTGTTGCAACTGAAGATGAGCTTAAAAATGCACCAGAAACTTTTATAACTCAAGAGGGTAAAGGCAAAGAGCTTAAAGATTACAGGTTTAGAATTCAGGTTAATACTCTTGATTGTCAAGGTTGCGGAAACTGTGCTGATATCTGTCCCGCAAAAGTTCCAGCTCTTGTTATGAAACCTCTTGCGACTCAGACAGAAGTTCAAGTGCCAAATCACAACTTCTCATTGACCATTCCATTTAAAGAGGGAATTGTAAAAAAGGATACTGTAAAGGGAAGCCAGTTTATTAAACCTTTGTTGGAGTTCTCTGGTGCATGTTCAGGTTGTGGTGAAACTCCTTATGTCAAAGTTCTAACGCAACTTTTTGGAGATAGAATGACAGTTGCCAATGCTACTGGTTGTTCATCAATTTGGGGGGGGTCTGCTCCATCAACTCCATACTGTACAAATGCTTTAGGTCACGGTCCAGCGTGGGCAAGCTCTCTTTTTGAAGATGCAGCAGAGTATGGTTATGGTATGATGCTTGCATTTAACAAGAGACGTCAAACACTTGCTTCAAAGATAAAAAAGATTCTTGAAACCCAAGGTTGCGGCTGTGGTCAAGATGATTGCAAAGGGGAGATGTCATCAGAGCTTAAAGATGCACTTTCAGGCTGGCTTGCTGGCATGAATAACGCTGAGGTATCAAAAGAGTATGGCGATAAAATAAGAAATCTTATTGCTGCTGAACATGGAAATAGCTGCTGTACAACTACTCATTCTCACGCATCATGTTGCTGTTCAGGCACAGGAGGCACTCATTCACACTCACACAGTTGTTGCACATCATCATCTTGCACAGACTCTGATTGTCTGCTTTGCGAAATTTTAGAAGAGCAAAATATGCTTACAAAGAAATCTCACTGGATATTTGGTGGTGATGGTTGGGCTTATGATATTGGCTTTGGCGGTGTGGATCATGTACTTGCCTCTGGGGACGATATAAACATCCTTGTTATGGATACCGAAGTTTACTCTAATACTGGTGGGCAGTCATCAAAGGCAACTCCAACTGGCGCGATTGCAAAATATGCAGCATCAGGTAAAAAGATTGGCAAAAAAGATTTAGGTGCAATGGCAATGAGCTATGGCTATGTCTATGTTGCTTCAATTGCAATGGGTGCGAGTAAGCAGCAGACAATGAAAGCATTTCTTGAGGCTGAAAGCTATCCTGGACCATCTTTGATAATCTGTTACGCACCTTGTATTAATCAAGGTATCAAAAAGGGGATGGGGAAAACTCAGCTTGAGGCGAAGCTTGCCGTAGAGTCTGGTTTCTGGAATCTATACCGCTATAACCCACTCCTTAAAGCTGAAGGCAAAAATCCGTTTATTCTTGATTCAAAAGCACCTGATGGAACAATTCAGCAGTTTCTTTCTGGTGAAAACAGATTTGCAGCTCTTGAAAAGAGTTTTCCTGAAGAGTCTGCTCGCTTAAGAGCAAAAATTGAACAAGAAGCAAATGAAAAATATGCACAGTTGAAAAAACTTGCTGAAGGATGATTTTTTAAGTTCTTAAATAACAATCTATTTAAGCATAATATATACTGTTCAAGGTCATAAATTAAATTTATCTAAACTGTAGAGACACACAGCCGTGCGTCTCTACTTTGAATCTCTTTAACAAACCGTGTGCAAAGCCCTAAATCTACATTATGCTCAAAAACAGAGCCATCTTTGCTAACGCCTCTTAATATCCCATCATGCAAAAACCACTTTAGCAATTTTATACCTAAAGCTCGTCTATCAATTAACAACATATCTGAAATTTCTTTTTTTTCATATAGCTCAGGCTCGGGTAGAGATATACCATTTTTTAAAAGAGCCTTCATAAAATTAACCACTCTGGCAAGTCTTAGTAGGGTTACAGATTGGAGGCGGGTTGTGGTGTGGTTGATTGGCAATGCAGATGATCTCATCAGAGAGAAACTGTTAGGTAAAAGTCCTCTTTGCCGACATCGTTCGTAATCAACACTTCCGGGTGCAGGGTAAAAAATTGATAGACCAACAAGTGATCTCTTTTGTGCTAAAAAAATAAGATCGCTCAACGACTCCTCTGCACTCTGCTCTGGTGCTCCGGCAATAAGGTACGAGACACACTCCATATCGTGCTTCTGTGCAATAGATAGTACCTGTTCAAAAGAGTCTTTTACATCAGGGCGGTTAAAACGCTGAACCTGCTGTGATGATGTTGAACCTAAGGAGAGGTTTAGAGTTTTAAATCCTGCTTCCTTCATAGCAAGGATCATCTCCTCATCAAGTGATGGGGGATAGAGACCATTCATTGCTCGGAGTTCAATGGTTCTGCGGGCAGCATAACTATTTATCCCATTACTATACTGTTGGTCAACTTTATTGCTGCTATATAAAACCGTATTGCTATATAATTTTACCATTTGCTCCATAAGATCAAGAAACCATTTTCGGTTGAGAGTCAGATTTTCATCCTCAAAATCTATAAAACCAATATTATACTTTTCAATCTGAAGGGATAGCTCATAGATAACATCTTTAACTCTTCTTTGTCTAAAACGCCCATGAGATGAAGATGCACCAACCGAGCAATAGGTGCATGGCATAGGACAACCTCTACTTGCAACTATAACCGTGCTTCCTTGTTTAGTGCTCTGTTGTGCTGTCTCTGTACTATTATGTAGTTTGCTTCTGCTATAAAAATTGTGATTCACAAGATCCATTGCTGGTGGGTCAATTAGAGAAATATCTTTGATCCATAAGGGTTCTGAAATATAGAGCTGGTTAGAACTGTCTGCTGTTATTGACAAAGTATTATCTTTTCTTAAAACAATGCCGGGAATATCTTCAAGATTACCCCCGTTTTTTAACATTTGTGCAAGCAAAGGCATTGAGGCTTCTGCTTCTCCACGAAGAATAAAGTCAACAGCAGAACATTTCATAACCTCATAAGGCAGAGCTGTAGGGTGGTGTCCTCCCATTACAATCTTGCACTTTGGTAGAAATTTTTTGATAACCTGAGCCATCTTTTCAGCAGCATAGCAATATGGGGTAAAAAGAGATGATATACCCACAAGAAAGGGATTTTTATCTCTTACAACTTTTGCTGCATATTCGTAGCTGTAACCATAATGCCTAAACTCATGGAACAGCGAAAAGGTAGAGATATCACTTTTGCCATAATATTGAAGCAGATACTCCATCTCAGTTGGTATCTGAATAATTTTTGACTTTTTCACAGCAAGGCAATCGACAATTTTAACAGAGAAACCATTTTTTTGAAGTGATGCTGCAATGGATGCTAAACCGTAAGGTATTGTTCTTTTGTATGTAAAATAGAAATCCTCAACAGGAGGCTGAATCAGCACAATGTCGGTCATGGTCTATCTACTCCTTAAAGAATAAATATATTCATATTTTTATGAGATTTTTTTATCTTTATGCTCTATCCAATGTTTGTTTTATCAAATTAAAAGTGATATTGAATGCCGTTTAATTAATATGTCAATTAATATTTGTACTTTCAATCAAATCATTTAATACAATAATCTTTAAGAGGACGATTATATGAAATCTTTTCTAAGTAAACTTGGTAAACTTATCTACAGAATAACTGGCTGGACTTATGACGAACTTCCTGAGTATTGGCCAGATAAAGCAGTAGTAATAGGATTTCCGCACACATCTAACATGGATACGGTTAGAGCGTTTACATATATTAAGGTAGTTGAAGTGGATACTAAAGTGCTTATTAAAGCAGACTGGTTTATAGGACCTATGTCATCTCTTCTTAATATCTTAGGAGGTATTCCTGTTGTAAGAGATAAGGCAAGCGGATTTGTAGGCAGTGTTATCAAGGAGTTTCAAAGACACACAAAATTTAGCGTTGCCATTGTTCCAGAGGGTACACGAAAAAAGACGCTAAGAATAAAAACAGGTTTTTGGAATATTGCAAAAGGGGCTAATGTTCCGATACTATGCTGGTATCTTGATAATAAAAGGAGAGAGACTAAATGGGTAGGGCAGATAGTGCCAAGTAGTGATATTGTAGAAGATTTACTTAAAATAAGGGATATGTATCTAAAACAGGGATATGCTATTCCATTAGGAGATCTCAATCAATATAGAAAAGTGTAAAAATGTGATATTTAAACTGTAGAGACGCACATCCGTGCATCGCTACAGTTTAGGTGATTAATAGAACATTAGGATATTGGCAAGGCAAGGGTAGGGCGATTAATAGTCAAGAGATGAGACCTCAAGTGCATGGGTCTGGATAAAGTTTCTTCTTGGCTCAACCTCTTCGCCCATTAGCAGAGTAAATATATCATCTGCCTTTTCAGCATCTTCAATTTGAACCTGAAGCATTATTCTCTTTTCTGGATCCATTGTGGTCTCCCACAACTGATCTGGATTCATCTCTCCAAGACCTTTATATCTTTGAATAGAGATTCCTCTTTTTGCCTCTGACATCATGTAGTTAAAAAAAGAGCTTTTATCTTCAAACAGTAATGTGCCTTTATACTCAAGGGGGGGGATGGCAACGTCTGGAGCCATTGAGTCGCCTTCAGGTGAAACCTCTTCACCTTGAGAGACTTTTGATTCATCTTTAAACGCAACGGCAGCCCCCTGAGCTTTTGCTGATGAACCAGTTGGGCAGACTCTGAACTGGGGTTTGTCAAACATCTCAATCTTATCAAGATTTTTGATCATTACCTTATAATCGTTTATAGAGATTAAATTCTTACCAATTTTAAGATTATGCCCTGCTACATTAAGCTCATAAATATCAAACTCTTCGCTATATTCAAGCTCTTCTGTGATATAGCCTATGTTATCAAGATAGCTCTTTAGAGAGAGCATCTTATCTCTATCTTTAAGAAAAAACTTATCTCGAAGATTCATCTTAATTAGTTTTGTAAGTAGCTCAATGTCATACTCTTTTCTCTGAAGACGCTCTAAAGTGTTGTAGTAGTCTGAGAGGTCTTTTAAAAACTGATAAAGCTCTTGATCGCTTAACCTCTCACTTTTATCTGCAATATAGACATCTTTTTGTTCACAAACCCTTTTTACAAGGTAGTCCCGATACTCTGCCTCATCTTTAAGATATATTCCACTTTTTCCCTTACCTACTCTGAAAAGTGGAGGTTGGGCAATATAGAGATACCCTCTGCTGATAAGTTCTGGCATCTGTCGATAAAAAAAGGTAAGCAAGAGAGTTCTGATATGAGAACCATCAACATCAGCATCAGTCATAATAACCACTTTATGGTATCTTATCTTCTCAATATCATACTCCTCCTTACCAGCTCCTGTTCCAAGCACTGTAAAGATATTTTTTATCTCATCACTTCTTAGGATTTTATCAAATCGTGACTTTTCCACATTAAGAATCTTTCCCTTAAGTGGCAAAATTGCCTGAAATCTTCTATCTCTCCCCTGTTTAGCACTTCCACCGGCAGAATCTCCCTCAACAAGAAAAAGCTCACGCTCAGCAGGATCAGCAAATTGGCACTCTGCAAGTTTACCGGGTAAAGTAGAGTCAATTAATGTTCCCTTTTTACGGGCAAGATCTCGGGCACGCTTTGCAGCATCTCTTGCTCTTGCAGCATCAACAGCTTTCATCAGAATTTTTTTAGCAACTGTTGGATTCTCTTCAAGAAACATTGCAAGTTTCTCATTTACAAGAGACTCAACAATTCCCTTAACATCGCTGTTACCAAGTTTTGTTTTGGTCTGCCCCTCAAACTGAGGATCCATAACCTTGACGCTGATAACGGCTGTAAGACCTTCTCTGACATCATCTCCAGATATCTTAACAGCTTGTTTGTTTTTAGCAGCATTTTCAGCTGCATAGCTATTAAGACTACGAGTAAGGGCAGCCTTAAAACCAGAAAGATGGCTTCCACCCTCTATGGTATTTATATTATTTGCAAAAGAGTAGATTTTTTCTTTGAACGTATCATTATACTGTATGGTAATATCTACTTGAACATCACTTTTTTCTCCCTCAATGTGAATAGGATCGTGTAAAGCTATCAAGTTTCTGTTAAGGTACTCCACAAATGATACTAATCCACCTTGATACTGAAAATCGTCCTTTTCTGCGGAACGCTCATCTTCAATAATTATTCTGATGCCTTTATTTAGAAAAGCAAGTTCTCTCATCCTGCGAGAGAGTTTTTCGTACTCAAATTCATTTTCATTCATTACAGAAAAATCCGGACTGAAGTGAATTTTTGTACCTCTTTTGGTAGTCTCTCCTGTAATTGTCAGTTCACATTGTTTCATCCCTTTGGAGTATCTTTGATAATATACCTGCCCATCTTTATAAACCTCCATCTCAAGGCTGGAAGATAGAGCATTTACAACTGATATGCCCACGCCATGAAGCCCGCCGGATACTTTGTATGAGTCCTTATCAAACTTTCCACCTGCATGGAGTTTTGTCATTACAAGCTCTGCTGCTGGCATATTTTCTGCTTCGTGCATTCCAACGGGTATGCCGCGACCATTATCCTCTACACTTACACTCATATCTGTGTGTATAGTAACAGTTATGGTATCGCAATAACCAGCCATTGCCTCGTCAATGCTGTTATCCACAACCTCATAAACAAGATGGTGAAGACCTTCCACACCAACATTACCAATATACATAGATGGTCTTTTTCTCACTGCCTCAAGACCTTCAAGTAGTTTTATATTATTTGCACCATATTCGCTGTTGGCTAAATCACCATTATTATCTATCGCAACATTTTCCATATTATAAAAATAAATCCTTCATTAAATCGACATTGCCATTATTGCACATACAAAACTTGTATCATCACTGCCTTTTATAATACACGGGTTCCTTTTATCCTTAATATTTACAATAATGTTATCTCCCTTAAATGCAGTTAGTGCATCAATAAAGTATCTTGGATTAAATGCACTTTCAACCGCTTCTCCCGTGTATCCAATAGATATCTCTTCTTTTGACTCTCCAATTTCAGGATTTGTAACAGTTGCTGTGAGTTTATTATCCATAAAGTTGAGCATAACACTTTTATAGTCATCAGAGACTAAAATAGACATACGTTTCATCATCATCAGAAACATTACACGATTCATCTCTATTGGTATAAATCCACTTATGTTTAAAACTCTTCTGTAATCTGGATAGTCACCTTCAAGCAACTTTATCATAATTGATTCATCATCTTTTATAACTATAAAGTGGTTGTTTTTAATTCCAATTTTTACACTACCAATATTGCTCAAAAATTTTCCAAGCTCTGAAAGCCCTTTTTTAGGAATAATTATGCCTTGCTCTTCAATTGCAAGCTCACCTGTATATGGAGTATCAAAGGTGTAAAGCCTTTTTGAATCTGTAGAGACCATCCTAAGAACAGGTGTATTAATAATCTCTGTGGTACTTATTTTGTTGCTTTCACCCTCTTCATTATTAGTCTCTTTATCCAAAACTGTTTTAGTTTGAGCCTCTGTTTTTTCAAGTAAAGCTCCAAGCACATAAGGTCTTTTTTCATCTTGGCTAAAATTTATTGATGCAGATATTTCAGCCATCTTTTTAAGAGCTAAAGATTCCATCTCAACAAACTCAATATCTTCTATAACCGGATGTTCAGGAAAATTTTCGTAATCTGATGAGACAATATGATATTGAATATTGTCACTACCTATCTCAACCCATCTGTTTTCAACCTCATTTAAAGGAATAATTGAATCAGGATAATCTCTTACTATTTCAAACAGTTTTTTTGCATTTATAGATATTATCCCGTCAGACTCAACTTCAGCTTCATATTTGCCCTGAAATACGGTTTCAAGATCATTTGCTGTAATTGTGATATATGATCCTTCTGCTTTGATTAAAACATCAGATGTAATGGCAAGTGTTGTCTTTCTGTTTGTCAATCCCTGAACCATTGATAGTGCCTCAGAGAGAAGTTTTCTTTCAATTGAGAATTTCATTTTAGTACCTTACTTAAACCTCTAAAAAAGTTTATAATTACAAAATTATTTTTTAATATAAAATAGTTATCATTATTATAACTATAGCATTATGGTGGTTTTTTTGCCAGATATTAAATAGGCAAGTATATGCAATCAGGGAATATTTAGATGTGATAGTAATTATAAAGGTTGCTTATGGATTAATTGAAAGGCTTTTTGAAAATTGTCTTATGATAATTTATATGAAAAAACAACTGTGGAGACGCACAGTCATGCGTCTCCACTTGAAAATATTGGGCAGGGAAATCATTTATATCCGCTTATCTTGTTTAGTAACTTTTAAGGAGCACAACTCTTCTCCTTCCATTGATCTGGTATTTTATTAAATTCATCATCATTAGTAATCTCTTTCCAAGATTTTACAGATGCTGGACGTGTAATGCTTTTTGATATAGGTTTGTTATTATAAGAGCCTTTTCCGTATGATTTAACTTTAGATTTGTCTGATGTTTTAAAATATAGGTGTTCATCTACAACTACTGGTGGAGAGATAATATCACCTACCTGCTCACTAAAACTTACTGTACCATCATCAGCTTTTAGAGCATAAATCTTACCTTTCCCATTATCGCTTGTTTCGCTATATCCTTCACAAGGGTCTTCTGTCTCAGAAGTTGATGTACCAAAATAAATCTGTCCAGCAGATGCAAATGCAGAAGCCCATACTCTTTCTCCAGCCGGAAGCTCAATTACCCATTCTGGTTGGCTAATAACAGTACATTCATCTTTATCATCCTTATCGGAATATGCTAAGAAATAATATTTAGTGTTTGCAGTATTAATACTTTCATCAAAGTATGGGCTATCGCCTGTTCCAAAGAATATTTTTATATCATAATCGTATTCCACTTCACCATCTGTTCCTATGCGTGGCTTTGTTTTGTTCATCAATGCAGGAGTGCCATAGATGGGTTTAGAAGCAGTAGTGATGCCGTTAATAGTAATAGTTGTGCTATTGATAACACAATGAGTTATTGTTGGAGTTGTTGTAACATCTGCAATATCAGGGATATTAATTTTGTACATATATCCCTTGTCAGTGCCAATATAAGCCCTGTCAATAAACCCATTGTCGTCTGAATCAATAAGTGCAGGCTGTCCACTTGGTGTACCACCTTTGCCACTTTCCTCTACATCTAAAAAGACTCTTGTAATGAGGTTACCTGTCGCAATATCAATGACATATACAGATGGATAGAGTGTAAGATCATAGGTTTTACCAGATACAAAGAATGCAGCCCATTTAGACAACCCATCTTCTCCAAGCACTCTACCTATGGCTGCAACAGATGGAGATGAAATACTTCTGTAGAGGTCTGGATCGCTAAATTCCCACATAAATTTAGGATTTAATGGGTCTGTAACATCAAGACAGAATACAGTATCTCCACCATTGCCTTGAGCAGAGAGAACTACACTTTTCCACTCAGTGCCAGTATATATATCTGCAATTGCTGGAGATGCATCCATATATGCTTGGTCATCACCATTTAAGAAGTTATTTTTGAGCCGTGGAATGAGGTTAGTCGGAATAAACGACCAAAGCTCTTCTCCTGTTCCGAAATCATAGACATCACCTTGTTTTGCAAAGTATCCACGATATTCTTCAACTGTAGTAGTAGCAGGATTATCTCCCCATCTAAATGTACCAGCATCAAAAGCATGAAGCATACCACTTCTTGAACCTACAAAAATAACAGTAGGTCTTGCTTCATGCCCCTCATCTTCCTCTTCATCTATTGAAGTTGGTTCTTTATAATTATTAGCCTCAGTAAACGTGTCATATTTGTGTTTTTCATCATCTGTAATTTCATCAGAGAAATACCAGAATGGAGCACGAGGGGGAGGAGTCAGCAATGCAGGAACTGAGTGATCAATAGCACCAAGAAGCCACTCTTTTTTAACATGTGTGCCATCTGCCTCTAACTCTTTTTTATAGCCTCTCATCCATTTTACGAGCCAGTCTCCATCAGCTTCGCTATATTCACCATCTTTATTTAGATCATATGTATAACCTTTTTCATTAATGAATGTATCATCAAGAGCTAACATCTCATTATCAACATTAGTCGTAATGAACTCTTTGAGAGTAGAAGATTGTGTATAGTAAGTGTATGACGCTTTTATAGGAACATCTTCTCCGGGTGGAGTTTTAAATTCAATTCTAAAATCGCCTGTGTAGCGGTTAATAGTCCCAATTCCACCATCAGAACCTTCCAAACTATTTGTACGTTTATCGCGAAAAGTTTCAACAGTATCCGTAATTTGAAGAGTACTGTGAGATATTGGAAAGTGTGCCAATTTGCCCTCAAATACAAGTTGCTCTCCATCCCCTTTAAGTTCAGTACCATTTGCTGTTTTAAGTAACTCTTCTATTACAATAAAAGTTTGAATATCGGGAAAATAGATAGTTCTTTTTTCGTCACCAATTGCACCTTCATCTGGACTTTTAAAGTTTAGTTGCTCTCCTGCATCCCATATATAAGGGCAGTAATTAGGGGTAGGGATGATTGGACTATCATCTTCATTATAGCATGAAAATGTCTCTGACGGATCAGCAGGAGCATAAATCATCTCTGCTAACAGATGACCTCTTAAAGTTGATTTATCTTCCCAATGAACAGCCGGTGTTTCGTAATTACCAGAATAGAGCAAATTGACTTTAGAAATAGGAGCTGCTCTTGAAAAGCTGCTGTGCACAGCAACTGAAGCGTTAAGTTCAACATTAATAATTTCCGGAGAGCAGGTGTCATCATCACTTGTTAGTAGGGACTTCCATAATAGCTTATTACCTGAATATCCAAGAGCTATAAAATCAATCCGTGCAGATCTGTAAGTATAACGAGGAGTGCCAGAGCCGTTAACCCAATTTTCTACAGTCGCTCCCATAGTAATGTTATTTGAGGCATCTACAGTTATCTCTTTTACAATATCCCAATCAGTCACCTCAACCCAATCGAGTCCATCATTAATAGACAGATAGTATTTTATCGATGTTTTACCGGAACAGAAACCATCAGGCATATAATCATACACTTCAATAACTGCTGACGTAAAGTAATCGGCGTCTCCCGGTGTTTCCAGTGCCTCTTCAGATTTTAAGAGTGCAGTACCTCCATTTTGTCTATGTATCCAAAAAGCCATATCATTAAAATCTGTATCACCACCTCCTGTCAAATCCTCCCAACCAAGTATCCATGCATCAGGTTTATTTTCAGGCGCACCTATCATTACATGCGGATACCTTTCGTCTCTGATTATTTTTAAGCAATATGTGCCACTAAGAGTAAGCCCAAACAGTCCCATTCTTGTTTGAGTATTACCAGCTAACCAACCGCAAGAGTAATATCTTGCACACTCGTTGCAATCAGTTAAGAAAGGAAATGTCCAGTTTTCCAAGCAATTAGAGAACCCACACCCAAAGTTGTCGCAAGTATTACAATCATAGGTGCTAATTGGATTTGGAGGGTTTGGGCATTGACCTTCATTACTTATTGCTAAATCAAATATTCTATAAAATTCTTCATACAGTGTGAGCGTGCCTGCTGTGACAGTTTTAATATTGTAATATCCGTTGTTTGAAGTAGAACCTTGAACTCTTATTCTTTGGTTGGCTTTAAATCCGTCGGTAATAAATGAACCGTTTTGTCTGTTAATACTACTGTTAGCTGCAAATGATATATTATTGGATAGTCCACCTGTAGTAGTACCATCAGTCGCAGTTATAGTTATTGTTTTAGTATTACTTCTCGCTTCAGTTAGGATTCGTTTGCCTGTATAGTTACCAGAATAAGTATCTGTATTCCATGCTGTTTTTGTAAAGAAAACACCACCAGTGTCGTTAGTGTCCCATCTTTTATCAGCGGTTAAGAAAAATACCAGTTCCGTTCCAGAAGGAAAAGTTCCTAAATTTTTTTTCATATCAACAGCAGTTACTTGACCATCACCATTTACAACAAACTTATACTTTGTACCATCATCATAATTTTTTAGGCTGGATTCATTGTTAGTAGGGAACGATCCTTTACCATAGGAAGAGTCAAATACTCCATCTCCTCCGCCAGTTCCACCATCTTGAATATTTATAAATATTGGATGTCTTTTATCTTTTGGGATGTTATTCCAGCCCTTAAAATTACCGTTAGTATCAACAGCATCTTTAGCTAATATATAACCTAAGTCTGATACATACCCTGCACCATCATATAAAAAGGTGACTGAGACTTCGTGATCAAAACGAACAACAATGTTATTAGGATCAATCTTTTCTGGTACTAACTTCATTCTTCCGTTATTCATTATTGATATATTATCAAGGGTAAAATCGTCTGCTTGAAAATCAGATTCATAATCTTTCTCTATACTTGTACCACAACCACTCAGTTCTGCTGAAAAAACTGACGAGGTGAACACAAGAGGCATTAAAGAGATAATAAAAAAAGAGCAAAGATATTTTATATTCATATAGTTAAACATTGGCAACCACCTCGCTATTGTATTTGTTTTTCGTTTGTAACTATACCTATATCTGTTGAAGTTGAACTGGCTTTTCCCTGTCCACCTGCAGATTGTGCGTCATAGCTCTCTAAAAATTTATCATCAATATTACTATGTAATGCGACTTGAATTGCAATCCTTGAATTATTAGGACCAAAACCGTCAGCTCTTACATAAATAGTTTGATCTTCATCATCTGTGATAGCATTATTATCATTTGCAATGATCTTTGTAACCGGATCAGGTGTTAATTCATCATCATTATTCCAGACAGTTACAGTATAGTTAATATTACCTGTGAGATCAGATTTGCACATCCAGACAGCTCCTCCAACAAAGTCACCAATGGGATCATCACCATCATTTGAAGTTTCACCGTTAGTTGCAGCATCTATACCATCTTCTCTTCCATCAAGAGCAAAATCCCAATCACCAGGTTTGTCCAGTGCAACATTTATTCTATTATAAAAACTAAATCTGTTAGTAAGAATTGACCTTGCATGTTCAATTCCAGCCTCAGCAGCATAGAACGCCTGTTGTCTGTTCTTCTCTGATGATGCAATCTGCATATCGATATCAGATATATTTGTTGCAGCAATTCCAATAATAGTCAGAAGGGTGAGTATCATCATTGCTGTCATAAGAGCATACCCACTTTGGTTATTGAGAAATTCAAAGGGATTTTTCTTTTTATAAGATTTCATATTTCTATTCTCCTCTCTGGTAATAATGATTAAATTATATACCAAGGTTTCTAATTCTGACTGTAACACTAATATCTCGTCTTTTATAGTAATCAGAGGTGGTTGCTGCTGGGTTATTTTCAAGTGCAGGTCGAGTTGTTTGAATACCAGATTTTTTATGTTCACGGGAGGTTCTTGCAAGAAGGCTTGTTTTTACAAATCGGATTTTGTCGATGTTTGCAATAGATACAGCACTGTTATCTTGTAACCAATCTTTTCCTTTATTGGCTTCAACCGTTTCTAAGTTTAATGTCTTATCATCATTGAAATCTCCAAAAAAAGAGACTTGAAAGTCTTCGATATTTTCAGCTATAGTAACTTTATTCCCATTTTTTTCTTGGATGAACTTATAGTTTGAGTCAACATAATATTTTAATGTAGTAAAAGAGTCCATGTTGAAAAACTTAATTGTACTACCGTCAGGATATGAATTTATAACTTTATTATCATAGGTCAGATATGGTCTATTTTGAAGCTTATCGTCTCCTCCAGTATTTTGTACCTGAGTTATGAAAACAATATCTGATTTTGAACCGTCTGGAGAGGTTATAAGTGCAGCATAACCTGGGGTTGGCTGTGTATATACTGTGTTTCCACACCAACAATCCTGATCCCATAAAGAAAATGGAGCAACACTAAAATCCTGTACTATTGTTGCTTCTGAGGAACTTTCAGGCATTCCTCCTTTTAAATTAAGTTGAGGCAATGCACTGCATGAGCCAGCAACTCCGGCAGCGACTGGCGGTGTGGCACCACATGCACTATCATCTTCTGTAATATATCTTATTGTTAAAACATCTCCATTAGGTAAGAAATCAGTTGCGTTTTTATTATTTTCAAACTCAAATGGTAGTACTCTTAATCCACCTACGCCTATAGTTCCAAGACCATATCCAGCCATCCTTAAATCTCGTTCAATATAGTACTTTGCCATCCTCACATTTTGCTGCATCTGTGCGACATCTTCTTGTACAATATAAGATTCATTACTATTTTGAAATACCTGTAATGCAGCGGTAACAACCAATCCTGATATGGCAAGAGTGATGAGTATCTCCAACAGAGTAAAACCGGAATTTTTTGTTTTTATCTTTTCCATTGTTAATCCTCTATTTTTTTGGTTACTATTGTCCCAAATGTGATTTCGTGGCTCTTTTTGCCTGTATCCCACGTAGCTCTGACTGTAATTTTTTTCATGTTTGCAGCAGGTTGATTGTTTTCAACTGTTGTATAGGCTGTGTATATATCACGCTTGACCTCTTCATCTATAAGATTATCATAATCCATCTTCTGATACTCATCAAGAATATCCTCAACCAGATGAGTTGCTTCACTTACATGAATAGCATAGGCATTGGTTTGTATAGCTGTAATTTGCATGGATGCCATGGCAAGTAATCCTACTGCCAATATGACCATGGACATAAGCACCTCAATTAGGGTAAAACCACTCTCCATAGTTTGTTTTGGCTGCTTTGGTGTTATTTTAAATGGTTTCATGATTTTCCTCCTGTTTACTTCCATGCAGTTCCTGCCCATTTTTTTATTTTAACAAAACCCGTACTCTCTTTACCAATGGCGTAAGAGGTCTGTTTTACATTTTCAATATAAACATAACCAGCATTGCCTGAACCAAGAGAGTTAAATATAGCAGAATCTGAAGTAAAGGTTACATAATTCGTTCCAAAACTTGTACCACCAGCAGTAGTTGCGTCTTTAGTTGCATTTCCTTTTCCAAACTTAATTTCACTTAGATTAGGGAATGTTATGGTTTTAACTATGGTATTATCAGCTAAATCTGCCCATTTGTTATCAGCACCTCTATCTGAACAGACATGATATGTTTTACTTGCTGGTTCAAAAACAATTGCCCAATCTTTATGCTGTTTAATTGCACTCAATTTGGCAAGCTGCATATCTCCATATATGCCTCGTGCAACGTCTTTCAATCTATTGTCAGGAAGCCATTCAAGATAGTTTGGCACAGCAATTGACGCCAACACACTGATAATGGCAACTGTCACCATCATTTCTATAAGTGTAAACCCAAAGTTTTTATGCATTGATAAGTCTCCCTGCCAAAGATAGTTATTAATAGAAACAGATGCAATTCCTAAGCCAGAGTAGCTTTTGCTATATTTGCCCGTTTGTTTGGGGGTAGGTGGTAAGTTATTGAAAGTATAAATATATCACATTTGGGATATCACATTGGGAAATTTTAGCCTATTGTTTTGAGTTGTTTGAAAAACTGCTTTTGTAACTCAAATTTTATTTATACACCAATGAGTACTCTTATGTTTATGTGATATTTAGTTATTATGGTGATATTTCAAAGATTGTTGATAGTGTGTAATCAACTCTATTCAGTTTTTATGGATTCCTGCCGGATTTTTTCATTGTATTCAGTAACTTTTTTAACATATTCAACCTGTTTTGAGTGATATGCTTCTGTTCTCTTATTAAGCTCTTCTACTTGTGCATTATACTCTCTAATTTTTTCTCTATCCTTATTCTGTTCTATTAATTTAACACTTTCGCTGTTAATCTCTTTAGACTCTTTATCAAGCTCCTCTTTCATTAGCTCAAGAGCCTTTAACTCATTATCTAAGTTGTGATTTTTTTGAGCTTGTTCCGGATTATTAGATACTTGTTGTTCTGTATTAGGGGAAGCTGTATTAGTAACAGAGGAAGTAGGAGTAGTATCTACTGCTTTTATTGGTGTAATATTAGATCGCTTTTCCTTAGGAATTTTGGAGATGTCATCTGTAAACAAGACTCTACCATTTTGGTCTATAAACTTATAATATTGACCTGCCTGACAAAAAGATGAAAACATAAATACTATAATGAGTATAATGAAATCAATACGCATATTCAACCCCTTATTTACAAGATTGTTGATTGTGAAAATTTCAATATTATCAAAATTATCACTAACAGAAAATTCAGTCAACTTGAACCTTAAATCGGTCAGCAATTCTAAGTTTAAAATTATGATTAATTTGGATTATTTTAGCCCTGAAATAAACTTTATCCGTGCTATTTATCTCTTGGTTATAAATCCTAACTTATATATTTTAAAGGAGATGTTATGAAAAATTTGCCACTATCTGTTAATACATTATCTACAATGCGTAGTGAAAACATGATCTATGTTGATAAAACAGAGATGGCTTGGAATTTGGTGAAGCAGGTTGGAAGCTTTTTTCTCTCCAGACCCCGCAGATTTGGTAAAAGCCTGTTTGTAGATACGCTCAAAAATATTTTTGAAGGGAATAAATCTCTTTTTGAAGGACTCTATATTTACGATAAATGGGACTGGAATTGTATCTATCCAGTCATTGTGATTGATTTTGCAACCGCGGTTCTTCAAAACCGTAAAGAGTTAGATGATCGCATACGCAAGATTTTAAATCTTAATCAAGAGAGGCTTGGAGTTAGTGTTAGATATGATGAAAATATTACAAGTCTTTTTGAAGACACTATTCGTAACTGCTTTAAAAAGTATGGTTGCCGTATAGTTGTACTTATAGATGAGTACGATAAACCCCTTCTGGACAATATTGAAAATCCTGAGATTGCAGCTCAGATGCGTGATGGGTTAAAAAATTTCTATTCAGTACTGAAGGGTGAGGATTGCCATTTGCAATTTGTCTTTTTTACAGGAGTAACTAAATTCTCTAAAGTTAGTCTATTTAGCGGTGTAAATCAGTTGACTGATATTACTTTAGACGAAAACTTTTCAACCATCTGTGGTTATACAGAAGAAGAGCTAAAGTACCATTTTGTAGAGCATCTTAAAGGTGTAGAATATAACAAACTAAGGCAGTGGTATAATGGCTATAGCTGGCTTGGAGATATGGCAGTTTATAATCCATACGATGTTTTGATGTTTATTAATAAAAATTTTTCTTATAGAAATTACTGGTTTGAGACTGGTAATCCCACTTTCCTTATTAAGCTGTTTGAAAAAAATCGTTATTTTCTACCTACTCTTGAAGGTGTAGAGGTTACTGAGTCGATTCTCAACTCTTTTGATATTGAGAAAATTGATCCTGTAACACTGCTGTTTCAATCTGGCTATTTGACTATTGAAAAGAGCTTTATACGTAGGGAAAGGTTGATGTTTCGGTTGAAAGTACCCAATCAAGAGGTGAAAATTTATTTAAAACAGATTAAAGAAAAACAATTAATGTGGAATTATGATACTGCCTTATAATAAAGAATAGCTTCTCAAAATCGCTGCAACTCTCTCGTCTGTTTCAGCAAGTTTTCTTAGTGTTGCTATAAGTCTTATGACTACAGGTCCAGATGGATTTCTGATTTCAAGTTGATCTTCAATTACAACAATATCTGTCTCAACCTTACCAAGCCTTAACTTTAGAGGTTGCTGTGCCGTCTTTCTATCCCATATCATATAACCTATCAGTGCTATTATTAAAGCCATAACCGCACCATATAATGTAAGAATGAGATTTTGCAGCTCTGAAAAGCGTGCGTTAAAATTTTGCTCCATCTCATCAAAACGTTTATCTATAGACTCAAAGTGTTTATCTATAGCTTCAAAACGCTTGTCTATAATTTCAAACCGTGTATTAGATGATTGAGTCATTGCATCGAGCCTTTTGTTAAAATGCTCATTCATTGCATCAAGTCTTTTGTTAAAGTGCTCATTCATATCATCAAGTCGCTTGTTCAGACTTTTCTGCCCCTCTTTAAGTTCTGTAAGAGATTGAATAATCTCACGATCTGAAATTCTTGGAGCAGTTTCGTATGCGTAGCCATTGACGATAAATCCTAACTGAATCAAACAAGATATAGTTATTACAATAAAAATAATCATCCGTTTAATTGAGGTATTTGTATTCATTAGAAAAGCCTCTAAATGAAATATGTTAGGAATATAAAAGCCATTCGCAGATTTATGTTTTACTGCGAATGGCTTTTGTTCAAAGGTTTCTATTCAATGATAATTTTTAAAGGGAATGTGGTACTACAGAATGCATCTGAAACAGATATAAAGTCATAAAGTATTTTGCCTGTCGGATAGCCTACTATATCGGTATATCTATAATCGTATGATGTATAGTAATCCATAGTTCCGTCACTATTACTATCCACCCCTGTTCCTACTACACCTACAGCTTCTCCTATTAAAGGCATAAAAGTATCATTAGAAACACCAGCAAATGCGGACAGCCTAAAAGTAGTGCTTCCTCCAGATGGGCACTTAAGTACATAAGGGTATGCTGAATCAGGTAGAAAGCCAGCCTCTGCTTCTGCTTTTTCAGCAGGCAAAGTAAAGCTCATTGTGGCTTTAGTTTCTGTTCCAAACACCATTGTTGTAGCTGTAACTCTTGAGTCAATCCAAACTGCACTTGATTTGAGGTAAATAATATTAAACTCTGCTAAACCGTCTTTATTAGTTGTTAGAAGAGTTGGAATATTTCCCGCAGCTGAGTTAGGTGGAGTCAATATACCATCTTTGTTTATATCCTCACCCGGATCAAGGAATGTATTCTCATTCCTGTCTTCATTGTTAAAAGAACCCGTTATATAGGGAACATAATGATCGCTTGTCCTATCATTTAAATCATACCATACGCCAGTTCTATAGAATTCAGGCCAAAGATTAAGAGATACATTGGCTCCTGGCACAGGATTTCCATTAAGATCTGACACAAGAACTGACATAAATAGAGAGTAGGTTGTAGGATTTAATATGACAATGGAATCACCTGAGCCTCGCCCAATTACTACAGAGCCTGAAGTGCCACCAATCACAATATTAGTAGAATGAGTAAGAGCTGTTATAGTAATAGTTTTTCCTGCTGCCCCTTCAGTAGTAACATTATCATCATCGTCTAATGTTAAAGTAACACCAGCTACAGTTTTTACTGTATAGTATCCATCATTAAATCGTGAACCAGATACTTTGATTTGCTGTTTAGCTTTAAATCCATCTGCAACGAACGAACCACTGCTCCTTGTAATTATATTAGATGAAGTAAATGATATAGTATTAGATAAGCTACCCGTAGTTGCAGAACCAACAACTCTTGCATTTACAGTTACTCCATCTGCATTTGATCCAAGAGAACCAGCAGTAAATGTGGTTTTTGCCTCGCCCGCATCATTTGTATATACAATAACAGGTGATAGACTCTCTCCACTTCCAGTTGAGTTGTCAATTGAAAATACAACTGGAACACCAGCAACAGCTTGATTTCCTGTATCTCCACTGGTTTTTACAAAAGCTGTAAATTCTGCTATTGATTTGTTAGAACCAATACTTGGAGCTATTACTGCCGTATTAGATTGCAGCTTTATTGTAGCAGCATCATCTGAGGGTCTAACAAAAGCCACAGTCACTCTATCAACAGTTGATGGATTATCTTTGTCAGAAACCTCAATTGTAGCCACACCAGCTAAAGCCGAACGCACCTTTACAGAAGCAAAACCGCCTACTACAGTTACTTCTTGTACCTGTAGCTCACTATGTCCAGTAGCTGTACCTATACCTCCCATAGTAGTTGCAAATTTAACTGTGGTTTGAGTTGGGGCTCGTACTGTTACGGTAACGCCGTCAGAAACTGCAGTGCCAGTATTTGTTTTTGTCAGATCATCTGCAGGTACTGTAATACCAAAAGATTCCGCAAGCACTGCAATATTATATGTCTGTACTACAGTTGTACCAAGACCTGCAATATTAATTCCAGCCTTACCAGCACTAGTACCTTTTGAAGTAATTGTTATTTCACCATTTATATTGGTTTTGTATGGACCAGAAGGTGTCCAAGATATAGAACCTGTCTGTCCCGCAATAGATGTTATTGTAATAGGAGTATCATAAATAGGATTACCTCCAGCATCTTTTGCGGTGATAGTCAAAACAGAGTTATTCGATTCATCTACCCCTAAGGTTGTAGGATCATCAAGTATTAAATCTGTACCACTATTGGAAAGTATTAGTGTTGATCCTACTACTTGGACAGGAATTATTTTGGGATCAAGCGTGGCAACCTTTGCTGTAATATTAACTACACGGTTAGACTTATCAATAGTACCTGATGAGAAGACTACAGTTGCTTGACCATTTTTATCAGTTTCAACAAGAGAGGCACTTAGCTGTCCGCCATCAGAAGTAAATGATACTGGGATATTTGGTATAACTGCGAAGTCTTTATCAAGGACAGTTGCTGTAATTGTGGTAGAGTCAGAGTTATCAGTTTTCACAGAAATTTGCGATAGTGCAAGAGCTAATTGTGTAGGTGTTTTTGAGTCTGACGTTCCGCCTGTGAAGATAACAGGAATTGCCTGAGTTATGCCGTTAGATGTAGCCACAACTCTTGCTGTACCAGCCTCTGTACCAGCCTTTAAAGATACAGATATAACTCCAGAACCATCTACTGTAGTTACAGTAGTCTTAGAAAGTGTACCAAGGGTTGTTGTAAGAGTTGCTGAAGTCCCTTGCACAACAGGCTCACCTTTACTATCTTTTAGGGTAATGGTTATAGTTGCTGAACTTACCCCATCAGCAGTAAGTGTTGGAGAAGAAGATGTAAGTTCAATGGAATTTGTAGCTCCAATACCAGTATCTGCTCCAGTAAAATAAACCTGTCGTAACTGACTTATATTGTTGGATTTACATAAGATATCAACGCTTCCAGATGCAATTGAGGATATAAGAGATATAGAAATCTTACCAGAAGCGTCCGCAGTATAAGTAGTGTACTGAGTTGAACCGTTCAAAAATACACCACTGGTTGTGGTAAAAGTTGCCTGTGTACCTTTGGGCATTGCTTTGCCTGTTGAGTCATATAGAGTTGCAGTAACAGTAAGAGAGGATTTCCCATCTGCTGGGATTTTATCAGGAGATACGGTCAATTCAATATATGCTGTTGTACTTGGTTGGGTTGCACCCTCAAAAGTAACTAAAGTGCTCTGACTTGCTCCGCCTGAGGAGGCTGAAACCTGAACAAGTCCGCCAGTTGTGCCAGCAGAAATAAATGGCACAATAACTTTGCCAGTATCATCAGGAGTTTTTACTGTAATGGTTGCTGTCCCATTGGAGAATTTTCCAATTCCAGTAGGATTTGCTTTAAACACAACCGATGTCCCAGCAGGTACTGGGTTTCCTGAAGTATCAGTTAATGTTGCAGTAATTGATGATGAGCTTGCACCATTGGCTGGAACATTAGCTGGATCTGCAGCAAGTGTGATATTGCCAATATCAGGGGTTACGTTTCCACCTTTAAATGTTACTGTAGTTAATTGGTATATTCCATTAGATAGACACCATACATCAACTGGTCCGGGTGTTGTTGACGATATTAAAGCAACATAGACCTTTCCAGCATCATCTGTTGTTGCTGCGGTAAATTCACGAAGACCATTGGCAAAGGTTCCATTAGCGGAATAAAAAATAATCTCTGTACCTGCTGGAACAGTTTCACCTTTGCTGTTAAAAAGCTCTGCTGATATCATTAAAGAGCTTTTACCGTCAGCAGGTATGGTAGCAGGAGCAGCAGTTAAATTGATATATGCTGTACTTTCGCCAGCAGGTGAACCATCAACATTTACAGGGGTAAAGGTAACTTGAATTGATTGAGAGATGCCACCAGAAGAGCAGGTTATATTTGCTTTACCTGTTTGTCCATTTTGGGAAAGAATGGCAACTTTTATTATACCACCAGTTGGTGTAGCCCCTTTAAAAGTTGTAGTGCCATTTGGGAATATTCCTTTATCAGTGGTAAATGTTACTGGAGTTCCAGCAGCAACAGGTAATCCTGCATTATCAGTTAATGTTGCTGTCAATACAACTGAACTTTTACCGTTAGCCGGAACCGTATTGTTTTCGGCTTCAAGAAGGATGGATGCTGTTGTACTTCCTGTACCATCTCCATAAAATTCAACTGGAGTGGTAAGTTTTTTAGTGCCGTAAGCTGCTGTAACTGTGCATGTTCCGGGTGTAAATGGGGCTAAAAGTATTACCTGAGCAATACCATTTTCATTGGTTTTTGCACTGTTACTAAGAAGATTACCACATGTAGTTGTAAAAGCAATAGGTTCATCTCCAACAGCTAAACCGTTACTGTCACTTAATCGGACGCTTATCGTAGAGGAAGTTTTTCCATCTGCCAAAATATAGGCAGGCTGTGCCATTATGTTGGTAAGATTGATAGTATTAAAGTTTAGGGAGAGAGTATCTTTTATTGAAGTATTATTTTTAACACTTGCTGTGATTGTGTATTCTTTTGCAGTTGGAGCTGATACTGTAAATTTAGCAAGTCCATTTTTAGTTTTAACTATAGGAGGGAACTCATTTATTTTTAAGCCTGTAGAGGATAAAGTAATCTCTGTGTCATCTTCAACAATATTATTGTTTTTATCTGTTACTTTAACTTGCAATTCATATTCACGATTAATATATAACAAATCATTTAATTCTACTATATCAACTTTTGCTGGAACTCCTGCAATTTGTTTAAGTTTAAAGTTATCTGAATTATTACCAAAAGAAGCTATAATGGTAAAATCACCTTTTTTTTCAGTGCTTTTATAAGTATATTCTGCTATTCCGCTTGAATTAGTAACTGCGGTACCAATTTCATCTCCTTTACCACCTGTTTTACTATTAGGAATTGTAACCTGCCATATACCATCCCACTCATCTTGCTGACCTTGTTCAGTAGCTTTAGTTCCACCCACTTCAACTTTTAAATAGTAATCACCATCAGATAAAATTTGTTTAGTAAATTGTTCTTTAACGCTACTATCTGTGGTTACAGAATACAAGTTTATCTTATCATTTTCATCATTTTTATTAATTAATTCTACTTTAAAATATGAAGGAACAGGCGATTTATTTGTAATAATACCATCTTTATCTTTAACATAGTCAAATTTAGTGTTTGTATATTCAACTTCAATCGTTTTTTCTCCAGCAAATAGAGAAAAAACTTCCGTATTTCCAGACCCTTTTGTATTAGAATATGTCTCTGTAATATCTCCTTGTGAATAAACAAGGTCTTTATCATTTGGATTAAGGCTTGAAAATTTAACCAAAGCACCAACAACAGGATATCCATCTTCATCTTTTACAAGGGCTGTTATGGTAGCAGTAGATTCTTCATCTGCTGTAAGAACAACAGAACCCTCTTCATTCAAAATAGAGAGGGTGGCATTTTCTCCGCCACCTCTCGCCATAGTTAAATAGTATCTATCTCGTTTAAATTTGTCCTGACTTGGACAATGAGCAACAATATAATAAATGCCAGCAGAAGGGATATTAATATCTCGGATATAAGGGGTATTAGTTTTGTAATCCCTATAATCAATAAAGAAGTCGGCAAGAACCTTATTTGAAACATCTCGCACTTCAATAAATAAAACATCAGTATCGGCTGTAGAGCCAGAGGGGAATTCATAATATGCTGTAAGGCTAACAAGACCAGCATAAGGAACATTGACTTCATACCAGTCGTAATCTAAAGCGTGCCACATATTGGCAACAATTTTATCACCAAACGTGACCTTTATTGCGGAAATCCTTTTGTCATTAGGTTCGCTCTCATATTTTGATGCACTGTAAACATCAGCACCAGATAGTGTAATAGCAAATAGTGTAATCCAATAAACAATTACCATTAATGATTTTTTCATGATTTTCCCCCAATGCGAAACGGTGAGCTTATTTTCTATCTTTTATTTAAAAAGTTCGGAATGACTACCTGTTCTATAAAGAACAATTTCATCATTTTCTATAGCATAAATCAAAATCCAATCAGATTCAAGATGACAATCACGCCTATCTTTATATTCACCTTTTAACGGATGATCATTATACTCTATCGGTAATATTTGTTTCTTATCAACCAAAATTTGAAGAACTGTCATCAATTTTTCTATATTTTTCCCTGATTTGATAAGTCTTTTTACATCTCGCTTAAATTGATTTGTTCTTCTGATTGCCATATTCAAGATAATAAATCCTTTCTTAAATCATCAATTGAATTAAATACCGGCATTGATGACTTATCTTCAGCAAAGGCTTTTAATGTCTTTTTATTCGGTAATGCAAAAAACTTGCCATCTTTTTTCACCTCGTCATCTTCAAGAATATAGTGAACAACAGCCAGTCTATCTTTTTTGGGTAGAGAACGGAATACAAGATAAAATGCTTCTGCAGTGCTTATAGATGTTTTAGGTTGTTGTGCATGATTCTGATTTTCTACTCTTGGCATCACAAATATTTCCTTTTTTGGGATATTAATAATTGTTTAGTGAAGCTCAAAACAATTTAATGATGGGCTTAAAATCAACAGGGACAGAACAATGTTCTATCCCTACTGATCATATAAAATCTTGATAATTTTTAAATATTTAGAACGGTATCGTTATGGTCTCTTCCCCACCGCCGCCAGAACAACCAGCACCTTTATCTTCTCCACTATTACATTTAAGCATATAGGTAATTGTTAATTCGTCTCCAGTGCCAGCTTGAAATCTATATCTATAAGGATGGTTGGTATATCCATTTGCAGGATTGCTGAATGTGCCTTGATAGGAGTAAGTATCTGGATAAACTATATTTGTCCATGAATAATCTTCTCCCGCAGACTCGCTATGAAAGGTAACTTTAAATGTTGAGCCGGCAATTGGAGGATTACCATTAACATCTTGTAGATATACATCCATAAAGATAACGTCATCATACTGAACATACTTATAAGTCAATCCAACCTGACCTGAAAATAGGATAGGAATTCTTGCCATAATGGTATTTGTAAATCCAGTTGCACTATTTTCCCATAGTGGATTGGCGTTTGATACACCACCTGACGATTTGTAGAAACTTATCCCCTCTCCTCCGGCGTATAATGTTGATGTAAAATCAGCATTATCAGCAGCAATGGCGTAAAGTGCTGAACCTGATAGCCCCTGATTTGTCTCATACCATGATGATGGAGAAGTCATTGTAAAATCTGAATTAACAAGATGGGCAAAAACTTTTCCTGTTGCACTATCACGAGGACCATACCATGCAATTGCATAAAGTGTGTGGTTGTATCTGTCTAATAAAATATTCTTTATACTTGTGCCTCTATCCATACCATTTGCATACTGAGACCATGTTCTGCCGCTATCATAACTTACCCAAACTCCACCATTTTGTGTACCAGCATACAATATATCCATACCTGAAACTGGATGGTAAAGCTCAAGAGAGGTTATATAATCTCCAGTAAATCTTCCAGTAGCATCCCATGTCCTGCCACCATTAGTACTTTTGTAAAGACCAGTAGCTGTAGCAGCGTAAAGAATTGCAGTATCATTATGAGTTCCCGGTACTTTTACAATATCCCAAACTGTCCAATTATGACCAAGTTTGTTTGCTATCACATCTATTGTTATTTTATCACCACTTTTAAATGAAGAGCCTTTCTCTTTTATTGTAAAACTTATCTCTCCATTATCTGAACTGTAAATCTGACCCGTTTGAGCAACACCTGATTGCATACCAGATACACTACCTTCAACAGTCCAGTATGCTGGTCGAGCCTGATAAGTCTGAAAAGTGAAAGTATCTCCATTCACAAATGGTACTGTACCTTGATAGATTGTAAATCCAATCTCCTGATTATCTGAGGTGTAGGCCACTCCTGTGTAGGCAATCTTTGCTTGCATTCCAGATACTGTACCGCTAATTTGCCAGTATGATAGAGGGACAGTTTCAAATTCAATAATATCTCCTACAATAAAAGGAGCTGGTCCTGGGATGATTTTAAAGTCAATATATTCTGATGTATAGGCTGCATTAACTCTTGCATTATCAAGTTTTCCTGTAGTTGCACCTTCAACAGTAAAAACTGTTGAATCTTGACCAAGTAGTGGAGATTGGCTGATATCAACATAAACGCAAGTTAGTGTCCATTTCTCTCTGTATTTTGTCAATTTGGGATTAATCTCTATAGCAGTGCCTTTACCATCTGGTGCCTTAAGATATTCAGCAGTTGCACCTACAACATACTTTGCAGTCCATGTTTCTGTTTTTGTGTTAGCAGATGTGAGAAATTTTTCAATTCTACCGTCAGTGGCAGGGTCTTTAGAAGGGTCTGCCGGTGTAAATACTGGCGGGGAGGTATAGTCACTATTCTCTACAACAACGGGATCAATATTAGTAATAACAGATGGTGAGTTTACCGTTGCATCTGGAACTATACAACTTAGAGTCCAAGTCTCTGTTTTTGCACTGTAGCCAGCTTTAGGAGATAGTACCTCTCCTTTGCCTTGTGGTGTATTTACAGTAATAATGCCACCTGATGGTGCAAAGTTTTCGCCATCAGGTGCATATAAAATCCCCTGACCTTCGGTGCCTATCCATACGTAGTTTGTACCGTCATTATTATTACCATCGTCATCGCAAAGTACAGTTAAAACAGCAGCCTGTGTTGAGTATAGCCCATACCACTCTTCAGGATTGTTGCTGTTCCAGTTCATTCCACCATCTAAAGAGCGAAAAACATTACCGCTACCAAGATATCCAGTACCAACATAGACTGTATTGTGGTCATCTGGATCAACGCAAATTGCACTGTTGCCTTTAATATAAGGATCAATCCAGTTCTGTCCCGCTCTTGGATTTAATGTAGATTTGCTGATATTTTCCCAAGTTCTACCGCTGTCTGTTGATTTATAGACACCTCCGCCATTGGTTCCAGCGTACATAATATGAGAATCGTATCCGGGTGTTACTGCAATAGAGGTGACATGAGTAGTCTCCCCACCATCAGTCTCTGCTGTTACAGAGACCATACCTTGAGCTGGAGATGGGCTGGATGTTGAAAAAAGAGTAGATGATGCAACTCCATTGCCTTGAATAGAGTCCTCTCCAACCATACCGGCTGTTACAGCTATATCTGGATCAAAAAAACCTCCAGTATTGTAAGTTCTAAACCTAACTGGAACTCCATCTTTTACTCCATTTCCAAAAAAATCCCCTAAATGAGCATACACTTTAGTTGCAAGACCAGACATCCATAGCCCTGAAATATTGTGATATTGAACAGATAGCCCAAACTCTTCAGCCACTGGAAGCCCTGTATTATCATAATGGGTAAAGTGTATTCGCATAGATTGAGTTACACCGCTTGATTGACATGTAACCTCTGCAATACCCGGTTCTGTTGATGATATAAGAGATGTTGTAGCTATTCCATTGGTTTGCGTTATATCTACTTGAATCTCTTGGCTTCCATTTCTGAATCGACCAAGGTTGGTTTTGAATAAAACATTGGTATATGGAGAGACAGAGGAGTCAGAGCTATTAGAAAGTACAGCAGTTATAGCAACAGAACTTTTGCCATCAGCTGGGATACTTTGTGAATCTGCTGAAAGATTTATGGCAGCAGTTTCATTCATACTGCCAGAAGAGCCACAACCGGATATAAAGGTAACGTGGGTAATAACTATAATAGTTATTAATATTATATAGTTTAAACTTTTATAATATCGATTATTACAGTGAGTCTGGTTCAGGTTCATCTATATCCTCCGGAAAATAGTATATGGACTGTAATTTACTTATTTTATTGTCTTATCTGATCAAGCTGGACAATTGTTGGTGTTATAAATATCAGTAGTTCACTTTTATTATCGGTACTTGTATCAGATCTGAACAGGTGTCCTAAATATGGAATATTTGAGAGTATCGGAAAACCACTTTTGGTTTCCGATACGGTAGATTTGACAATCCCACCGATCACAATTGTATTTCCATCATTTACAAGTAGTTCTGTATTCGCAGAACTTGTAGATATAAAAGGCTCTCCTTTGGCGGTAACTCCCGCGATCTCATTTTTTTCAATAGTAATTGCCATTCCAATTCTATTATCAGGAGTAACCTGAGGCTTCACTTTAAGAGATAGATCAATATTTTTAAACTCTGTAGTTGGATTACCTCCTGCTTCAGTAGCGGCTTTCTCATATGGATATTCAACCCCTTGTTTAATTGTTGCCTCTTTATTATCCAAAGTAAGAATTTTTGGCGAAGATATTACTTTTAAATCATTTGTTGTTTCAGATGCGGTTAATCTTGCATCTAAAAGTAACGGAGTTCCTGCCAAACGAGCAAATGTGTAACCGATGCTTGATGGAGATGTTACAGGATGGTTCATAGCTATATCAAATCCATAAATACCTCCTAAATCATTGCGATAAATAGAAGGTGAATTTGTTCCATCAGTCAAACCCCATTCAACACCCAACGCATGTGAAAAATCTTTAGTTACTTCGACAATTCTTGCGGAGATAAGAATTTGGGGCGTCACTTTGTCAAGTGTGTATATCAACTCTTTGGCTTCCTCTATCTTCTTTTTGGTGTCAGTTAGTATTATCATATTGGTTCGTTTATCCACACTAATAGTTGCTCCACCACTATTAGTTCCTCCCTGACCGCTTGTCCCTCCTTTTGAGGGGGTAAGCAATTTCTCAATATGTGGCTTTATGTCAGCGTCTGCATTTGCGTAGTTAATTGGAATATACTCAGTGAACATCGGTTCCTGCTGTTTTTTTTGCTCACGAGCCTGTGCTCTTGCAGCGAAAAGTTCAGCTTTCTCCTCCTGCTCTTTTTTTATTGTCTGTATCGTGGCAATACGGACAATTGAACCCTCTTTTATCTTTCCAAGTCCATTCATTTTCAAAATAAGATTAAGAATTTCGTCCCAAGGAGCTGGTTTTTCAAGAGTAAGCGTTACAGTGCCAGTAACATCTTTATCTACGGCAAAATTTTCTCCGCTTACAGTCTGCAAGATTCTGAAAACATTTTTTATATCGGTCTCATAAAAATCAAGACTTATCTCCTCTCCCGTATAAACAGGATTGTCATCAAAAAAATCATCTACCTGTTCATCTTCAGAGATACTCATCTCTTCAGTTTCCGATTGATTATCAGCAGCCTCTAAATCTTCCGGCTCAGAATCATCAGATTCAGCACTAACCATTTTTTGAGATTTAGAGTCAAATTGCTGAGCAGAAGCAGCAGGGGGTTGAGGTAAAACAGAAGGGGGGGGATTGGAAGTTAAAACAGTTGTAGAAGTTCCATCAACAACTAAAGGTAAGGGGTCTTCTAATTTCATTGGCTTAATAGATGAAGGTTCCATAAAAAGAGTGAGACTATTCTGCTCTTGAAGTATATGGTATGGTACCTTTTCTCTCATAACTATATGAATTTTAGAGGCAGATTCATTTCCAGAGCGTCCAATGGGAACAATTTTGTCCACAGCGGAGTTAAAGTATGTTGTAACTAACTGCCTTTGATGATGTTGAGGAATGTCGGTATTGTAGAGGCTTAAACGAAGCTCATTATTAGCCTCATCTCTTTGCATGTCGTATCTGATTGGATTAGAAGTATTGATAACAATTGAGCTTTCCCCCTCATCACCTGAGTGAAAATTAATAGCAGTAACCACGGAACGTTTTCCATAACTACTGGTTGGTAATGAATCTGAATTTTTCTCTCCAGCCTGAAGAGGCTTTAAAGATGTTGGTGAAGCAGTCGCACTACTTATATCAGTTTTATCTGGTGCATTTTTTATATGAGCTTGAGATTCCTGAAAAAGATCTGTCTCCTCAAAAGTTGCTTTCTCTGAAGATGAGTATTTAATCCCATTTCCATTGTTAGACTGTGCTATGCCTTTGTAAAATGTAATAGTTAGTAAACTGCCATCTTCCTGAGCTTGATAGTTGAAGTTTTCACTTAGTAATATTTTAATTACTACATTCTGTTTTGTAGTACTATCAACATAAGATGCGGACAAAGAACTTATCCCTGTTACTCCTAAAACAGATGGTTGGGTCAAATTATCGGCTATTATGACGTCATGTAGATAAACCATAACCCCTAATGGGAAATCCTGCTTTACAGCAGAATATCTCATTTTCCCATCTCCTTTGATCAGAAGCTCAATTGTCTCTTTATTGACCTTAAGATCAATGGATTGCAACTGAATCTGATTAGGATGAGTTTTAACTTTATCTGCTGAGTTACGGCTTAACTGAGCAGCGGTGATGCATCCTGTAAGAAGAAACAGACACCACACACAAAATAACGACCTATAAGTCCTTCTAAATCCAGTAAATAGTAAATGAGACATATCAACCCTTATCATCTAACTTGTTCAGTTTCAACTCCTGAAAGTTATCAACAATGTTTCCCTTATAATCTTTAATCTTTTCTTTTATTACTATTTTATCTTTATCTATACTCGTAACCTGCCCAGAATTGCGACCCATGTAAGTTCCAATATTGACTATATAACCTTTGCCAGTCGCCTCTTGAACCATTGCAACACTTCCAGATTCCCTGTTGAGTATTGCAACAAGCTTAATTTGACTAAAATCAAGTTTTTCAAGAGGGGTTAAAATACGTTCCGGAACTGACTCTTCAACTGCCTCTTGAGCCTGTTCAACCGGAGTTTTCTCTTTTATAAGAGGCTCAAAAGGGTCTATTTTACCCTTTGCAATATAAAAAAGTTTCTCCTCATCACTCTCTTCCATAGATGTTTCAGGGAGTAACAAGCTCTCATTTGCAGGCTTATCAGTTTCATTTTTTTTATCTGTATTTTTGATTTCACTATTTTCGGAAGTTGCTACATTTGTCTCTGTCTCAGGCACTATAACACTGGTTGAGGAGATATCAAGATTGGCAGCTTTATCACCCTCTATGTCTTTTTTAGATAAATTGATTGGATTTATGTTTGTTGTATCAATTTGGACAGATACGGCTATATTTTCTTTTGATTCAGTTACTGGTTGGTCTATAGTTTTATCTGCTTGAGTTTTTACAGGCTCTTTTTTAATAGGCGTGATTTTTACGCTAACTACCTCTTGAGCAACCTGAGGTTTATTATCTTTTGTCTGCTGTTCACAAGAAGAGATGACCAATACTAATAATAGAGGTATAAAAATATATAGAAAGTGTATTCTTTTGAAACAGATCATTTGTTTCTTACCCTCCCTCTCTTTTTACTACCCTTTTGTGCATCTGCCTGTTCTGCTTCGGTTTTTTCCACAAATCTATATGTAATAGCTTTACATGACGCGGTTAAAAGCCCTCCGCTTTGAGAATAGCTTATTGTAATATCTTTAATGTTCACTATACGGGATAACTGCGAAACTCTATCAAAAAACTGAGCTATCTGATGATATCCACCTTTAACATTAATTGAGACAGGTATTTCAGCGTAAAAATCTTTTAAGGATTCAGATTCGGGTTTAAAAAGCAAAAATTCAAGTCCTGAATCGCTACCTGATTTTGATACAGCAGTTAAAAGAGATGGAATCTCTTTTGCATCAGGTAGAGCAGCAAGAGCAGTATAAAACTCCTCCTCTTTAACTCTCTTTTTTTGTCTAAACTCTTCTAATCGAGCAGCTTTTTGTCGATATGTTGCCAACTGACGATTTAGCTCTTGATGCTTATTTTCAAGAGTAGTTATCTTTTCTATACGTGGCATCATGAAAAAATAGTAATATCCGCCTATCATAACAGCGAGTGTAACAATACAGATAAGAACTCTTTGCAGCTTTGATAAAACTCCTATTTTTTCAAAAAAAGGGGCGGTCTTCTCTATTATCTGGTCGCGAAGAGCCTTTTTACCTTGCTGATCTTTTTCCTTATCTTTCTTCATTTTTTCTTGCTCTGCTCTGGCTGATTGTCGTTTTTAATATCCTTAGCGGTTTTAGCGGAAAGCACCTCAAAAGCCTTTACTTTAACTGATTGAACATCTTGCATCTGAAGATTTTTTAAATCAACACTTGTAAATAGAGATGATTTCTCAAGGTTGGTCATAAAATCTGCTACAGTTCTATTGTCAAACGCAATGCCTTTAAGTATTACAGATGCGTCTGATGTCTGAAGTGAAGTTATCCACATCTGTTCTGGAACTACAAGTCGAGTCATTGCTTCAAGAAGAATAACAGGCTCTTTACGCATAGCTTCTAAGTTGCTGACAACATTAAGTTTTTGCTCTAATATTGCAAGCTCTTTTTCAATGGCAGTAACTTCATCTGCCTTTGCTTTGTAGTCTTTTATTTGTGCATTAAGCTGTGTAATTCCATATTCAAGTTTTGCTATACTTTTATCAATAGATATTGTTATGTATGTCATGATAAGTGAGATAAAAATAAGCAGCAATAAAAAGATAGATACCTGTTTACGAATATTCTCTTTTGCTCGTGCCGCCCTAAATGGCAGTAAGTTAATACGTATCATTTATCATCCGCTTTTCTTAATGCAAGTCCCAAAGCAATAGAGGCAAATGGAACACTCTGGTTAATAAAAGAGTCACTGAACTTGTTTTGATTGACAATAACCCCCTGAAATGGATTGAAGATAGATACGGGTAATGAAAGAGCCTCGGAAAGTGTATTTGCAAATCCGCTAACCAAAGAACCGCCGCCTGTTAGAAATACTTTGTCAATTTTTCCATGAGTCGATTTTGCCTGAAATGTCTTTACGATATTTTGAATCTCTATAGACCACATCTTTGAAAAATTTTGACACATTTCATCAAACGATTCAACGCTCATTGACTCTTTATCTGTCCTTAAAAAAATTTTGATGGCATCGTCAATACCACAACTAACCTCTGATGCTATCTCTTCCCATATTTGAGCGACTCCTGATGATGAATCTCGCATCATCAATGAACCGTTATCTTTAACTATATTTAAGGATGTTTTGTGAGAGCCAACATCAATAAGCATTGCCATTTCTTCATTTCGTCCGTGGGAGGCAACTTCAAATATGTTTTGAAATGCAAAGCTGTCAACATCAATAACCTGTGCATTTAGACCAGCTTCATCTGTCAATTCAATATATGATGAGACAATATCTTTTTTGACTGCTACAAGAAGAACATTCATCTGGTCAGGATTTCCATCATTATCACCGATTATCTGAAAATCTACATTCATGTCATCAATATCGTAAGGGATATATTGTTCTGCTTCAAAACGTATTGATTCAAGTAAAGATGACTCAGAGGATGCTGCTGCAGATGGCATACTTATAGTTTTAACAACTACTGAAGAGCCACCCGTTGAGATAGCAACATTTTTTGATTTTATATTGTGGGTTTTAAAAAGTGTTTTTATAGCCTTAGCTAATTCGTCCATTTCAACGATCTGACCATCTTCAATTAAACCGGAACGAATAGGGGCAACGCCGAACTTATTAAGAATCGGATTTTTTCCACTGCTTTTAAGTTCAGCTACTTTAATAAGAGATGTACCTATATCAAGTCCGACCAGATGTTTTTTTTTATTAAATACCATGATTGGTTACAATACCTTTCTCTATTTTTCCAGTAAATATAAATTTTTTAAAAAATCATCTGACTCCATAATAAAAATGTTGTAAACAAAGTGATATTTTTTTACACAGGAGCAATTGAGGTAACTAATCATATTGAATTTACACTATCTGATCCGTTGGAACTCCTTGTTTTGCCTCATAATTCATAAATAGGACTATATTTTAATCAAGATAAAACTGTTAATAAGGTTATTAATTATTGCTATTTTTATATTGATTATACATAAAATATCTTTGTGTAAGCGGTATAATTAAGCTATATGTTAGTTTAATTATAGCATTATAAAATAATTACCAATTTTTTTCTTTGAATAACTATTAATAAAAATAATCAACAAAAGCAAATAAAAAAAATAAAATCCTATCTTAAATTATTGTAGTACAAAACAACGTAAATTACTTGTAATATTCAATGCAAAACAGCAAAAAAAACGGTGTCTATTTTTAAAATATTTATAACCATAATTTGACAATAAGATAAGAAAAAAAAGTTATGATAGATAAAAAAAGTAATGGTAGAGAGCAAAAACCCTTTCAACTTGTAAAATTTTTTACATTTTCTGCATTAATGGTTATGTTTACCGCAACTATTTTTATTTCTGCAGTTAACTCACATTGGGTTAGAAATATACTACAAGAGAAGAGCGAAGAGTATGCACATCTTCTTGTAGCTAACTTAAACCACCAAATTTTTTTACAGTTTATAATTCCGGCTGTTTTAAAATATGGTAAAATTAAGCTAAGAGAAGATTCTCAGTACCAGAGAATGGATAGAGTTATTAAAACCACACTACATGGTTTTAATGTTGAGATGGTAAATATTTACGATATGAAAGATACTATAGCGTACAGTTTTGATAGCTCAAAAAAAGGTGTAAAGAGTGCTGGTGGAGTTGGTTATGCAATGGCATTGAAAAATAAGGCAACATCTCACCTTGTTGAAAAGGGGAACTTTATTGAGTTATTACTTGGTTTCCCTCATCAGACCAAAATAGTCACTTTTGCACCTTTGAGGGCTGAAAAACCTCTCTCTTCAGCTCAGGGACCTGTGCTTGGTGTTGTGGAGATAATACAGGATATCTCTGATGATTATCATAAAATTTTTAGATTACAGTTGCTTATAGTGGCAACCTGTTTTGCTGTTATGGCAGCTCTATTTTTTATACTTGTCTTAGTAGTCAGAAGAGGAGAGATTATTATTGAGGCAAGGGCGATAGAGAGGTTAAAACTTGAAGAGAAACTCCAAAGAGCCGAGCATCTCTCTGCTATTGGAGAGATGACCGCGGGCATTTCTCACGAGATTAGAAATCCTCTTGGAATAATAAAAAGTTCTGCAGAGTTGCTGAAAAAAAAGATGGTAAAAACTGAACAGTCAACTACGATAATTGATATAATTGTTGAGGAGTCTATAAGGCTTAATAATATAATAAAAGATTTTCTCGACTTTGCAAAACCAATGACACCATCTCTTAAGGCGTGCCATATTGATGATATAATTGAAAAAAACATAAACTACTTGTCTGAACAGATTAAAGAGCACGATTTTATAATAGAGAAAAAATTTGCGCAACCAACTCCAGAAATTATGGCAGATTCAGAGAGACTTTATCAAGCATTTTTAAATATTATGCTCAATGCGTTTCAAGCAATGCCACAAGGAGGTAAACTTACCATTGAAATGGTATCTGAGAGTGATAAAATTACAATCTATTTTCATGATCAAGGTAAGGGTATTGCTCAAGAGAGTTTAAAAAAAATATGGAATCCATTTTTTACAACAAAAGAGATGGGAACTGGGCTTGGTATGGGGATTGTTAAAAACATAATTGAATCGCATCATGGCAAAATAGATGTATTTAACAGAGAGTCAGGCGGTGTAACTGTTAAAATAGTGCTTTATAACAAGGAAATCTATTGAAAATGCAAACCATTTTAATCGTTGATGACGAAAAAAATTATCCTAAGATAATTGGAGAAGTTCTTAAAGAAGAGGGATTTAATCCAGTACCATCCTCAAGTGCCCTTGAGGCTCTTGAGCTTATAAAAGCTAAACATATTGATCTTGTACTTACTGATGTTATGATGCCGGGTATGGATGGGATTGCACTTTTAGCTAAAATCAAAGAGCTTGAACCTGATATGCCGGTCATTATAATGACAGCTCATGGAAGTGTGGAACGTGCTGTTGAGGCTATGCAAAAAGGGGCTTATACATATATCCTTAAACCATTTGATAATGATACTCTTATTGCCCATATTCAAAAAGCTATATCTATTCATGAAATTGTAAAGGAAAATTCAATACTTCGAGAGGCTATTAGCACACAGTATAATTTTTGTAATATTATTGGAAAAAGCCAACCTATGCAGGAACTTTACAGTATCATCAAAAGAGTTGCTCCGACAGGAGCAAACATACTTATAGAAGGAGAGAGTGGTACTGGTAAAGAGCTTGCGGCTAAATCTATACATTATAATAGTCCAAGAAAAAGTGGACCTCTTATCTGTGTTAACTGTTCTGCTTTTGCAGAAACTCTTTTAGAAAGTGAGCTGTTTGGGCATGAAAAAGGGGCTTTTACAGGTGCTGCAACAATGAAAAAAGGGCGTTTTGAGCTTGCTGAACAAGGCTCTATTTTCCTTGATGAAATAGGGGAACTCTCTTTAAATATTCAGGTGAAACTATTGAGGGTGTTGCAAGAGAAGAGTATTGAAAGGGTGGGAGGAACAGTTCCAATAAAGGTAGATTTTCGCTTAATAGCAGCTACTAACAGAAATCTTGAGGAAGAGGTAAAAAAAGGGAGATTTAGAGAAGACCTTTACTATAGACTAAATGTTGTAAAAGCAGTTATGCCAGCATTAAGAGATCGTAAAGGGGATATTCCTCTTTTGATTAACCACTTTATTCAAAAATACTCCCATGAAAGAAAAATTACCGAGCAGATAGAAAATTTAGAGCCATTGGAAGGGGTAACGCCTGAGGCTGCCAGAATGCTTTTTGACTATTCGTGGCCCGGTAATGTTAGAGAACTTGAGAATCTTATTGAACGGACAGTTATACTATCTACGGGTAGATTTATTACCCCTGCAGATCTTCCGATTCAGATTCGCAAGGGTATAAGTCCTCAGCTTAATTTAGATGGCATTCCTGAAAATGCAGGGTTAAATGAGACCCTTGCAGCAGTTGAAAAGCGAATGCTTCAAAAAGCAATGGCACAAGCTGGTAATATTCAAACTAAAGCTGCTGAAATTTTAGGAATAGGAAAAAGCGGCCTTAATCAGAAATTAAAAAAATATGGGTTATAATTTCAGTCATTAACCAACTATTTTTAAGATAGCTCTTTTTCTGCTGTTACTATATTTTTCATCTCTCCAACTTTGCTAATAATGCTTTCAAGAGTATCCCCTGGTTTGAGAAATATTGGAGGTTTTCTCACAAATCCAACTCCACTTGGGGTACCTGTTAGAATAACTGTACCTGCAAGCATTGTCATACTTTGGGATAGCTTTGAAATTAGCTCTGCAACAGAAAAGATCATATCTGAAGTAGAGCTTTGTTGCATGATTTCTCCGTTTAATTTGCACATAAGTTCAAGATTTTGCGGATCGTTTATCTCATCTTTAGTTACTATAGCAGGACCTAAGGGACAGAAAGTATCAAAACTTTTCCCTCTAACCCACTGTCCTCCACCACTATGTTTTTGCCATCTTCTTGCAGAGATATCATTAGCAGTTGTGTATCCAAAAACATGATTAAGAGCACTCTCCTTTCTGATATTTTTCCCTGTTTTACCAATAACAACAGCAAGCTCTACCTCATAATCAACTTGAAGAGGATCAAGGCATGAAATTGGAATTTCAATATCAGAATATGGTCCTGTAACAGCAGCTGGATTTTTCATAAAAAGAACAGGGTGTTGTGGAAGCTCAACTCCTGTCTCTTGAGCGTGCATTCTATAATTTAACCCTATACACAAGATTGCAACCGGCTGAAAGGGGGCAAGCAAAGTTTTAATTTCAACTCTTCTATCTGTTACTGTAAAATCACTAAATATATCTCCATTTATTACTGTGGCAGACCTATCCTTCATATCGCAACCTGTAAATTGCTTGCCTTCATTATCTAAAAATCTCACTATACGCACTTAATTTATCTCCTTCATTTAGATTTTTCATGTAAATTGTAAAATTTAGTTGACATAAAAATTTGAGTAAAAAATATATGGACAGATATCTTCAATCTATCTATAAAAGAGTAGATAAAATATATTGAATTACAAAGTCTATACAGACAAAACAAAATAGGCAAAAAATAGAAGTACTTACACTTAATTTACTTTTAATTTAAAGTAAATTATTTAAAAAATATTAAATAGCTACTATGACAAAGAAAACTATCACAGAAAAAACTATAAAAACAGAGAAAATTATTAGAGAGATTGTGCTTGATAACCACCAAAAACTTCAGATTCTTGATAAATCCAGAAAAATAAGTGCTGACGCTTATCTTGTAGCGATGGAAGTTAGAATCGATATTCTTATAGAGAAAAATCTATTTTCAAATAGAGAGCTTGAGTCAATAAATTTTGATGAAGTAAGCCAAAAACTTGGTTACTATGTCCGTTTTGAATACAAAGAGAAACGTAATTTTATTATGGCTGAAAATAAAGATAGAGTATTGCAAGAACTTGTGGATAAATTTTGTGAGAACATGATAGGTTATCTCTCTAAAGACTCTTTTCCCTATAAATTTGTTTTGAAAAAATATCGTGATCTCAACAAAAAATTGCTATTTTAAAAGAGGATTAGTAAATAGCCCCCCGACCATAACACATTGGATTTTAAGCCAAAATGCTATAAATTTAATCTGGATAATATAAAATGACCGGAGGCAACCTGAAAGTATGTTATATATTAATTTTATTAATAATGATCTAATCTGCATTAATTCTAATATTAGATTGCTTAAAACTGCTCTTCAAATTAATTTATTATCTATTGTTGTTTTGGTGGTATCAGTTATGACTGTTTTTCTATTTGCACAAACATCTGTGGCTGATATTTATATTTATAAAGATAAAAACGGCGTAAAACATTTTACTAATGTGCCTAATGACTCTAAGTACAAACTATTCATACCGGAACGTAGCGGTAGGATATATTACAGTGGGACGGGGGGGTATAAAAGAGTACCTGCACGTGCAATAAATACCAAGGCTTTTGACTCTATTATAGAAAAGGCATCAATTAGATATGGTTTGGATGGAGCTTTGATAAAAGCTGTTATATCTGCTGAATCTGCGTTTAACTCTCAGGCGGTTTCGCCTAAAGGAGCTAAAGGTCTGATGCAGATAATGCCAGAAAACTATGGTCATCTTAACATCTCTGATCCCTTTAACCCAGCCCAAAATATTATGGGTGGAGCAAAGTATCTAAGACAGATGTTGCAAGTGCATGATGGGAAGTTGCAACTTGCACTTGCAGCGTATAATGCAGGACCTGAGGCTGTTAGAAAATATGAGGGAATACCACCCTATAATGAGACAAGAAATTATGTGTTTAAAGTTATGAATCTGTATAATCAATATAGAAATATGTAATAATTTTTAGTAATATCCGTTACGTCCCATTTCAGTTATAAATTTTGAGAGTCTCTCTCTTATTTCAGGGCGTTCCATAGCAAATGCAAGATTTGCCATCTGAAACCCAGCTTTGTCGCCACAGTCAAATCTTGTACCTTCAAACTTATACCCAAATATTGGCTGTTCCCTAAGAAGTTGCCCCATTGCGTCAGTTAGTTGAATCTCTCCTCCAGCTCCAGTTTTATTTTGACCAAGATAGTCAAAAATTTTAGGTGTCAATATGTATCTACCGATTATAGCAAGGTTAGATGGAGCATCCTCTGGTTTGGGTTTTTCTATCATACCCTTTACTCTGACTACATTATCTTCGATTTCATCTGCATCAAGAATACCATATTTATCTGTCTGATCTTGTTCAACCTCCATTACTGCTGCAATAGACGCTCTTAATCTGTCAAAACGTCTTATCATCTGAGATAAAACTGGAGTAGGTGATTTAATTAGATCGTCTGCAAGTAGTACTGCAAAAGGCTCATCACCGACAATATCTCTTGCACACCAAATAGCATGACCTAATCCTAATGGCTCATTTTGTCTTGTATAGACAATTGTACCTGTTTTGGGTACAAGCTCTTGTAGCATTTTTAGTGTATCATGCCTTTTCTTTTTCTCTAAGGTAAGTTCAAGTTCAAAAGACCTATCAAAATGATCTTCAAGGGCTTTTTTGCCTCTACCTGTTACAAAAATAATTTGTTCAATACCTGCATCAAAAGCCTCTTCTACTGCATATTGAATTATTGGTTTATCAACAACTGTCAACATCTCTTTTGCCATAGCTTTTGTTGCTGGTAGAAAACGGGTACCAAGTCCTGCAACTGGAAATACAGCTTTTTTAATTTTCATTGATTTTCCCTTAACTATTATGAGTGTATAAGAGCGATTTAATATCTATTTTTCTACATTAATAAATAAACTATCTATTATGTCAACGGGAATATTAGAGAAAGGGCTTGATTGTTGACATATTTACAGATTCATAAATTTTTTATAATGCTATTGATGTTTAGTATTTTATATGGTTTATGATTTTTATATCTTATTTATTGTGTTTTATATAATGAACACAATCTGAATTTAAAAATTATAATAAAGGAGATTCAAAGAATGATTGTAGGTATTCTCAAAGAGATAAAGGTTGCGGAAAAGAGAGTCTGCATGACACCTGCAGGTGTTGTGGTTATGAAGCAAAATGGACATGACGTATTAGTTGAAAAAGATGCTGGTAAAGGCAGCGGTTATGAAGATTGTGCATATATTCAAGCTGGTGCTACAATTGTGGATACTCCATCTGAAATATATAAAATGGCTGATATGGTTATGCACGTAAAAGAGCCTCAGCCATCAGAGTATGAGCTTATCAGGGAGGATCAGATTGTCTTCACCTACCTTCACCTTGCAGCAGACGAACAACAAACCCATGCTTTGATTAAAAGTAAAGGTATCTGTATTGCATACGAAACCATTCAAAAAGAGGATGGTTCTCTTCCGTTATTAATTCCAATGAGTGAAGTTGCTGGACGTATGGCAGTTCAAGAAGGGGCAAAACTTCTTGAGATGCCTCAAGGTGGAATGGGGGTTCTCCTTGGTGGTGTTACTGGTGTTGAGCCTGCAACTGTTGTTGTTATCGGTGGCGGTGTTGTTGGTATTAATGCTGCTAAAATGGCTTGTGGGCTTGGTGCAAAAGTTTATATATTAGATACCAATCTTGATAGATTAAGATATCTTGATGATGTTATGCCTGCTAACTGTTTTCCAATTATGTCAAATGCTGCTATTTTGCGTGAGCTTGTTATTAAAGCAGACCTCGTAATAGGTGCTGTTTTGGTTACTGGTGCAAAAGCGCCTAAACTTATAACAAAAGATATGCTCAAAGAGATGAAGAATGGTTCTGTAATTGTTGATGTTGCTATTGATCAAGGCGGATGCTTTGAGACCTCTAAACCCACCACACATACAGACCCAACATATATTATTGATGGTGTGGTTCACTATTGTGTTGCAAATATGCCAGGAGCTGTAGCAAGAACTTCTACAATGGCTCTTACAAATGCCACTCTTCCATACTGTGTCAAAATTGCCAATAAAGGTTGGAAAAAAGCTATGCAGGAGAGTAAAGAGATTAAACTCGGGGCAAATGTAATTAATGGAATGGTGACTTACAAGGCTGTTGCAGATGCATTTAATCTTGAATATAAAGACATAAATACTTTAATATAATTTTTTGTATCTTTTTTCTATTAGTGTCTTTTTAAAGGTTCGTTTACATTTAGAGTAACCAAATCAGTATAGAGTAACTCAACAAGTTGATAAAATATTATATGGGTAGGTAGTATCCATTCAGTTTTATGATTATTGGATACTATCTACCCATATTTTTTTTAAAGAGTTTACTCTTACATACATTATAAAATCCATTTTAAAATAAAATGGTCGAAGTAATGAGTATATAAAAAAGATATAAATCAATAAGTTAAATATATTTAATTAAAACATACCAAAGTTAGAATAACTCTTAATTTATTGGCTGGCATGTCATTTGCTAATGTTATATTTACAAAGACACACCACATAAATTCATTAAAGTGTAGCTTTGTGGTTATATATAACATTGGTTAACTAAATTTTAAACAAGGAGAGTAATTATGAAAAAAGAGATACTTATTACATTGGTAGCGGCATTGGCAGTAGTTGCAATAGTTGGGAACACTTTTGCATGGGATGGTTGCGGTGGAAAAGGTAAAGGGATGGGAATGGGCTCTGGGATGTCTGCCCAAGGGTGTGCTCAGGAGTGGTCAAAACTAACAGATGAGCAGAAAAATAGAGTTAAAGAGCTACATCAGACATTTCTTGATGAGACAGCTACCCAAAGAGAAGCTATCTTATCTAAACATGAGGAGATAAAAACTATACTTGGAAACGCATCTCCAGATAAAGATAGAATTAATGCCCTTATTGCTGAAGTAAGTGAATTACAAAAACAGATTATGGATAAAAAGATAGATATGGCACTACAGGTTAAAGATATTGCTCCAGATATTAATCTTGGAATGGGATTTCATGGGTTTGGAAAAAAGGGGTGTTGCATGATGGGTGATTGTGGTGCTGGAATGAAAGATGGGCATGGGCGTATGAAGGGTGGACATGGTGGTATGATGGGTAAAATGAACTGCCCCGCAATGAGTAGTAGTGGTGATGTCATTGAAAATTCAGCAGATACAACCGAGTCAAAAACAAAAGAGTAAAGATAAAGTTTGAGATAAGTTTGTTGGATAACAATAGACCAGAATATTCTTTACAAGGATAAAATTATAGACAAGTTTAATTAAAATATATACAAACTAAATAGACCTAAACAGGTATGCCCCACAGATTAAAAATTTCTGCTGGGGCATACCTGTTTTTATGAAAATAAACTATACAATATACAAAAAATAAACTGTACAAAACGAGGAGATTAGATAATGAGGCTTTTTGATAGCCATGCCCATATAGATGACGATGTTTATGATTCTGATTTTAACGATATGCTCAATAGGGCTCATGATTCTGGAGTTAAGGGGATCATGGTGGCTGGTGTGACACCGCAGACTATAACAAAGGCTCTTAATATTGCAAAACAGCCACATAAAAATAGCCATCTATTCATATCTGTAGGTATGCACCCCCACGATGCTCAATACTGTTGTGATGCTACAATTGAAAACTATAAACTTATTGCTAAAAACTACCCTTCCATTGTTAGAGCATGGGGAGAAACTGGGCTTGATTTTAATAGAATGCACTCTCCTCGTGATATTCAAGAAGAGTGGTTTGTAAGGCAGATAGATGCGGCTGATGAGTTGAATCTTGCACTTATTTTTCATGAACGTGACTCCAATGGGAGGTTTTTAGAAATTCTGGAGTCAATGAAACATAAGGATAGATGTGGCGTAGTGCACTGCTTTAGTGGTACAAAAGAGGAGATGTTTCGGTATCTTGATCTCGGTTACTATATTGGTATTACAGGAATATTAACTCTTCAACAACGTGGAGATATTTTAAGAGAGCTTGCTGTGCTTATTCCTGATAACCGCATTGTAATTGAGACAGACGCTCCTTATCTTACGCCAGCTCCCATGAAAAACAAGACCAGAAGAAATGAACCAGCATTTGTAAAACATGTTTTTAACAAACTTGTAGAGATAAAAGGAGTTGATGCAGGTATTTTGGCAGATAGATTATGGAAAAACACATGTTCACTTTATAGCATCAACTTATAGTATATCATAAGATAAAAACCTTATAGCAGAGACATCAATCTCATATCTTTGATAATTCGTTTTTGTCTTGAGATAAGATAGCTATCAGGATTTGTGGGTGACCATGTGTGTGGGCTTGGCAAAATAGCAGCTAACATAGCTGCTTGAGATTTAGTTAAATCCCCTGCACTACATGAAAAATAGCGTTCTGCAGCAGCATGTGCTCCTATTGTGGCAATACCCCAATCAACAGTATTAAGATAAATTTCGAGGATTCTCTTTTTATCCCAGAAAAATTCTATAAACAGAGTATAATAGGCTTCAATAGCTTTTCGTACTATACTTCTTGATGGTATAAGAAAAAGAGACCTTGCTGTCTGCATTGTTATAGTGCTGGCTCCTCTCATCTTTTTCCCAGATTTCATATCTTCTAAAGCTTTTTTCAATTCAATAAAATCAAATCCATTATGTGATAAAAAACGTTGATCTTCGGCTGCAAGAACAGCTCTACGCAGGTGAGGAGAAATTTCATTCAGATTTTTCCATTGGTATGAAAATTCAATATAGTTCTTTCTTGTAATTTTTTTTGTGCACCACTCCCAAATCATAGGAATTGTAAATAGAGGGTTAGTAAATTTTAACAACAGTACCTGAAAGATAGGAGTGAGTAGAAGAATAAAAATTACAATCAATAATATCTTTAGAGGCTCTCTTTGATGTATTGTTGTAGATATTTTCATAGTATATAATTTTTTATATTTTATTTTTAAAATTATTTTAAATAGTTATGGATAATTAACAACAGGGAGGATATAGATACTTTTAGGAAAAAATAGTCACTTTATTGAGGAGTTAAGGATAACATAAGGTAGTCATGAGCAGTCATGTCTCACTGCAGAAAGATATGACGTGGCTTATAAAAACAGAAAGGGAAAAGAGCCAGACGGCAAGTCTTACAAAAATTAATTTGAGGCTCTTAATTCCCTTTCAAAAACTTTACTATAAATTAGCACTTTAGTTATGTAATAGTGAGTTAATCTTTAAAAACCACTTAAACATGTCTAACTCATATATTACAGCATAACTTAAACTGCAAGCAATAACAAACTTTAATCTATTTTCATATAAAAATTAGAGAAAATAGTTACCAGCCAATTGTTAGATAATCGTGTATTGAGTTTGCAGCTTCTCTGCCCGCACCCATTGCAAGAATAACGGTTGCCATTCCAGTTACAATATCTCCGCCTGCCCAGACCCCTTTTTTAGTGGTTTTACCTGTTATAGGATGTGCTACAATATTTCCCCAGCGGTTAAGAGAAATTTCAGGTGTGGCATTGGTTAGAAGAGGATTAGGCTGTGCACCCACTGATACTACAACAAGATCACACTCTATCCGATATTCAGAGCCTGCAATTGCAACCGGTCTTCTTCTGCCAGAAGCGTCAGGTTCTCCAAGTTCCATCTTTAAACACTCCATGCCGCAAAGTCTGCCCTTCTCATCTCCAAAAAACTGTACAGGGTTAGTTAAAAGGACAAATTCAATCCCTTCCTCTTCAGCATGATGTAGCTCCTCAGCTCTTGCTGGCATCTCAGCTCTTGAGCGTCTATAAACAACCTTAACCGACTCTGCTCCAAGACGCATGGCTGTCCTTGCTGCATCCATAGCAACATTACCAGCACCAAGAACAACAACATTTTTACCTCTTGCAACTGGAGTATCATACTCAGGAAAACGATACGCTTTCATCAGATTGGTTCTTGTTAAATACTCATTAGCAGAAAATACGCCAATTAAGTTTTCACCTGGAAGATTCATAAATCGTGGAAGTCCTGCACCAACACCAACATAAACTGCATCATACCCCTCTGCAAAAAGTTCATCAATGGTGACAGTTGCACCAACAACACTATTAGTTGCTATCTTTACCCCTAATTTTTCAAGAGTTGAAACTTCAGAGGCAACAATACTTTTGGGTAATCTAAATTCGGGAATTCCATAAACAAGAACTCCGCCTGGTTGGTGAAATGCTTCAAATATTGTGACATCATGCCCTTTTATTATAAGGTCTCCTGCTACTGTAAGCCCAGATGGACCAGAGCCTATAATTGCGACCTTCTTGCCGGTTTTTGGAGCAACTTTTGGAAGCTCAACAGAACCCTTTTCTCTTGCGTAGTCAGCGGCAAATCTTTCCAGATATCCAATGGCAACAGAACTTCCCTTTTTGCCAAGAATACATCTGCCCTCACATTGAATCTCTTGAGGACATACACGCCCACAAACTGCTGGAAGAGCATTTCTCTCCCAAAGTGTTATAGCAGCACCTTCAAAATCGCTGTTGGCAATTTTATTAATAAACCCCGGAATATTTACTGAAACAGGACAACCCTCTACACAAGCAGGATTTTTACACTGTAGGCATCTTGAAGCCTCAATTTTAGCCATTTCTGGTGTCAAGCCTAACGGGACTTCCATAAAATTTCTTTTTCTAACTTCAGGAGCCTGTTCCGGCATCTTTGTCCTTGGTGTCTGTTCTTTTTTCACTTTTGTCTCTACCATTGCTTTATCTTCCTTTATCTTACAGCAAAACGGCTTATTATACCATTTATTGTATTGACGATATCCTATTATATGCTTCTATCTGTTATTATAAATTCTGTTTGCATTGTTCAAGACTCACTTTCTCATCATCTTGATAAGCCTGAAGCCTTTTGGATAGCTCATCATAATCTACTTCATGACCATCAAATTCAGGACCATCTACACACGCAAACTTGGTTTTTCCACCAACAGATACGCGGCAACCACCGCACATACCAGTACCGTCAACCATGATAGGATTAAGACTTACAAGAGTTTCCACTCCTTTCTCTTTTGTGATTTTTGAGACAAATTTCATCATAGGCACAGGACCAATTGCCACTACAAGGCTAATCGCCTCCTTTGCCAGTACATCTTTTAGAATATCTGTTACAAAACCGTGATGTCCTCTTGAGCCGTCATCCGTACATATATAGAGAGTATCAGAAACTTTTGCCATCTTCTCTTCAAGAATCAGAAGGTCTTTGGTTCTTGAACCAAGTATGGTAATAACTTCGTTACCAGCCTCTTTGAGTCCCCTTGTAATCGGATGAAGAACCGCAATTCCTGTTCCACCGCCAACGCAGATAACTTTTCCCTTTTTTTCAATGTGCGTTGCCTTGCCAAGTGGACCAATAACCGCAAAATATTCATCTCCTACCTTCATGTTCCCAAAAAGAGTGGTCGATTTTCCAACTATCATGTAGATAATGGTAATTGTACCCTTTTCAGGATCAACATCCGCCATTGTAAGGGGGATTCTCTCCCCTTTTTCATTAGCCTGCAGGATAACAAACTGACCCGGTTTTGCCTTTCGGGCAATCCGTGGCGCTTCGATTTCGTTCAGGACAATGGTTCCCTGAGCCATCTCTTCCCGATTGACAATTTTAAACATTTTAACCTCCTGATCTAAGTTGCCCATATTATTCGTAATAATTAGCTATTTACCAAATGTGCAATAGCTCATATCTTGCTATAACGTCTCTCTATCAGAAACTTTTCTATTAAACAATATAGAAACTTTTTTCTCAATAACAATTTATTTTCTACACATTTATCATTTTCAGAGTGAATCTATTAAAGCGTTTGCAATTAGAAGACTAAGTTTTCCAAGTGCTCGGCTTTGAGCTAACACAAAAGAGTCAAATTGGTTAACAGATAATTTGTCACTATTTTTTAGCTGTTCCAATTCTTCTATTGATTCTAAGCTACTGTTTGTAACATGCTCAACAATATCAGCTCTTCCAGTTTTAGATGTTTTGATCGTTTTTTTACTTATAATCTCCCATTTCGCAATAATTTTTACACTTTGCTCTGGTGCCCCATCAAGTTGTAGAATATCGAGAACTATTTGGTAATCAATATTAATATCTCTTTGCCAAGGGTATTTGTAAATATTACCAGTTCCAAAAATATTAGAGAGATTCTCCAAAATAATAGCTGGAATATCATCCCTTGGAGAGCCAGCCCAGAGATTAAACTCTTCAAGGCTTATCTGATTTGGAGTTTTTCTAACTACAAGTTGAGAGCGATCAAGATATTTTGGAATAGTAACAGGTCCAACTCCAAGTGTTAAATTTTTATCAAAAGCCACACCTCTGAATTTAGCAACATCTTTATCTGCCTTATATATTGTGGGTGTGAGCATATAAAACTTTGAAGGAGGACTGGTGATGCAGCCCGTCATAAAAAGAGTTAAAAAGATAAAAGTTAATAGAAAAGATGTTTTAGGTATAACTATTATTCTCATTTACTGATAGCTCCTATATATATCAGTTCGTTAGATAATTTCTATAAATCTCCATCCCTTCAAAGGTGTGGGGGCAATAAACTGTTTAATCATCTTTTTCCCTGTATCAAAGCCTCAGGGTGGCGTTCAAGATAGTCAGCCAAAAGGCGCAAAGAGCGTGCAGCATCAGACAGTTCATTTAAGGTGTTGTTTAAATTGTTAACAACAACTGAATCGCTGCCTGCTACTCGCTCAAATCCTTTGAACATAATAGCAGCCTGCTCTGAGGCTACTTTTGCAGCATTTGCAGCATCGGTTGCACTGCCCAAGGTTGCTTTAAGTGTTATTATGGACTCTTTTGCAGATTTAGATAGCGGTGATACTTCATTATTTATGTTGGTGATAACTCTATTTGTATTATTTAATGTCTCATTAATTGATGTTCCAGTAGTTTCTAACTGAAGGGTAGCTCTATCTATTAATTCTTTTGTATCTAAAATGGTATGAGTCAGTAAACTCCCCACTTCTGTCACCTGATTATTGGAGTTATACATCAAATTTTTTGCTGTTTTAATGGTATCTTCAATATCTGCTGCAATATTTGGAAGATGAGCATCTAAACTTCCTGAGATTTTGTTAAGACTTGCCAATGTCAGAGACAGAGATTGGAGTAACTGACCAATTGAATCGCTATTAAAAGATTTTTCAACACTGCTGATAATTGAAAAGAGTTTATCAAACATCTCCTCAATAGGAACCTGTTTGATTTTTTGAGCAAGCTCTTCAATATCTGTCTGAATCGTTGGTATTTCAGGATAATCTGATGGCACTTCAGATAATCTTGCAGGTTTATCAGGATGAAAATCAAGACCTACAAGAAGTTGACCGGTAACTATGCTTTGCATCTCAAGTTGTGCTCTAAGACCCTGGGCAATTAATCCATTGAGATTCTCTTCAATAGATAAATCATAACCAGAACCTCCATTATCAGACATAACAACAAGGTCTTTTCCAATCTCTATAACAACTGGAATTGAAAATTTACGGCTTTTTGAAGTTGCACTAATCCTTATATCTCTTACAGAGCCAATTTTAACACCTCTAAGTACAACTGGAGCCCCAATAGAAAGCCCCTTTACAGAGCCTTTAAAATGGAGAACAAAAAAATTTTTGTCTTCAAAAAAAGAACCAGAACCAAACACCAAAATTGCCAAAACAGAAAGAGCCACTGCTCCAACAACAAATGCACCTATTAAAACATTATCAGGCTTTTTACTCATCTTTTTCCTACTCCTCTGGTCAGAAAATTAATCACTCTCTGGTCTTGTGAACTCTTTAGAAGCTCTTTTGGGTCTCCATTAGCAATCATGGTTTTAGTTACAGGATCGAGAAATACCGAATTTGTTCCAATGGCAAAGATACTTGCAAGCTCATGAGTTACAACAACGATAGTTGAAGAAAAACTCTCTCTTATCTCTATAATTAAATCATCTAACAGCCTTGCACTTACAGGATCAAGACCTGCTGATGGCTCATCAAAAAAGAGAAAATCTGGATCAAGAGCCATAGCTCTGGCAAGACCTGCACGCTTTCTCATTCCGCCACTTATCTCAGAAGGGTAATAATCCTCAAAGCCGGCAAGCCCTACAAGGGAGAGTTTTAAAGATGCAATCTCCATTATCTGAGAGCAGCTTAAATTTGTATAAACTTCTAATGGAAGAGCAATATTTTCAGCAAGTGTCATAGAACTCCAAAGAGCACCACTTTGATATAATATCCCGAAATTTTTCATTAATGCTCTTTTTTTATCTGCTGATGCTTGCCAAAAATTGATATTTTTTTTCTCATAATTAACATTTTTATTTTCTAAACTATAAACAATATCACCTTTAGCAGGTTTTTGTAGCCCTACAAGATGCTTCAAAAGGGTACTTTTACCACAACCGCTACCCCCCATTATGATAAAAATATCGCCCTTATTTACAGTGAAATCAAGGTTTTGCTGAACTATAAGAGTTCCATAAGCCATAGTGAGATTTTTTACTATAATGTGAGCGTTTTCACTATTATTATTTGTCTTTGTATCTATCTTTTTTGAAATAGTATAATCTGATGCTATATCCAAAGTTCTAAATTCCCAAAATATTACATAAAACTGTAATAATAGCAGTTGCAACCACAATCGCTACAATACTGGTTACTACAGCTGATGTAGCAGCCTCACCTACAGCAGATGCACTTCTTTTACATTGCATCCCACGAAAACAGCCTGCAAGAGCTACAAGTATTCCAAATACAAAACTCTGAAAAATGCCAATCCAGAAGCTGTTAAGTCCTACAGATGCCTTTGTCATATTGTAGTACTCCATAATATTTAAGTCTAACATAAACACTCCAACGATCATTCCTCCAAGTATCCCCATTAGATCAGCATAAACACAAAGCAGAGGCATTATAATTGATAGTGCAAGCACACGAGGTAGAACTAAAAATTCAATAGGTGATATTCCAAGTGTTTTAAGGGCATCAATCTCTTCATTTACCTCCATTGTGCCAAGTTGTGCAGCAAAAGCTGCTCCTGTTCTTCCTGCCATGATAACTCCTGCCATAACAGCTCCCATAACACGAATCATGGCAATTCCAACAAGGCTTGCTACATAAATTTGCGCACCGAACATAACAAGTTGAACCGCTCCAACAAATGCAAGAATTAACCCAACAAGGCAGCTTATTAATGAGACAATAGGAAGTGCTCCAATACTGCACTCTCTAATAATTGGAAAAAGTATTGAGCCTCTTACTTTATATTTGCCTGATACTAATTTTGTAAATGCAACCGTTGTCTCTCCTAAAAATGCAAGCATGTCTTTTGCGGTTTTACCAAACTTGATTGTCTTATCGCCAATATTTTCAAGCAATGAACTTTTTGCTTCTGTTTTTCTTACACCTTTTCGTTCTGGAACAGCTTCAGCAAGGGCAATAAGTTTTTTAACCCCTCTTGGTAACGACTCTATAATAAATAAGATATCGTGCTTTAAGCAGTAAGATTTAATATGGTTAAGAAATGTTAGAATCGAACTATCCCAGCTTTTAAGGGCAGATGTCTCAAAGTGCACTGCTGCAAGATCAGTCAGAGAGTCTATCTTGCTAATTATCTCTTGAAATGGTGGGTTATCAGGAGTTTCAAGTAGAAAATCCCCTGTTATTTTTATAACAAGGGATTTATTATTATCAATTACTTTGTATGTTATCAATATGTTATCTTTAATTAATTTATTCTGGTTAAGACATAATCTATAAAAAAATTAAACCGTTTTTTATAAAATTACAGTTGCAAGGCTAAAGTATAGAAGAAGTGTGCAAATATCTGTAAATGCTAAAGTTAAGGGTCCAGCTGCTATTTTAGGATCAAGTTTTAGTGCGTGTAAAACGGTAGGAAGAGTTAGTCCAAAAATCGCAGCCATACAAATTGCTAATAAAATACTACTGCCTATAGTGGTTGCTGCTAACCCATGACCACGCCATAGCCAGACAACCATACCAACTATAAAACCACATGCAGAACCAAGCATTAAGGCTGTTGTTATCTCTCTTTTAAATGCAGTAGCAAACCATCTTAATGTTGGAGTTCTCTTATGTAGAGTATTGATAGTTACAGTCATCGATTGCATACTAACACTTTCGCCTAACCCTAATACTAAAGTTAGGAAAAAAGCCAACACTAAACTTTTAGCTAAGGTAATTTCATAAATGCTTGAAAGCAGAGCACATATTGTTCCACTTGCAATAGTAGCCAAAAGCCAAGAGAAGCGAAGATTAAATGCCCTAAATGGAGAGGCATCACGTATTTGTGATACTCTAAAACCAATAGATTCAAATATCTCATCCATTCTATTGCGTTCTGCGACATCGATATTCTCTTCAATAAACATATTTACATCAACAACTCCAACAATCTGCTCCACCTCATTTATAACTGGAAAAGCAAGAAACTTGTATTTGGCAAACAGCTCACAAACATTATGTATTGTTGAATTCTCTGGAATAGTAAGTATCTCATTTATCATTATATCGGAAATAGGCTGATCTAATGATGCAATTAAAAGCCTGCGTGTAGGAATAACGCCTACCAGACGCTCATGTTCGTCTATAACGTAAAAATATACAATTCTCTCTCCAACTCCATGCGATCTGATGTGGTCAAAGGCTTGTTTAACGGTCAAATTTTGCTTTAAGGTCACAAAATCTTTGCGGGCAATAGTTAATATAGGTTGAGAAAGAGTAACAGAGTCGCTTTGCTTAAGCATTATTAAAGGAGTCTCCTTATATGTTTTTAGGATATAAATTTCTATTCATTAAGCCTAACTGGTGTAACAAAACCAGATGGCTTGACAGCAACTACTGAACACTCTATCTGTGACAAAATTGCCTCTGCGGTATTACCAATAATGAATCCAGATATACCAGTTCGTGCAACAGTTCCCATTACGACAATATCTGCCTTTAGTTCAAGTGCCATTGCTGCTATCTTTTTTTGCGCAGCTCCTCTTGGGAGATGAAATCGTGGGGCAAGGAGTTTGTAATTATCTGCCCCCTATAATATCTTTTAGCTTTTCTCCTATCACAGAAAGCCCTTTTTGGTGTAGAGCACGCTCTTTTTCAATGTAAGATTCAATATCTCCAACAGTTCTATCGCTTCTACCTCGCATGATCGATTCAGGAAAAGGTTCCCAAGCATGTACTATGTGAAAATAGGCAGATTTAGAAAAAATTGCAATCATGCTTGCTAACTCAAGAATCTTCTGGTTAAGAGAATCATCATAACTCTTAATCTTAAATTTTAAAAATTATTATACAACTTTAAACTATTTTTCAAGCAATTGCAATTATGGTATTAATATGTGAAAATTAACTATTAGTATATTAAAAAATCTATAAAAATTAGTGTTATTTGCTTACAAAAAAACATTAACTTTATTTACTTAAAAAAGCAAAAGAGGCTTTCATTATTGATTACAACTGCTTCTATTAGGAGATTAGGAACGATTTAGATGACTAAGATGTCAGGTTATACACTTCTTGAAGTGATGGTGGCACTAATCATAATTGGGATTTCAATTACAGCTGTTACTGGAGCATTATCAACAGCAAAAGGGTTGTCTGCCAGATCTGATTATGCAGTTGAGTCTGTCAGAATTCTAAAAAATATTTTGAATAATCCAGAACTTATGAAGCAGATTATGGAAAATAGAAATTTTAAAAAAGTTCTTGACGATGAAGATGGGTGGATATGTACAGCAGAAACAACTCCGCTTGTAATAGATAGTTCTGAACTTATATGGGATAATAGTGATATTGGTAGTACCTCTGGCTTTAAAAGAAGAGATGGAACTGCACTACGTAGAAAAGATAGTAGAACTACTAAAAATATGAAAAAAAGTGTAGTTGGAGAAGAGGTTGAGATTCCCCAAATGGTGAATGTTGTTTTGTGTGTTAGTCAGACAAATCAACTAATTCAAAAAGAGTATTGTATTACAAGATGGAAAAGAGAGGAGGCTTTGGTTAGTACTCAATTTATGACAAAACCTAATAACAGTGAGACTAAAAAATCTAACAACAGTGAGGCTAAAAATAGATGAGTGTAGCTTTTGATCAGCTTAGAGCATTTAGCAGTTCTGGCTTTACTTTGATTGAGGTTATTGTCTCAATGGTTATTGTATCTATGATTACGCTCATCATGGCTTTTACATTTAAGGTTAATCTTGAGGCTTGGGAACGTAGTAATAATGAAGGTGATAAGGTGCAGATTGAGATTGTACTACCTGCTATGCTTGAACGGCAATTTAGATACCTTGCAAGCAGCACATCTTTTACAAACAGCGGTTCAGCATCTTCAAAGATTTCAAATAGGCAGCCAAACTCCTTTAACTCCAAAAACTCACCAATAGAATCAACAGCATTAACTGAAATAGGAGTCGTTACGCAGCTTAAATTAGTAGGAAACAACCAAAATCTCTCCTTTTATACTCTCTACTCTCCGCAAGGTTCACCATCTAAAGGGCTTATACGAGTTGCCTATATTTATGATGAAGATAAAAAAGAGCTTAATGTTTACGAGAAGGTTATTAGCAATCAAGAAGATATAGATGATAGCGATGGGCTATTTTCTATATCAGCAAAGTCGGGAAAAGCTGACGGTAGATCACAAAGAACCGCTCGCAATAAATCTGGTAAAAAATCAGGAGCAAAATTTAGTAGTGATGCAATAGTTGTTGCAAAAATAAGAGATATTGAAAAATTTTCTCTATCATTTCTCTCCTTGGAAGATTCCAAAAGGCTGACATCTTCACGAAGCTCTTCAGATATAAAGATGGATGAATCATCTTTTAAAGATTCATGGGATGGTGAGGATAATCTAAATCCACCGGACTATATAAGGCTTCTTTTTGCCCAGACAAAGAGAAAAGGGGGAGAGCCTTTTGTCTGGCTATTCAAAGTTGGAGGTACAATTTGAGTAGTAGTCGAGGAAGTGTATTGGTTTTAGTACTTTGGATTTTGGTTATTATAAGTTTTCTATCTGGTGAATATATATCACATAATAGAGAGAAAAGTGCAGTTGTGCTTCATACAACCGAAGCATTTAAAAGAGAGACAGCGGCATTTTCTGTTCTTGAGCTCCTTGCATCTGCACAGTATGATTTGATTAAAATAAAGGCTCAAGAAGAGAATGGGTATATGGATACAATAGTGGCTAAAACTGATTTAAATTCTACAACTCCAAAGAATAATAATTCTGATAAAACTCTGTTTGGCACAGATAATGCTGCAAATTCTGTTGCTACTACTGATGACTCTGCTTTGTCATGGATAACATTAAGACCCGGTGGGGTTGAAGTGTGGGTTAAAGTTGAGAATGAATCTTCAAAAATTCAGTTATCTTTAGCTTTGGAGCAAAATATAAGGACAACAGTTCAAAATATATATGGTGAAGAGTTGACAGAGGAGGCAGATAGATTTGCCGATGCTCTGCTTGATTGGCTTGATCCTGATGACTTAGTTAGGGAAAATGGTGCAGAGAAACCATACTATAATGATACTTATCCTCCATGCGATCCAGCAGATGGTCCGTTTAAAAGTATGACAGAGATTTTTATGGTAAAAGACTTTAGCTATGAGCTATTTTGGGGTAGTCCATATCAATATATTTTGGAATTGCCAACTTACTCTGATTTAAAAGAGCAAGAGATATATGAGTTGAATCGTAGAAGAGAATTAAACAAAAACAGAGCTAAAAACAGAACTGATTCAGCAGATTTAGATAGTAGTGTAATGCAGACTATTTTGGAGCGTTTTACCATATATCCAAAAGATTATATAAGGGTTTCTATGCTCTTTCCAGAAGAGGGTGATAGATGGTACAATGAGATATTCTGGTTAAAAAAAGTGGGGGGATCTTTTCAACTTGTTGAACAGTTAAGCAGAATTATGGTTGTAAATATGAGTTTTAACGAAAATAGATAATATCTTTTAAAGATAGACAAGGATATACATTGATAAGTAAGAAAATTATTGGGATATATGCAGACAGAGACTCCTTGCACTATGTCTCTATTATAAAAAAAGTTTCAGGGTATGCCTTAAAATCTCCGATGCACGCTTATAGCGCAGATGGGATACAATATGGTAATGGTCAAGTGTTGCTTAAGTCATTTTTATCAGAACTTCCAACCGATAGTTCAACCTCCATCTATGTTGCTATTCCCCGTTCAGAGGTATTTATGCGTGAGATTACTCTACCTGTTATGCCTGTTGAAGACGCAATTTTGTCAATTAAAAACAGCCTTGCCATATATTCTCACCTTGAACCTAACTCTATCTATTATGATGTTATTATTTCAGAACAAAATGGCGGAGCTTTCCATGCGCTACTTGTATATGCCCAAAAAGATGAGATAGAAAAATATCTTAAGCTCTTTAAAGAGAGCGGGCACTCTGGCTCTTTAAAAAGTATTTTCCCGCTTAGTTATGGTGTCTCAGCTCTGCTTGATGATGTAACAGAACTTAGTGGTAACCTTTTTGCGTTGGAACAGGAAGATGTTTTTGAGATATTTGCAAGAGCAGGGCGTACTTTAATATTCTCCATGTCTTGCTCTGTAGATGCAGAAGATGAGAAGCTTATGATTATTGATGCTGCTCAAAATCAATTTACACACTCTAAAGATATACTTATAAACCTCTCGTCTGATTCAACTCTTCTTCTAAAGAGTAAAAAAAGTAAGCAAGCATCACTCCTCCCTCCATTTAGAACAAATTATGCATCAGCCGCATTAGCACCTTTTATTAATCGTATCCAGCAGATATCTTTAGATGAACAACCAGTAAAGGTAAATATTATCCACCCTTTTCGATATATTGTGCCAGCTATTTTAGTATTGCTTGTTGTACTTTACTTTATAACAGACAATATAAAAAACAAAAGCGTTGAAGCATCGTCACAATTAAATCAATTGGTTGAGCAGATAAAAGCCCTTGAAGGCGATCTTGAACCTTTACAAAATAAAATTGATACTCTTAAAAAAGCATCAAGATTTAAAACTGATGTTCAGGAGTTTATGCAGACACGCCCCGCACTCTATACAGCAATTAATGAGATTGCTACCCTTGTACCTGATGGAACATGGTTCTCAAATTTCACATTCAATGGCGATACTATAACCTTACGGGGAACTGGAAATGATGCTCTCAAGACAGTTGAGTCACTTCGCTCATCAACTCTTTTTAGTAACGTTATGCTAAGAGGTTCTGTAAATAGAAGACCTAATGGTGAAGAGAATTTCACATTAGTGCTTGAACTTATTCAACCCGAGCTTAATGGTGAACTGTCAATTGATGATGCTGCTAAACCAGAAAAAGCTGATAAAGCTACTTTCAACCCTTTTGGTGGTGCATCAGGAGGTTTACAATGAGCAAAAAACGAAATCGTCAATGGTTTATGGGTGCTATTGTAACAGTGCTCACTATTTTAGTGTGGTGGGTCTATTTTTACTCTCCTTTGCAAGAGAGTATAGTGGAGTCTAAAGATGAGTATGAACTTAAACTTGAAAAGAAGATGAGAGTAAAAAAACAGATTAATGAACTTGAGAAGATTCATTCTGAAAATATGATTCAGGAGACAGATTTGCAAGATTTTGCAAATCTTATGATCCCTGGTAAAAACCTTGAGGAGCTAAATGCTGTAATTCAGCAAAATATGCAAAAATTTATGGATAAAAATAGTATCTCTTTGCAAAAGTATCAGGTGTTAGGTCCAGGAAAATGGATGGATTACGATATCGGGGTGCTTGAATTTACGGTAACAACAAACCATCAAGGAGTTGCCTCTCTTCTTAAGTATCTTGAAGAGTTAAAGCAGCTTGTCAGAATAGGGCAGATGAATATAAATTACAGCAGAAGAAAGGAAAATAATTTGTATGTTACTTTTAGGCTTGAAACACTGTTTGTTGATAAAGATTAAGAAAAAAGATTAGAAGCAGATAAATTAGAGCACTTTGTTTAAGCGTATTTTAAAATTTCATCACTTGTTTTAACTATTTTACATAGATGGGTTTTATAGGGAGTTATAAAAACATAATTATGGCTGATTTAATGAACAGAAAGTTTTCTAAATATATAAACATTTTAAAAAACACAAATATTATTATAAATAATAGAGATATTATAAAAACAGAACAATTGGTTAAAAAAATAGATGGTATAAAAAGAGAGAACCAACTTATAACTCTATTTTGCCTGTTTATTACCGCTCTATTTCTGTTAAGTTCTGGTTGTGCTTCTAAAGTTAGCAATTTCGCAGAAGGTGAGGGTAAAGCTGCTGATGGTAAATTATCCGTTTATGTTAAGTCGTCAGCTTCAGATAGTTTAGTAAAAGAGTCTAAATTAGGTAGTGTTGAAGGTGAAACTAAAGATAAGCTACTTAAATCAGTAGAACAACCAAGGTTACCTGAAGATAAAAATCTTGTCATTTTTGATGAATCTGAAAATGATAAAATTTTTAATAATAATATTTATGGTTCTGATATCAAGGATAGCGATATAAAAAGTGACGTTATTAAAGGTGAGATAAGATCACAGCCATTTAAAACAGTTGCCCCTGAAAAACGTAAAGATGTTTTTGCTCAAAATAGAGCTAATAAAAATTCTGAAAGTTTGCAATCTAAGTCAAGTGATTTAGAAACAGTAAAGGTTGAGCTTGCTTTTGATAATGCCGATCTTTTTGAAGTTCTTGATGCTACCTTGTTTGAACTTTTTAAGGTTAATTACATTATTGATCCTCAAGTTAGAGCAAAAGTATCTTTTCATTTTTCAGGAGCTTATACAAAGCATCAATTTATTGAGCTTTTAAATGAAGTTCTCCAATTAAGTAACCTATCTATAACCCATGGACCTGGGGATATGTATAAAGTTGTAAGAAAAAATGAGAGCGCGGGACTCTCTTCACAAAATGTCTATGAATATGGTTTACCAGATGCTTCGGGAGATATCTCTCGCCTTATTAGACTCAAATATTTAGATGCAGCTTCTGTTCTTAAAAGTATTCAAACTTTTACCTCAAGAGGTGCCGCTGTTTCGATAGATACTGTAAACAACTCTGTAATTGTTACAGATACTTTAGAGAATGTGGAAAAAGTTATTAATGTACTTGCTATCATGGATGTTCCTTATTTTATGGATATATCATGGAGGATATTTCCAGTTAAAGAGGTCGAGGCAAAAGATATTGTTCAAAATATTACTAAACTTATTAAAAGTGCGGGACTCTATTACAGACCCGGAGCAGTAAAAGGTGGGTATGAGATCTTAAGCATTGATAGTATCAATGCTGTTTTGGTTGCAACAAGGTGGCCTGAAATTTTGGAACTTGTTGATAAATGGATATCGGCAATGGACTATCTTGGTGAAGATGCTGGTAGTGGGACAGGTGTGTTTGTCTATTTTGTTGAAAATGGTATAGCAATTGAGTTGGCTGATATCTTAAAACAGCTCTATGGTGCAAAGTCCACATCATCTTCACAAAAGACGCAAATAGTAAGACCTACTGAAAGAGCTAATCAAAATAAAAACCAGGAGACACCTGCTTTAAAGACAAGCTCAGTTTCAGGTGAGTTAGCAGGAGAGGTAGAAATTATACCTGACGAGACAAATAATGCAATTATATTTAAAGCATCTCAACGAGACTACAAGATAATCAAAAATGTTCTTAAAGAGCTTGATGTTACTCCAAGGCAAGTTTTAATAAATGTAGTAATTGCTGAAGTAACTCTTACCGACAAGACTCAATATGGTGTTCAGTGGCTTTTGAACAATAATCTTGGTAAATATGAGGGGCAAGGTGGTCTTGATGTGAGTAAATCAACACGGGGAATTGATCAGGTTTTAGGAACCGTGTCAAATATCTCCTATGGTATATACAACTCCAAAGATGTTCTTAAAGGGCTTGTAACCGCACTTGGCTCTGATTCTCGTGTTAATATTTTGTCCTCGCCTAATATAATGGCTGTTGATAATAAAGAGGCAATGATAGAAGTTGGAGAAGATGTCCCATCTATTACTGGAAGTGTAACTGATATTAATGGTGGAATAACCAACTCAATACAGTACAAAAAGACCGGTATTATTCTAACCGTCACTCCTCATGTGAACTCAAGCGGTCTTGTAAAAATGGAGCTTTCACAGGAGGTGAGTGAAAAGGGAAATTACGATGAGGCACTTGGTAATTACTCAATATTAACCAGAAAGGCGGAAACTTCTCTTGTTGTAAGTGATCAACAGACCATCCTTATGGGAGGTTTGATGCGAAGCAATATTACAAAAAGCGATGCTGGAGTTCCGGTTTTAAAAGATATTCCTCTTCTTGGATATCTTTTTAAGAGTAAAACAGATGAGAGTACAAAAACAGAGCTGATATTTCTTTTAACCCCTCATGTAGTTGATTCTCGAGAGGCTGCAGAGCGTGTTACTAAAGAGTTTGCGGCTAAAATAGAGAGCATTAAGAATCTGATTGAAGAAAAGGATAAATAAATCACTATGCAGTATATGCACTAAACCATTTAGATTGCTTTGCATTATCTCTTTTAGATCAATTTATATGTTAAGCTATTCATCTAAACTGTTATTGATATTGGTGCTGTTAATATACCTGCTCCTGCCTATTGCTAAGGTTAAGGCATCTAATCTCTTAGATAGATCAGATGATCTTCCTATTGCTGTGATAATATCTCGTGAGATCAAACCTTTTATCGAGATGGTTGAAGGTTTTGAATCTATTGTTGAACAGCCTGTTGTCCGTATATTCCTTGATCAAAATAGAAACCCTTTTAGTCACGATCCTCTTTATAAAGATACTAATATTGACAACTACTCTTTTATTGTAGCAGTCGGTCCTTTAGCACTCTCCTATATCATTCAGAGTAATAATATTATTGACAACAAGATCTCTTCTAAAAATAGAGATATAGCACTATTAAATATCTCAAAAAAAGTTTTCTACACTATGGTGCTTAACCCTGAAAATATAATACCAGAAGGTGTTTCAATTTGTGGGATATCTTTAAACCTATTTTCAGAGGATACAATTTCCAAAATAGTAGAGGTGTTTCCATCTATAGAAAGGATAGGGATACTTTTCGATCCTTTAAATAATAAGAGATGGTTTGAAAAAGTTAAAAATAGCGGAGTTTTTAACAATATTATTACTGTTCCAATGCACATTAGCGAGCACTCTGATTTAAATAGTCTAAGACAACAAGATGGTCTAAATGTCGATGCTCTTCTATTTATTCCAGACAAAACTGTGACATCTCCTACTATAATCAACCATATTATTAAGCAGTCTGTTGCCAGAAAAATTCCAGTTATAGGTTATAATAGCTTTTTTCATAAATCAGGGGCTGCATTGAGTTTTGTTTTAGACTATAGGTTAATTGGGGAGCAGATGGCACATAAGATTCTTGCAGTTTCTAAAGTGGAGTTTTCTGAAAAAGAGGTTACTGAAGAACAAGTTTTTCATAAACAACCATGCGAGCCATCAACTCCTGCATACCATATATCATTAAATCGGTCTATTGTTGAGCTGCTTGAGCTTGAGCTTGGTACTGAATTACCCGCTGAACTTAAAGTAGAACCATAAAAATAGCTCCATTTTTATGTAAATAAAATTGTGAAGATTTTAATATAATTAAAGGTGAAAATAGAACTGTGAAAATTGGTGCTAAACTATCTAACTTTATTCAGTTTGACTCAATTGAAAAAAGGCTTTCTGCTATTGCTATCCTTTTTATTATGGGGACAGCCATCACAATGGGAGGAATGGGAATATGGCTTACCCATAAATTTGTTAAACAGCGATTTCATGATAATTTTATTGTTTTAGCAGAGTACTTGGCAAGAAATGCAGAACTTGGAGTGTTACTCAAAAATAGTGAGATGCTCTACAGCCTTACAAACAACATGCTTCAACAAGAAGATATAATAAGAGTGGTAATAAAAGATGATGTTGGTAATACAATTACTGCCATTGATAAAACAGATAGAGATATTCCTCAAGGTGATAGTTTGCCACAGATAGATTCTGCAATAAAGATTGAGACCTCAATCCTTCAGATACAACCAGATAACAGTGAAATGGAGCTTTATGATGTAAATATTAGAAGAGATATTATTGGATATGTGGAGCTATATTATACCCCTTCTGGGCTGAACTTACTTACAAAAAAGATGATATTTTTATTTATGGCGGTATCATTTATTCTTTCGTCAATTTCTCTTGCGTGGTATTGGTTTTTTGCTCGATCTATCACAGTTCCTCTTATTAACCTTGTTGCTGCATCGAGAAAAGTGTCGCAAGGTGATTTTGATGTTAGAGCATCAGGCGGAGATTTAAGAGAGACAAAAACATTGGCTAAAGTATTTAACGAGATGCTCAATTCAGTTAAATCACATCAGAAAGAGACTGAAAAGATGCACATAGAGATGGCAAAACAGAAAAGCCTTGTCGAGATTGGTAAGTTTTCTACAATGGTAGCTCATGAATTGAAAAATCCCATCTCAATTATTAAAGGGAGTATGGATATTTTTAAGAAGAAAAATTTAGATGATATAACAAAAGAGACTATGATTCTCTATGTTGATGAGGAGATTCAGAGGCTTAGCCGCTTAGTAGATGAATTTTTACTCTTTGCCAAACCAAAGACTCCTGTGTTTTCAAAGCTATCTATGTTATCATTTTTGAGTGACGTAACAGAAAGGTTGCAGTTTGCAGTACCTGATAAAAGTATTAAAGTCTCTCTTGATATTGAAGATGCTTTTGTGGAATGCGATGGAATGTTGATGGAGAGAGCACTTTTAAATATTTTAAAAAATGCAGTAGAACAGACTACCCCAGAGAGCTCTTTAGAAGGTAATATTGAGATTGAGGTACGTGGAGAGCTAAAAGGAGCAGCATATATCATTGAAATCAATGATAGGGGTAAGGGTATTGACGAAGCCATTATTGATGATATTTTTAATCCGTTTTTTACTACAAGGGCAAAAGGTACAGGTCTTGGACTTGCCATTGTAAAGGATATTGTTGCTGTTCATAACGGAACAGTAGTGGTTAAAAACAGACCATCGGGAGGTGCATCTTTTCAAATAAGAATAATGGCACATCCCGTACCATCATTTTTTTTTAAATAGTTTACGGAGTGGTGCTAAAAAATGGCTAATATACTTATAGTTGATGATGAAGCGCGTATTCGATTAATATTGAAAATTATGCTGCAATCTCAGGGTCATAATATTGAGGAGGCAGAAGATGGACAGGATGCGTTTGAAAAGCTACAGAACGATTTTTTTGATCTTGTTATCTCTGATATTAGAATGGATAGATTAGATGGACGAGGTTTACTCAAAAAGATAAAAGAGTACGATCTTGCCTGTCCAGTAGTATTTATTACAGCATTTGCATCAACTGACTCTGTAATTGAAGCCCTACATCTTGGAGCCGTTGATTATCTTGTTAAACCATTTGAGGAGAAGGATGTTCAAGTAGCAGTAGAGCGTGCTTTAGGCGTGGGTAGAATACTCAATGAAAATAGAAGACTTAAACAGACAATTAAAAACGGAGCAGACGATAGATCTCTTTTTATTTCGTCTGCTATGAAAGATATTGAGACTATGGCTCTTCAGGTAGCTCAAAGTGATGCTACAGTTCTTATTACAGGAGAGTCTGGTACTGGAAAAGAGGTTGTTGCCAAACTTATACACAACGCAAGCCCTCGATCATCTCAGCGTTTCGTAGCCGTAAACTGTGCAGCTATAACTGAAACCCTTGTGGAAGCAGAGTTATTTGGGCATGAAAAAGGCTCTTTTACAGGTGCAAGCAACAGAAAAGAGGGTAAATTTGAGTATGCTGACGGTGGGACGCTATTTCTTGATGAGGTAGGAGAGTTACCTTTTAATTCTCAGGCAAAACTTTTGAGAGCTATTCAGGAACGGAAATTTCAAAGAGTAGGAGGTAACAGCGAAATTCCTGTAAATACAAGGATTATCTGTGCAACTAATCAAGACTTGGCTCGTATGGCCGCTGAAAAAAAGTTCCGTCAAGACCTTTATTATAGACTTGCTGTATTTCCTATCCATGTTCCACCTCTTAGAGATAGAAAGGAGGATATTGCACCTTTGACTCGTCTTTTTATTGAAAAGTTTGCAAATACCCGCAATCTTACAGGGGAAATTATTACAAAAGGAGCGATACGAAAACTCAATGAGTATTCGTGGCCCGGTAATGTAAGAGAGCTTGCAAATGTGATTGAAAGGGTTATGATTCTCAAGTCTGGAGCTCTGCCAATAACTACAGATGATCTTAAATTTATCTCAATTGGTGCAGTCGATAAGTCTGAGGTTCAAGAGAATCTTTTTCAGATACCTCCAACTGGTATTGATTATGACGAAATACAAAAGAATATTGTACAGCAAGCTCTTGATATGACAGCATCAAATCAAAGCAGTGCTGCAAGGCTTCTTGGTCTTTCAAGGGCGCGTTTTAGAACTTTGCTTAAGATGGTTGAGGAGGGGTGATATTGGGTTACAAGGTTAAAAATTCAAATCAGACTCGTCTCAATATATGGGCTACAATCTGGCTGAATTTTTTATATTGTATATTCTTCGTAGTGAGTTGTTTATCAGATGTAAATAGCTCAGAACTATTTGATAACGGATCAACCTCAATTGAATCTGCTATGGATGATGATACCATGTTGATGTTTGTTGGGGAAGAGCTTGAGATTGTAACCGTTGCCTCAAGAACTCCAGAGTCTCCATCAAACGCTCCTGCTGTTGTTAGAGTTATAGACCATAACGATATCATTAATTATGGCTACAAAACAGTTGCAGAGGTACTTGCTGCACAACCTGGGTTTTACGTATCTGATCAGGGAATGGGTTCTCTTCCGTATGTAAGAGGTGTCTCAAATGGTATTTTGGTGCTCTATGATGGAGTTCCAGTTCCAACAGGAAGTCATCGAAGTTACTACCCCTTAGATCATGAACTCTCTTTGAACAGTGTTAAGCGAATTGAGATCATAAGAGGTCCTGGCTCTGTTCTTTGGGGAGCTGATGCCTTTGCTGGAATTGTCAACATAGTCCCCTTTACAGGAAAAGATGTTGCATCAAGACCAGTATCAGTAAAATATAGCCAAAAAAAATATAGTCAGAAAAAATATTTAAGAGGCAGTAAAGTAGAAGTATCAGCCGGTTCTAACAATACTATTAAAGGGTTTGCAGATAGTGGTTTTAAGGGTAAAAATTGGGATGGATACCTCTCAGTATATGGTGCACAAAATCATTATAATAATGGCTCTTTGCAAAATATGTTATTTTCAGAAGTGGATAAAAAATGGATAGTCAGCGATGATATTATTGATGACTCTCAATATCGTGAATTTACAGCCAATTTTAATTTTAAAAATTCGTTTTCTCTTTCTGGACGCTTTTCTGATTTTAATAAATCTTATACTCAAACTTTAGGAGACCTAACCTCTTTGGCTTGGCCAAGTGAGAAAAAAGTTCCAGCAAATTATATTAAAGCAAATTATTCTACAGTTTGGGGTGGCTCCCATTGGAACATGACAACATACTATCAAGATGTATCATATCAACAGATGGATGCGGGAACCTCTATACATGAGGGGTTAAATGTATTTTATGGCGAACTTTTGTGGGATCGTAGACTTTTTAGAAGAGGCTTAATGACCGCCGGAATTTCATATCGTGAAAATCATGTCGAAGGAGCAGTTGTGGATTGGGGATTTATGCCAGAATATTTGGTTGCAGAGTATAAATTTTTTACACAGCCTATTGAGCAGATGGACTATAAAAATAGCCTTAAATCGTTTTTTTCTCAATATCGACACCCATTTGAGTGGGGTGAAATCTGGGCAGGTTTCAGATTTGATGACAACTCTATGTATGAAGATTATGCCCCAAGTTATAGCCTTGGAATTAATATCCCATTAACTGATAGGTGGAGATTTAAAACTGCTTTTGGAACGGGCTATAGAACTCCTTATTCTCAGCAATGGACGGGCAAGGAGCTTTTAACAAGAGATGAGGTATCAACGTTGAATCTTCAAGCAGAGTGGATATCTGTTCAAGGAGATGTTATCTCTGCTACAGCATATATAAGCCAGCTTTCAGACAATGTTCAAAGTGATCCTTATGCAGGGGTGTCTGAACCATCTGATCAAGATTTTTCAGGAATTGAGCTGTTTGGTAAAAAAAAGTTCAATGATAAGTTAGAGGGATATGCATCAATTTCAAAGATATTTAATTCCGGAGATGATTACAGATTTAGTGTGTTAAAGTATTCATTTATAAGACATGATGGAACTGTTGTTGATACTTATGATAAGTGGACAGAAAACTATGATCCTGGTGCAGATTTTATGGCAAACAGTGGCTTAATATGGCATATTCATCCTAAGATAGATTTTTGCTTGACTGCTTTTTGGACAAATCCAATTCCATATTCGTATAAAGAAAATACAATTGTAGGAGAGTATGATAATTCAATTTTGCTTAACAGTGAAATTAGGTTAAAAAACATATTTTATGATAATTTTACATTGTCAGCAGGGTGTAAAAATATCCTTGATGGAGAGTTTACCTATCCAGGGTTTTATGGACCCGTCAACGGTAACCCTTTGACAGCGTATGCTGTAGTACGTTGCTCTTTTTAAGAGACTATATCGTATTGCTTAAGCTAATTAACTTGTTAAATTCTATTTGAATTTATGGCATAATTATTGCTTTTTTAAAATTAAAAAATTTGTACAAATAACGTATCAGAGATACTAATATCTGTTTTAAGTATTGTAGGAAGTCCAAATCATGAAAAGAAAAATTGTAAAATGTATAGTAGCAATAAGTATTTTTATCTCATGTTTTAGCTTTAAGGCTATGGCGTTTAATGACCTTGAAGCTGGTATATACTTATGGAAACTTATAAATGAAGCAAGGGCAAGACCTACAGAGGTAATTAAAGCCTATGGTATTGATCCCCAGAGTGCTAAACGAGCACTTGGTGATGATGCGTGGATTCTTGAATTAGAGAGTGGCTTACCTCCTTTAGCATGGAATAGCTCACTTGAAGGCTCAGCAACATCTCATAATAATGATATGATAAATCGTCAATATTATAGCTACACTTCTCCAGAGGGACTCTCGTTTCATGATCGTATTTTAAATAGTGGATATAACCCCCTTTTGACTGGAGAGAGCCTTGGTATATTGTCATTTTATATCTATGTTGATCCAATCAAGGCTGTTGAGGGAATATTTGAAAATATGCTCAAAGATGAATTAAACCCTGAACTTGGCTATAAAAAGAATATATTCAGTAAAGATTTTACTGAAATTGGTATCTCATTTGTATCAACTATATTCTCTTTTGGAAAGGATTTATCTGGAAAAGATATAACATTGAATGCCTATTTAGTAACAGCAGATTTTGCAAAGCCTGTTGAACTACGAGCTTATATTTTAGGAAATATCTACAATATTGGTGAAAATCAACCTGAACAGTCGGCTTGGGTTCAGCAGTGGAGTAATAATAGTTATGCATCAAAACTATTGAGTTATAAAAATTTTGCACCGGAAAGGGCAAATAGTAAAGTTGTTTTATGGGTAAACAACTTTACTCAAGGATGGAGCGTTCAGCTATTTAGTAGTCATCTTGGTTTTTATCAGTTAGAGATGCCTCCAAATACATTCTATTCTATTGATCTCTATAGTAAAGTTGAAGGTAGCGACATGCAGGGCACTTTTTTAAAGCGTATTATAAACATAGGCTTAAATATAAATAAAATGGTTGATTTAGGAATAGATTAGATGAAGTGAAAAGTACTAACAACAAATATATATTATATATATGTTTATCAACTCTTTTATTTATTATATATGAGGTTCTTTTTCCAACCCGATCAGCCAGCTCTTCTGATCGGGTTTTTTATTTTTTGTCTCACTCTAAGCTATCTATTAATAACTTAGATGACTCAGTTAATATGGCAGGAGATAGTAACTCCTGGATAGACATTATTGAGTTAAGTGACATTAACTCTTTGTCTTTAGGAAAAGGTGTTGTTATTGCAATTATTGACTCTGGTGTAGATATTAATAATCCAATTTTTAACACTGCTCTCTATAAAGGTTGGAATTTTGGTGATAATAGTGATTCTATAATGGATAAAAATGGTCATGGCAGCAGCGTTGCTGGAATAGTTCTAAAGTGTGTGCCTGATGCAAAACTTATGATTTTAAAAGTCAATAGTGGAAGTTCCAAAACATTTCATACAGAATCTGTGGTTAATGCTATCTATTATGCTGTAGAAAATGGAGCAGATGTTATAAATATGAGTTTAAGTATTGCAAATGAGAGCACTGCTTTGAAAAATGCAATAAATTATGCTATTGACAGAAAAATTATAGTTGTAAGTGCTGCTGGAAATAACCCGTCTGCTATCTCATTTCCGGGTTCGATGGAAGAGCTAATAACAGTTGGGGCAGCAACTCCTAATGCTATTTTATGGAACTCTCCGGTTGGTTTAGCTATTGATATAACAGCACCTGGTAAATATGTTGAGACCATTGGTCTTGCTGGAGAGACTGTCTTTGTAACAGGTACATCTTTTTCTACTCCAATGGTGTCCGGAGCTATTGCTGCACTAATTGGAATGAATCCATATTTGAAGCCATTAACAATTGAATCGCTTTTATTTCAAACTGCAAGAGATGTTGGAGAAAATGGAAAAGATGAACAATTTGGTTGGGGTGTTATGAGTGGAAGTGGAATAAAAAAATTATCATCTCCTTCTATTAATCTTAATAAAACAACTACTGGTAAATTTAACGTTTCATGCTATCTACCTCCAACTGATATTTATGCAGATATCTATATTGTGCTTGTAAAAAATAGAGACGTGTCCGATGCTATTGAAATAGATAAAGAATATATATGGTGGCTTGATAGTTATGGTATATGGAGAGGTCATAAAGATGGAGGTGCTTTATCAATTGCCTCATTGTACATTGATAGTAAAGGTATAGATGTTTTACTGTTTAGCGATTCAGGCGGGGTATGGAAGAGCTTTTCTCCCTCTGAATTTGAGCATGGAAGTTATATGTGTGGAGTTGCTCTAATAAAAGATTCTCGATTACTTGCTCCTATATTTTGGTCTAAAGCTATCTCTTTTTAATATTGTGTTTAGAAATATAGGCAATCATAAAAATATAAAAGGATACAAGATAATGAAAAAACAGATTAAAGTATATTTAGTTGCTATAGTGGCGACTTGCTTCGTTGAAGTTATATGGTCTCCTTTTTATGGTCTTAACTTTGCTGTTGCGGACAAATCTATTTTCCCAATGGCATCCAAACTAAAAGATAATAACTATAGTGAGAAGAGAGCTATAGTTAATAATGTTGTAGGCAGTAATCAATCTGACGATAAAAAAAAAATATCTTCTGTCACTCTTAAAACTGAAGATAAGATTCCTCCTATGATAGATAAGCATATATTTAGTCCTGAGCCAGATACTACTGCTGATAATAGTTTAGTTACAACTCAAGTCGTTAATAATGTTGATAAAAGTAGTAATGATTTACAGCAAAACATTGATCTTCTTATGCAGAAGGCAAAAAAAGAGATAGAGCTTACTGGCATAATCATCACTCCAAGCTCAAAAAAAGCAATGATACTTTATAAGGGAAAAGGATCAAAAAAACAGGAGGCTCAACTTTATGACGCAGGTTCTTCTATTGATGATTACTTGTTAAAAGAGGTTGCTCCTAATTATGTTATAATTGCTCAAAATAGTCAGGAGATAAAACTTGCACTATTTAAGGAGCGAACTAACCGTCCAGAACCTCCAAAGGAGGTTGTAAATCAAAGTAGTTCAAACAAAAATCCAGATGAAGAGGCTATTAATAAGGGTATTACTATAAAAAATCCTCCTGATTTAAATCTACCCATTAAAGAGTCCTCTGATAATACACCTATGCCAATTCCTCAAAAAATGATAAATAGTAACTCTTCTTCTAACTCTTTTGAGAAAGCGATAGAGGATGGAAATATTCCTGATATTTCAAATCCTTTTATAAGAGCTATGCACGGTGCTGCAATGCAGGGAGAGAGCTCTGGCGACACATTTAATATTAATAGTAGCACAGATGTAAATCCTTTTTTACAAGCTATCAAAAGAGCAAGGGAGAGGCAACAGAACCAACAGTAAAATTATAGTAATTTAAGCTCTTTACTATTTATCTCCTTGCAAAAAAGGAAAAAAGACTTAGAGTTGTAAACAGTATTTTTTGATGGAGAGTTTAAAGAGTAATAATAACCAACAATTTATTAACAAAGGAAAAGCGATGTTTACAAAAATAGAACCTTTAACACAAAATAACCACCAAGATATCAGATTTACCTCAACTTCAAACTACAATTTTGCTAAAAGCGTATCTAATGCACCTGTTGCATTTTCAGAGTTTATTCATGCTTCAAAGTATTATCCAATTGTATTTCTAAAAGGAAATACCCTACCAGTAGTTCTTCTCTCTTTAAACCGAGATCATAATAACTTTATAAATCAAGATGGTTCATGGAAAGTGCCTTATATTCCCGCATATTTTAGGCAATACCCTTTTATTCTTGTAAAAGCCGCCCCTTCTGAGGATTTACAGGATATCTCATCAAATGCAACTGAAAATCAGGATAGATATGTAGTATGTATAGATCGTGATGCTCCCCATTTTGCATCTTCTCAAGGAGATATAATGTTTACTGCCAATGGTCAATTTACAGAGATGACCCAGAAGGCTGTTGAGTTTTTAAAGCTATATCAGCAAGAGATGTCTGTAACTTCAGGTATTGTAAAAGTTATTGAAGATAAAGGAGTTCTTGTTGATAAACAGTTTAATGTAAATATGAATGGGCAAAATATTACTGTTGGTGGATTCAGAACCGTTGATATGCAAAAGCTCAATGCTCTTGATGATGCTGTGCTTGCAGATTGGGTACGTAAAGGAATTATGCCTCTTATTATCTCTCACGTGAACTCTCTTTCTGGTATGCAGGTTTCAGATGTTCAGCAAAACGGTTAGCAAGTTTATAAGTTGCTATAGAAGAAGCTATATATGTATTACTATTTTTTTGCTCAATGAATTGTAATACAGCAATAATTATAGAGCAAAGCTGTTATCTGTATCTAAAGGAGAGGAGGATTTGCTTTTGAGTTTATCAAAACATCTATTTTATGTTCTTAACTTTGTTGTCGTTATCATATTTGTATTGGCAGATATTTTGTTTCCAAATTATATTTTTGCAAGTGAGAAGGTTCTATCTCTCAATGACTGCCTAAAAATTGGTTTAGAGAGCAACCCAAAACTTAAATCTGCTAACTTTATGGTTGACGCTGCTAAAGAGGAGATCAATGCTGCTAAGGCTGATTTTTTACCATCGGTAAGTGCTGGGGGTAATTATAATAATATAAATAGTATCGACTCATCTGGTCCTACAGACTCAGATTTCGTTGATCAACAAAATACAAATTACAATATCGGTGTTTCTCAAATTATTTATGCTGGAAATCGTCTTGTAAATTCTCGAGATAGAGCTATTGAACGTAAAAAAATGTTTCTTGAGGAGAAGGCTTATACAAAGGCAGAACTTATCTATCAAATTAAGGTTGTATATTTTCAGCTTATGAAGGCAAAACAAGATGTGCAGGTTGGTATTGATACTGTAAAGCGTCTTGAAGCTGATGTTGCAGCAGCAAAAGCATTTTACGAAAAAGAGATGACTCCTTATGCTCAAGTTCTACAAGCAGAGGTTGATTTAGCTGACGCAAGGCAGCAGCTAAGTAAGATTAACAACACAGTTGATCGTAAAAAATCTGAGCTTTTTGTCCTTATGAACCAGCCATTTAACTCAGAGATAATCTTTTCTGGTTCTCTTGATTACTATCCTAAAGGATTTAACATGACTTCTAAGCAGTGTCTTGAGAACGCTATTGCCAGAAGACCAGATTTGAAGAGTTTATCTTACCAGATATCTATGACAGAAAAAGATATTAAGATTGCTGAAGGTAAATACCATCCGATTGTTAAGTTAAATGCTGGATACTATGATCAAGATAAAGATTATGATATTTCTGACTCTTCAGATCAACGGAACAAGTACTGGAGTGCTGGAGTAAATCTATCATGGAGTCTTTTTGATGGAGGAAGGGCATGGTATGAAAAGAGACGTTCCAAAATAGAGATGGATAGAATAAGAGAGCAGGTCAAAGATATTAAAAGTCGTCTTGAGGCGGGAATTGTTACAGCTTTAATGTCTCTTTCTGAAGCAGAGGATCGCATAAAAGCTACTTCAGAGAGTATGATTGCCTCAAAAGAGTATTATGAGATGGAGAATAAGCGATTTCAGGCTGGTATTGCTACAATTGCATCTGTATTAGATGCTCAGGTTCGTGTGACCAGAGCAGATGGTAGCTATAATCAGGCTTTATTGGATTATCAACTTGCCAGAGCTGAACTTGATTTCTGGACAGCAGCGGGAGTTGATGATGAATCGGTGTCGAATTAGCTAAATAAGCTGTGCTTAAAGGAGTTTATGGTCTTACGCTACCCTATTGTAAGTGGTTACAGGGTTAAAAATTAACAGAGCATTATGCAAGGCGTATTATGAATAAATTTATTGTAAAGTGGTTTAAATATTTTGTGTTTGCAGGTATTTTCAGTATGTTAATCAATATATTGAGCCTGACATTTTCGGTTTATATGCTGGCAATCTACGATAGAGTGCTCAGCTCTTATAGTATGCCAACTTTGATGACAATCACTGTTGCTGCTATATTGGCACTGCTTGTTAATGCGGTGTTATTTTTTCTAAGATCAAGGCTTTTGGTCATGGCTGGAGTGGATATAGACAACTCTCTTTCAAGTCCTGTATTTAAGGAGATGCTAAAGGATAGCTGTAGTATCCAAAAATCTGGATATTCAACAGGGTTAAGAGATGTAAATATTTTGCGAAACTACCTTGGTGGTAATGCTATATTTGCTCTGTTTGATATGCCTTGGATGCCTATATTCTTACTGTTTATTTATATGATTCACCCAATTATGGGAATGGTTGCTACTGGAGGCGTTGTAGTTGTGTTTCTTCTTGGTTTGAGTCAAGAGATGCTTACGAGAAAACGACTTGAGATGGCAAATAACATCAATAATGCTGCTGGTAACTTTACCTCTTTGTGTCTTAGAAACAGTGAATCTGTAGGTTCAATGGGTATGCTTGGCGGGGTCAATACAAGATGGAAATCTCTTAATAATCAGGTTATCACTCTTCAAACTAAGGCAAGTAATGCCGCTGGTGTACTACAAGCTATTTCCCAAAGTTTTAGAACTGGAATGCAGGTTATCATCTATGGTGTGGGTGCCTATCTTACACTTAGAAATGAGTGTACTCCGGGGGTAATGATAGCATCGTCAATTATAATGGGGAGGGCACTTGCTCCTGTTGATCAAGCTATGTCAACATGGAAGCAGACTCTTGAAGCTCGTTCTTCTTACAGGCGTCTTAATGAGTTGATAAAAAAAGCTGATACACGTACTCCTATGGCACTGCCTGATCCAGTCGGCAAATTGGATGTTGAGGCAGCCTCTCTTGTGGTAAATGGAAATTACCTTCTCAGAAATATTACATTTTCTTTAGCTCCAGGTGAGCTTATGGGACTTATTGGTCCAAGTGGTGCTGGCAAAACTACTTTAAGCCGTGTGATTCTTGGGATTTGGCCCTCAATGGGAGGTAAAGTTCGCCTTGATGGTTCTGATGTCTATGCGTGGGATCAAGAGCATCTTGGAAAGTTTATCGGATACCTTCCTCAAGATGTAGAGCTTTTTCCTGGTACAGTAAGTCAAAATATTGCCCGATTAGGAGAGGTTAATCCAGAAGCTGTTATTTTAGCTGCTAAAAAAGCAGGTGTACATGAACTTATTCAGCACTTCCCAAATGGGTATGACTCAATGATTGGAGGCGGACCGGGAAGCATCGTACTCTCAGGTGGTCAAAGACAACGAGTAGCTCTTGCAAGAGCACTTTATGGTAACCCAAGAGTTGTTGTACTTGATGAACCTAATTCTAACCTTGATGAAGCCGGAGAAAAGGCTTTGATGCAAACAATTGCCATACTAAAGCATGAGAGAGTAACTACTATTATTGTTACACATAAACCATCTATACTACTCTCTGTGGATAAGATTTTAGTAATGCAATATGGACAAGTCGCAAGGTTTGGCCCCCGCCACGAGATTCTCCAAATTGCGGGTCAGCCCCCAGCTCCCCCACAATCAGCACCTCCTGTATCAACAGGTAGTTCTGGAGGCGGAGTTGTAAAGCCACTTGGTGGTGGAAATGGCAGTGGTGGAAATAATGGGGGAGGCAATGGTGCTGGAGGGAATAATACACAGGTCGGCTCTGGAAATAGCAATAAAACTGTAATCCCTCAGACAGGAGATATAAATAAAGGATTGGTGAACTGATATGACAACCGCTACTCCATTAGCAAAAATTCCATTAATGAAAAGCAGTGCTTTGCTTAATAATTCAGTGTCATTACAACAAGATACATCAGAAAGCTATCAACCTAAACCTAACAAGATTATTGTTGCTGGAATGTTGGTTATTTTGATCTTTTTCGTAGGGCTTGGAGGAGTTGCCGCTTATCTACCATTTAGTGGTGCAGTTATTGCCCCAGGTATTGTAAAGGTATCCCAAGAGAAAAAGACAGTTCAACACCTTGAGGGCGGTATAGTTAGTAAAATTTTCGTTAAAGAGGGTGATAAGGTTAATAAAGGAGATGTGCTTATAAAGTTAAAAAGCTCACAGGTAACATCGTCTGTGGCTCTGCTTAAAGGGCGTCTTGCATCAAAAATGATTGAAGCTGAGCGTCTTGAAGCACAAAGAGACCTTAGAAAGTCCTTTACAGCCCCTACTGACCTTCCTGATGATGTGCCTGATTTAGATAAAAAGGTTCTTGCAGAGACCAAGCTCTTTGAAAAGACAAAACTCTCTTTAGAGAGCCGTATCGCAAGCCTTGAAGCTCGTATCCGTCAGACCCAAGAGAAGATACAAGGTGCCCAAAATGAACTTAAATCGAATCAAGATATAATTAGATTTTTTGAAGAGGAGATTCGAGCTAAAGCTCCTTTAGCCGAGGGACGCTATATGGATAAGGCACAACTTCTTACACTTAAACGTCAGCTTGCTATGCAAAAAGGAGAACAAGGACGACTTGAGCAGATTATATCTGAGTCTAAAGTTAGCATTGAAGAGATTAAGTTCTCTATTCTATCATTGGAAAACGACTACCGGCAACAAGCAGCAACTGAGTTAAGCAAAGTAAAAGATGAGGTATTCCAGATAAGTATGCAACTTTCTCCTCAGTTAGATGCTGACGATAGGCTCTCCATAAGAGCTCCAGCAACTGGTGTGGTAATCAATTTAGCAATTCATTCTGAGGATGGAGGTGTCATCAGGTCTGGAGAGCCTCTTCTTGATATTGTTCCAGAAAATGCTGATCTTATTATTGAATCACACTTAAGGCAGGATATGATAACTAAAGTATATTTAGATCAGGAAACTAAAGTTCAACTTGCTGCTTTTAATCGTATCACCACTCCTCCAATGAAGGGGATTGTATCTTACATCTCTGCTGACAGCGTTGAGCAGAGACTTCCTACAGGTCAAGTAACAAGTGCGTATATTATCCATGTAAAAGTACCTAAAAGCGAACTCGACAAGCATGAGGTGTGGCTCTCTCCTGGTATGCCTGCAACATGCTTTATAGAGACAGAGCAGAGGACATTTCTACAATATCTTATGGAGCCAATTCTTCTAAATTTTGATCAATCTCTTAGAGAGACTTTATAGTAGTGATATTTTGTAACTCTACAGTAAAATCGCAATAGTAGCCACAATATAATATATAGAATAAACTGTAGTGAGAGTTTTTTTAAAAAATCTATCGCTACAGTTTATTATTTTTTAAATTGTTTTTATTTAAATTTTTAAAGAGAATTGCCCCCTTTTTTACCGCAATTATAACTTCCAAGAATCCTGAAAAATTCTGTATTATCTTTAATTGCCTGTACTACACCTTCTGAGTTGGTATTGGTTAGATCAGTCTCAAGATCGGCATAGAACATATATTGCCAAGGTTTGCCATGGATAGGTCTTGATTCAAGTTTTACAAGATTTATCTGATTTTCTGAAAATATCTTCATAACTTCAAACAGAGACCCCGGTTTGTTGGATGTTGAGAATACAATAGAAGATTTTATAAGCGATGAATCAGCTTTTAGATCGCAACTTAGCATCTGTCGCTCAATTACTACAAATCGGGTAAAATTTCTCGGATTATCCTCAATAGCCTCTTCAAGAACTGCCATGCCAAACAGTTCGGCAGCTTCAACGCTTCCAATTGCAGCCTCTTGAATATCTCCTGATTCTGCAACAGCTTTGACAGCACTTGCAGTGGCATTGACAGGAACGGGTTTTATATCAAGATTGGCATTTAAAAATCTTCGACACTGATTTAAAGCTGGAGGTGGGGCAAAAATCTGCTTTATATCTTCCAATCTACTCTCCTTATGAGCAATTAGATTGTGTATGATACGAATAGATAACTCTCCAGTAATAAAAAGTTCATATTCAAGCAGAAGATCATAATTTTCGTGAATACTTCCAGCAAGGGAGTTTTCAATTGGAATAATACCAAAATCGGCAGCCCCACTTTTAACCTCTTCAAAAATATCACGGAATGAAGGTACAGCATAGCTTTTAACATCGCTGCTGAAATACTGAATAGCTGCCTTGTGGCTGAATGTTCCTTGTTCTCCAAGATATACTACTCGTTTCTCTTTTCTTGGATATTCTGATTCTATTATCTTAACTGTTTCTGCTGAGGAGTAATATCTTGATGATAATAAATCTGAATTTTCAGCATTGTATCCTCTGTAATCATGAATAAGCTGTTTGCCAACAACAGGCGCAATCACATAAATATCTCGAATAAGCCTTCCAAACTGTTTAGGATATAGGCTTTGTGGTCCATCAGATAGAGCTTCTTCAGGCTTGTGGTGAACCTCAATCATTAGTCCATCAGCTCCTGCTGCAATAGCAGCCCTTGCCATTGGACTTACCTTTTCTCTTATGCCAGTTGCATGGCTTGGATCTATAATTACTGGCAGGTGTGTCAACTGTTTGAGTACTGGGATAGCTGAAAGATCGAGAGTATTTCTTGTGTAGGGCTCAAATGTTCTTATACCTCGTTCACATAAAATGATATTTTTGTTGCCTTCTGCTGCTATATATTCAGCAGACATAAGCCACTCTTCAATTGTTGAGGCAAGTCCACGCTTAAGAATTACTGGCTTACCCATTCTGCCAGCACACTTAAGAAGTTCAAAGTTCTGCATATTTCTGGCACCGATCTGAACCACATCCACATATTTCATCATAAGATCAGCGTACATAGGAGATGTTATCTCTGTTACTACACTTAATCCCGTTGTTTCACGTACTTCTGCTAAAATTCTCAATCCTTCCTCTTCAAGACCCTGAAATGAGTATGGAGAAGATCTTGGTTTGAATGCACCGCCTCGAAACAGGGTTGCCCCATATTTTTTAACCTCCTTTGCAATTATCATAGCTTGCTCACGACTTTCTATAGCACAAGGTCCTGCAATAATAGTGATTTTATCTCCTCCTATCTCCACATTTCTAATTCTAATAACTGTGTCGTCCTGTTTCATCTGTCTGCTAACTAACTTATAAGCTGTTGATATAGTCACGACATCGACAACTCCATCTTGAGCCATAAGAAACTCTTTGGTTAAGCTCTTTTTTCCAATAACACCAAGTATATTTTGCCCACTTCCTCCAGGTTCATGAACCATGCACCCTTTCTCTGCTAAAATACTTTTAAGTTGACTCTTTTTTACTTGGCTAATCTCTTTCTCCAATACTAAAATCATACCTTTTTTCTCCTGATAGAAATAAAAATTGTTTCTTAAAATAAAAAATGCCCTGAAAGCTTTGCTGCTTACAGGGCATGAAAATAAAAAACCCTGGACAGACTTAAAAGTCCATCCAGGGTATAGTCGCAATCCGTATTATACGTGCATATCTATACCGGATGGACGTTCCTAAAAAAGAAACGTCCGAATATAAAAAATCTGTATTTTTGATTTGCGTTAAACATTATATAATAATGATTCTTTTAGTTTTAATTAAATAGAGCAGAATTTGCCCTTATATAGGGTTTTTAAAGATTCTAAATTAAGATTGCATATTGAGTTTTTAATGTCAAGTAGTTTAATAACTATCATATATTCAAGAATATTCTAACAAAGTAGGTTCTTTTTGATAGTTAGCAATATAGTTTCTCCCCTTTTTTTTAAAAATAATTACGCTTTCAAGATATCCCACTGTACCATACTCTTCGTGTGGTAATTCAAGTTTATACTCCTTTAAAGGAAATAGATTCCAATCATGAGAGACACAAAGAGCTATCTCTCCATCATTAAGAGCGGATATCTGTTTGATCATAAAATCTGTTATTGTATCTGCTGCTACTTCAGGATTGAGCATAATAGTTTCAGAAATTTCATGGTCAAACCATTTTCTCAAGAAATTTACATTTCCAATTTCCCTTACTATATCAATTGCCTTATGAATATCTTTGATATAAAAAGGAGAAAGCTCAACTGCCTGTGAGTTATGACCGTTAAATAGGCGATGCTTCTTTATGTATCCTTTATCAATTAGATATGCTGTCTCAATACACCTTCCAAAATGACTGGAAAAGAGGCGTGGTTTTGGATTTTCCGGAAGCTGGGTACCAAGTTTCATGGCAAACTCTTTACCTTTTTCAGTAAGCCCCATAAATGCCTCCATAGATGTGTCTCTATGATAAAAACGATCTGAATGTCGCATAATTACACTCATCTTTTCAGCACCGCTATCAAGTAGCTGCTTAATCGTCTCTATAGTCTCTTGATCACGTATTTTCTCTTCTGGTCTCATAATATGAATAAAATCCTTATATTAAATAATTACTAATTCTTTGGCTCATATTGGATTTGGGATTGTTATATTTCTATTTAATAAGTAGCTTTCAATCAGTGAATGTAGCAACGTTCTGCCATGCTCTCTGGTATTATTTTAGATTCTCTATATACCACTTTGCAGCTTGGTCTAACCCCTTATTTACAGAAAAGATAGGCATGTATCCCAATAGTTTTGATGCACTTGAGATATCGGCTAAAGAGTGACGAACATCTCCTTGTCTAAAATCACGATATTGAGGTTGGACTTTCCCAAGTTCTGGATATTTTACAGCCACTCTGTCACGAATCATATTAAAAAGTTCATTTAGAGATGTTCTCTCTCCAAATGCAACATTATACACTCGATTGACCGCACTTTTATTTTGAACCACTGCTGCTAAAATATTTGCCTGAACACAATTATCAATATAGCAGAAATCACGACTGGTCTCTCCATCTCCATTGATATAGACAGTTTCACCTTTTATGAGCGATGAGAACCAGAGAGGTACTACTGCGGCATAAGCACCATTAGGGTCTTGTCGTCTGCCAAATACATTAAAATAACGAAGTCCTATACTCTCTACATTATATGTTCTGGCAAAAACATCTGCATAGAGCTCGTTTACATATTTAGTAACAGCATATGGTGAGAGCGGACGACCTATCTTATCTTCCACTTTTGGTAGATCAGGGTGATCTCCGTAAGTAGAGCTTGATGCAGCATAAACAAACCGTTTCACTTTGGCATCACGGGCGGCAATAAGCATGTTTAGGTGTCCTGTAATATTGTTGTTGTGAGTGTTGAGAGGGTCGGCAACTGAACGAGGAACTGAGCCAAGTGCAGCTTGATGAAGAATGTAATCTTGTCCTTTACATATAACCTTACAGGTTGCTTCATCTCTTATATCACCCTCTATGAAGGTAAACTTTTCCCACTGTTTTGCTGTAACAGCCTTTTTTACTTGATCCAAATTGTGCTTAAAACCTGTGGAGAAATTATCAAGCCCTGTAACCTTCTGATTAAGGGTAAGCAAGATTTCTATAAGGTTTGAACCTATAAAACCAGCAGCACCTGTTACAAGCCAGCGAGCAGGTTTTAATTGTAAATCAGTAGCAATATCTATATATCCCATTATAATCTCCAAAAAGAGAGATCCGATTTTTGAGCTATTTCTTCAGGCTTTAGAATGGACTTAACATCAACAATAGTGCCGTTTGGCGCAAGCATTTTAATAAAATCATTTGTTGTAACCTTTTTGTAAGCTGCATGAGAAACTGCAAGAATAATAGCATCTAAATTTTTCAACTCATTCCAAGAATAGAGTTTTATATCATAATATTTGAGTGCTTCAGAAGGTTCTGCCATTGGATCATGAACCATTACATCAACACCGTACTCTTTTAGTTCTGTAACAATATCAACAACTCTTGTGTTGCGAAGATCAGGGCAATCCTCTTTAAATGTGAGACCTAAAACTGCAACTTTTGAGTTTTTGATTGATTTACCGGCATTACTCATCATCTTAATGCACTTTTGAGCAACAAAATTGCCCATATTATCGTTAATTTTTCTACCTGCCAAGATAACCTCTGGGTGATAACCTTCAGATTGTGCTTTAAAGGTAAGATAATATGGATCAACTCCAATACAGTGCCCGCCAACAAGTCCGGGGAAGAATTTAAGAAAATTCCACTTTGAGCCAGCAGCTTCAAGCACATTTTTTGTATCAATGCCAAGCCTATCAAATATCAAAGCAAGCTCATTCATTAAAGCAATGTTAAGGTCTCTTTGTGTGTTCTCAATTACCTTTGCAGCTTCTGCCTCTTTTATGGTGTGAGTACGATGAACTCCGGCTGTAACAATAGAGCTGTAAAGTTCAGCTACCTTCTCAAGGGTCTCAGGAGTATCTCCCGAGACAACTTTTACTATTTTTGTTAAAGTGTGCTCTTTATCTCCAGGGTTTATTCTCTCTGGAGAGTAGCCAACATTAAAATCTACTTTCCATTTTAATCCAGACTCTCTTTCAAGAATGGGAACACAAATATCTTCTGTTACTCCTGGATAGACTGTAGATTCAAATATAACAATGCACCCTCTCTTCATATATTTACCAGCTGTTGCAGAAGAGCTTTCAACAGGAAAGAGATCAGGTCTTCTGGCTTTATCAATAGGGGTCGGTACAGCAACAATGATATAATCTGCCTGCTTTAACATTGTTTGATCTACTGTGGGAGTGAACTTCGCAGCCCGTTTGAACTCCTCTTTTGAGACCTCTCCTGTGGGGTCTTCCATCTTTTTACAGTTTTCAATTATACTTGATTTTAGATCAAACCCAATAGTGTCATACTTTTCACCAAAGTGAACAGCAAGGGGGAGCCCGACATATCCAAGTCCAATTACAGCAATTTTAGAGTTTTTATTCATTATACTAAGTTTCCTGATTTTTTTAGTTAGATTTAAGATAGAAGATTTAAGGGGGATTAATTACCTTATGCTCCCCTCATATAATAATAAAATTAGTTATAATCTGATTGTTGTAGTTATTGTTAATTCAGATCAAGCCAGTATTGAGCCCACTGACAACGCTCTTTGTATGGGTAATTCATAAGCTCTGTGGCAATAATTGAAAAATCTCTCTTTCTAACAACATAGTAGGAGACTTTTTCATAATCCAGAACTTTTTTTATACCTAATGTAACAAAAAGGGTTTCATATTTATCAACAACCCAACAGTTAACCGCACCCGAAACAATTAGGATATCTCCTTCTTTAACAACACTAAATAGATTTATCATAACAATTTTAAATGGATTGCCACTGAAATGATCATCAGCGTCTGTTCTGGTTAATTCACACTTCATAAAGTTTTCATAACACATTCTTGTACGCTCATAGCTATCATCTTCAGAAGATGTAGCATAAGATATAGCTTGAAAAGATAATAGCCTGAAACAACAGTATAGAGCTATTGCTATTTTAAAAAGAGATAATTTATTAATTTTTAGTTTTAGCATCTGAAAAAAATAAGATTAAAGTTATAGGTTGCGACTGTATATAAATAGTTTTTAACAACAATTATACTTTCTTATCAAGAACCTGTAAAATTGTTTTTGAAAGCTCACTTAGTACTAAAGGTTTTATAATAACTCGACTGAAACCCGAAAAGAAATCTGTAAGCATAGCTGTGGTTTTCTCTTCTTGATAATCTGTACCTAAAATGATTGAGACATCCGGAGATGTCTGAAGTATATTTTTTACAAGACTTGTACTGCTTATACCTTTATATGTGTTGCCATCAGCAATCACAAGGCTAAATTTATCAGGCTGATTGTTAAATATATTAATAGCATCATGTGAGTTGGATGCAATAGTGACTGGGAATCCCAACTTTTTGACCAGCATTTGGATTAAGTCTCGTCTTTTTTGATTGTCATCCACGATCATGATATGTTTTGCACCTTTATATGGAGGTTTGCTCTCTGGCTCTTCAATTATTTCTGGTTGTGGTTCCCTCCATTGATTTTCAGCAATTGGATGCACTAAATTTACATCAATTGCGAATAGCTTGGAAACTCTGAAAAGTGGATTTGCATCATCAGGAACCGTAATAATAAGTTTTTTTGCAGTTGCAAGGTATTGCCTAAGCCATACCCTATAATCAAGATCATCTCCTTTTAACAAAAGAACCCTTGTGCCAAGCTCCTCACTCTCCACTTGAATTGTGTGGTATATTTTAGGGATATCTGATTTTTGAGCATCACTCTCTTTATAATTTTCCGATATAAAATCGACAAGATAGTCTGAGGCAAATAGATTAATAGGCAGATAGAGGATATAGAATAAAATTAGTATCTTTAAAACTTTTCTCATCACAAACCTCCTTCTATTCAAAGGGTATTAAATATAAATGGCAATTACACTTAGCAATTTTTTAAAGAATATCGACAATATTTAAATATAACTTAACATTGTGAATACTCATAATATATTAATTATCGCCCCCTATTTTTTAGTTTGATTTTATCTATCCACTATAATAAAACCATAAACTCATGGGAACAATAGATATTTCAAATAGGGAATTTAATAAGTTATCGCAACTGATCTATTCAGAATCAGGTATAAATATTCATGTCGGCAAGATGGAGCTTCTAAAATCTAAAATTGCCAAACGGATGAGAAGTACAAAAATATCTTCCTGTCAGGAATATCTTGATTACTTAATGAACAATCAATCTGAAATTACGGAGTTTATAGATGCTGTAACGACAAACCACTCATTCTTCTTCAGAGAAAATAGAAGTATTGAAAGGATGATAGAGTCTCTCTATTATGAAAATCAAAAACATCCTAAAGTGTTTAAATTATGGTGTGCCGCATGTTCTACAGGTGATGAACCTTACTCTGTAGCTATTCAAATGCTCGAGAAGGGACTTGATTTCTCAATTCTTGCTACTGATATCTCGCATTCTGTTTTAAGTAATGCTATCAGAGGGGTCTATTCACAGGAGAGAGTTAGAAATGTTCCTAAATTGACTCTTCACAAATATTTCCAAAAGGGAATCGGAAAGAATATAGGTTATATAAGGGTCAAAAAAGAGGTAATGAAATATATTGATTTTAAAAAATTCAATCTAATCACGGATCCTATTCCTGATGGAAAATTTGATGTTATACTCTGTCGCAATGTTATGATCTACTTTGATGCTCCAACAACTGAAAAAGTTATAAATCGCCTTTATAATGCCCTTAAAATTGGAGGTTTTTTTATAATTGGTCAGGCAGAGAGCCTTATGAACCTCAGACACAGTTTTAAATCAGTAAAGAACACCCCAAGCACTTTTGTTAAGTAAAGAGTTTTATGGCTATGTTGAATGTATCGTAATAGTTTAAATAATAAGATAATTATCCAATACTGAGTTATCTTTTATGAGCCTGAGATTTAAATCTTCTTGTAATCATCTCGATAACCTCTTCAGCACTTGTCTCAATTGGTTTATTGCTAACATCTATCATTGAAAATCCATGTGTAATGTAATATTTTCTTGCATCTGCCACCTCTTTTTCTATCTTATCTCGTGATGAATAGGCATATATATCTGATGTACCAAGAGTTTCTTGTCTCAATTTTCTGTGAGACATCAACTGATCAACATTTATGTTTAATGCAATAACACGTCTTCTATCGATCTGTTTTAGCACTTCTGGCATAGGTACCCCAATTACAAGAGGGACATTTGCAGTTTTCCAGCCCATAATGGCAAGATACATTGCAAGAGGGGTCTTACCAGCTCTTGAGAGACCGACAAGAATAATTTCAGCCTGAATAAGATTTTCAGGATTTACACCATCATCATGGGCAAGTGCAAATTCAATAGCAGATATTTGATCTAAATCCACATTCTGAATCTCCCTATAAAGACCTGGTTTTTCTATTGGTTCACTGTCAAGAAAGGTCTGAACCTTTGATAGCACAGGACCCATAAGGTCAATTGTTACGATATCTTGTTCAATCCCTTTTCGAGTTATATATTGCCTTAAATTCCTATTAACAATGGTATGAACAATTAGACTCTCTGTGTCACGAGCTTTTTCAATAATATCATCTACTTGAAATTCTGAGCGTATATGGGGTACTTTTACCACTGTGATGTCATGGTTTGGGAACTGTACCAAAGCACTTTGTACTAAATGAGAAGCATTAATTCCCTCACCACATGAGGCAATATATATCATGTGAAAATTTTCATTGACAATTTTTTCAGTAATATTCATTCTTTTGTCCTTTAACTATTGAATAGTTTGTTCTTAAACCTAAATCTATTGTAGAACTTTTTATTTATATCAAATATAACTATTGTTCAATTTAAAAAACTATGATGTTCAATAAAAAAAGTTTGTTAAAGGACAGAGTTATCTTAATTTTAAGGAGAAGAGATGAAAGTGCAATATCGTCCAATAGTTCCCAAAATAAAGTGGTTTAAAATCGTTGTTATTAAAATCATTTTTATTGTTTTGGGAAGAGCGTTTCAATCTGCATCTAAGCATGATGAACAGATAAGAAGAGAGATTTCATCATGGAAAGATGGCTTTACTTTGATTATGAAAGTTATGCCAGATGGTCCATCTATGGGTCTTGAGAAAAAAGATAACATGCTTGAATTTAAAGGCGAAAAGCTCAGAATCGCCGAGCTTGAGATATATTTTAGAAATGTTGAGTCTGCCTTTATGATTATGACGCCTCAGATGGGTTCTCATCAGGCTTTTGCAGAGAGACGCATGAGCATCAAAGGTGATCTTGGCATTGCTACAGTATTTACCAGAACTTTAGTAATATTGATGTCAATACTCTATCCTGAACTTATCGTTAAAAGGCTTGTAAAAAGAGTTCCTCCTCTGACATTCAAAAGGCTTAAACTAAGAATATGGCTTTACACTTTTGGAATACTGCTTGGGCGTTAGATAACTCAAGTTTAATATGCTAAAGCAAACTTATACTTTAAACGGTCACAAATTTAGCTTTTAATATGCAAAACTCAAGTTATGACCGAGATCAGTATATATCCCAAACCTGAAAGTGTGGATTTTACGAGCTAAATCTAAAGATTATAAATATATAAAGGAGTTTAAATATGTTACCAGCATACTATGAGTTTCATAATCCAGTTAAAATAATATCAGGAAACAAAGCACTTGATAATCTTCCATCAGAACTTGAAATACTTGGTGCAAAACGCCCAATGGTAATTACAGATAGAGGGGTAAGTGGTGCTGGTCTTGTAAAGATTTTTATCGATAGTTTTGCAAGTTCAGGAATGACAATAGGGGCTATATTTGATAATGTTCCTCCAGACTCTTCAAGTGAAGTGGTAGAGAGAATAACATCAATATTTAGAAAAAACAGGTGTGACTCTCTTGTTGCTTTAGGGGGCGGCTCTGTGATTGATACTGCAAAAGGAGTTAATATTTTAGTTACAGAAAACTCAAACGATCTGCTTCAATTTTCAGGTGCAGAGATGTTAAAAAAGCCAATGAAGCCCCTTGTTGTTATACCTACAACATCAGGAACTGGTTCAGAAGTGACTGTTGTGGCTGTAATATCTGATGTTAAAAGAAATCTTAAAATGGCTTTTACCTCAACCTATCTACTTCCAAATATCGCTCTTCTTGATCCAAGAATGACCTTGACTCTTCCTCCAAAAATGACTGCTGCAACTGCAATGGACGCAATGTCTCATGCTGTTGAGGCTTACATAAATCTTCAGAAAAATCCAATGAGTGACGCATACTCTGTTGCTGCAATTGAGATGATTAGAAAAAATATTCTTAAAGCTGTAACTGACGGAAACAACGCCCAAGTCCGGCTTGCAATGGCAAATGCCTCAACAATGGCTGGAATTGCATTTTCAAACTCAATGGTCGGCGTTGTCCACTCTTTGGGTCATGCAGCAGGAGGAATCTGCCATATTCCTCATGGTGTTGCTATGAACATTTTTCTGCCGTTTGGATTGGAGTATAACCTACCCAAATGCCGTGAAAATATTGCAAAACTTCTCCTTCCGATTGCAGGTAGTGATATTTACGCAAGAACTCCTGAACCACGAAGAGCAGAACAGACTATCCATTACATAACAGAGCTTAGAAAAGCTCTAAATGATCTGTGCGGTCTTCCAATTAACCTAAAGCAGGCTGGCGTGACTAAAGATAAATTACCTGAAATAGCCCAAGCTGCCATAAACGATCCAAGTTTAATTATGAATCCAAGAGAGATGGATGCCAATGATGCTCTTGCTATTTTGAAAAAGGCATTTGAATAAGCTGCTTGATAGGCAAAATAAGCAAAATCTAAATTATATTTAAATTTAAGGCGGCAATATGGAAGAGATAAAAGGGTATTCCAATAAAATTCTTGAGATAAATCTAACAGATAGATCGTGGTCTGTATCTGAAGCATCAATAAAAGATAGAGAGATGTATATCGGCGGCAAAGGTTTAGGCATGAAACTTCTGTATGATCGATTAAAACCAGGAGTTGATCCGTTTGGAGAAGATAATATTTTGATTATTATGCCGGGTGTTGTAACTGGAACAGGTGCACCATGTTCAGGCAGATTTGAAGCTCTATCAAAATCTCCTCTGACTGGAATAGTTGCAACTGCATCTTGCGGGGGACCTTTTGGGATTCAACTTAAAACAGCAGGATATGGCGGTCTTGTGGTTCGTGGAAAATCAACTGATAAATGTGTTGTCTGGTTTGACCAGCAAAGTGTTGAGTTTAGAGATGCCTCTAATCTATGGGGACTTGATACTATAGAGACGCAAAAACAGGTGGTTGCAAAATCATCATCTGCTCAAAAAGAGGCTGCAATTGTAATCGGTCCCGCTGGAGAAAATTTAGTTCGGTTTGCAAATATTGCATCTGGACACCGATTTCTTGGCAGAGGCGGGCTTGGTGCTGTTATGGGGTCAAAAAATCTCAAAGCAATTGTGGCAAAAGGGGGTTATTACAAAATAGTTCCAGCAGAGCCGGAAAGATTTGAGCGGGTAAAGAGAAAGGCAAATCAGTTCATAAAACAGGAAGCTGTAACAGTCTCTATGGGAAAATTTGGAACAGCAACTAATGTTAAATTTGTGAACAAGGCAAAGATGCTGCCTGTTTGGAATTACTCATTCGGTGGGCATGATCAGGCGTTCAGAATTTCAGGGGAAATGATTAAAGAGAAACACGACACAAAGATTAACACATGCAAACCATGCTCAATCATGTGCGGACACAAAGGCATATTTAACGGAAAAGATGCTCCAGTGCCTGAATATGAGACACTTACCCTTCTTGGTTCAAATCTTGGTATTTTTGATAGAGATGCTATCGCAAGATTTAACGATATCTGTAACAGAGCTGGAATGGATACCATCTCAGCAGGCGGAACACTCGGCTGGGTTATGGAGGCATTGGAAAAGGGTTTTATTCCTGATAATACTTTCAATAATGACTGCAATCAAGACGGCAACTCTGACCAATCAGCCACAAATTCTCTGATATTCGGCTCGCCTGATGGAATTGCCGAGGCTTTGGAGAGCATTGCAAAGGCAGAGGGTTTTGGAAAAGAGATGGGGCTTGGCTCAAGAGCATTGTCTCAAAAATATGGGGGGCAAGATTTTGCCATTCAAGTAAAAGGTCTTGAAATGGCAGGATACGACCCAAGAGGCTCTTATGGTTTAGGTCTTGCATATTCAGTGGCAAACAGAGGGGCGTGTCATCTATCGGCATCTCTTATGGCTTTTGAGGTGTTTTTAGGTCTTCTAAAACCAGATACTGCACGGGCAAAACCTCAATTTGTAAAGTTTGTTGAAGATTTAACATGCAGTGTAAACGCCCTTCAAACCTGCCATTTTACCATGTATGCCTACACTCTTGAGCCTATGTTGACAAAATACACTCCAAAGTTTGTATTGAAAAATTTGATGCTTTGGCTTCCAGAAGTTGCCTTAGCTCTTTTAGATTTTTCTATCTATCCAGCTCTATTCTCTTCAATTACTGGAATCAAGATGTCATCAAGGCAGTTTCTCAAAGCAGGAGAGCGTATCCACATACTTGAAAGATATATGAACACCCGGGAAGGAATAACAAGCAAAGATGATGCCCTGCCAGATAGAATGATTAAGGAGACAATTACAGGAGATGAAAAAAGAAGGATTGTTCCATTAAAAGAGATGCTTGAAAAGTATTACAAATTAAGGGGTTATAACTTAGATGGCATTCCAGTTCCAAAACTGCTTAAAAGATTACAAATAGTATAAGCCAGAACGACTCATTATTTGCATTACCGCATTTTAATAACTTTACAAATTAAAAGACACTACAGAAAATTTTTCAGAAACCGCTACTTAGTGCTTATAGTAGGTCGGCACAGAGTCAGATTCAGAGCGGTTTATGATAATAAATTGCTTGACACACTTATAAAGCTACTCTATGAAACAGTGCAGCTTTTTATAGTAACTAAATTACAAATTATATTGGTTAAACTACTATAAAATACTAAATAATCAGGGTGGTTAAAGTTTCTTTAATCACCTATTTTAAATTTTATCTGTCTGTTATCTGAATACCATTAAATTTAAAGGGAGAAATTGTGATGAAGCAGAGTAAAATAAAGTCCGTTATTGTAGTATCTACACTTTGGATTATAGTTGGACTATTTATTGGAGCAGCTCCAGTTGTAGCAGAATCTGTTTATAAGATAGGTGGAGTTTTTGACTCAACCGGTCCTGCCTCATTTCTTGGAGATCCTGAAAAGAAAACAATGGAGATGATGGTTGAACAACTTAATGCTTCTGGTGGTATTGATGGACAGAAAATTGAAGCCGTAATTTACGACTCTGAAGGTGATCCTGCAAAAGCAGTTAGTGCGGTCAACAAGCTCCTACATAAAGACAATGTACTTGCGATTATTGGACCAAGTACAACACCAACCACTCTTGCTATTGTCAATTTTGTTGAAAAGGCAAAAGTTCCTCTTATTAGTTGTGCTGCTGGTGTTGAAATTACTTCTCCTGTTAAACCATGGGTATTCAAAACAGCCCAAAGCGATCTTCTTGCAGTTGCAGCGATATACAAAACTATGCAGGCAAAAGGTATTAAAAAAATAGCTATACTCACAGTTGCAAATTCATTTGGAGAGAGTGGAAAAAACCAACTCGTTGCTCAAGCTAAAGATTTTGGAATTGAAGTTGCTTTACAGGAGAGTTTTGGTCCCAACGATACTGATACAACTGCCCAGTTGACAAAAATCAAAGCTGCTTCGCCTGACGCCATTGTCTGCTGGGGAACAAATCCTGGTCCTGCTGTTGTTGCTAAAAATGTGAAGCAGCTTAAAATTGATATACCTCTTTATCAAAGTCATGGAGTTGCATCACCAAAATTTATTGAACTTGCTGGAGAGTCATCAGAAGGGATTATTCTGCCAACTGGCAAGATCCTTGTTACTAAACTTCTTGCAGAAGATGATCCTCAAAAAAAGATATTGGAAAAGTACGAAGCAGACTATAGTGCCAAATTTAAATCTAATGTATCTGGTTTTGGCGGATATGCTTACGATGCCATGCTTATACTTGCAAATGCAATAAAAGGCAGTGGGGGAGATAAGGAGAAAATCAGGGCTGCTCTGGAATCTACCCAGAAATATGTTGGAGTTTCAGGAGAGTTTAACTTTTCCGCTACAGACCATAATGGACTCTCATCTGATGCCTTTGTTATGGTAGAGATAAAAGGTGGAACTTGGAAACTCTTAGATAAATAGAACTCGTTATAAAAATAAGGTCTTATTCATGCAGGAGATAATTCAATATCTTTTTTCAGGTGTTACAACAGGCTCGATATATGCTGTTATTGCTGTGGGACTCTCTATGCTCTATAGCTCCACCGAGCTTATTAACTTCTCTCATGGTGAGTTTGTTATGCTTGGTGCATTGGGAATTGTAACATTGTGGGTTCATTTAGCTTTACCTCTCCCATTGGCATTTATTCTTACCATAGTAGCAGTTTCCTGCATGGGTATCCTGTTTGAACGGTTTGGCATAAGAACTGCAAAAAAACATCAACCAATAACCCTTGTAATTATTACTGTGGGGGCATCTATTTTGCTTCGTGGTGTTGCAATGATACTTTGGGGAAAAGACCCTTTTAGTGTGCCTCCATTCTCTTCTCACGAATCAATTGAGATAGCAGGTGCAGCATTAGTGCCTCAGAGCCTATTTATTGTGCTTGCAGCTTTTCTTCTTGCAGGTGCTATACATATTTTTTTAAAGCAAACTCTTACCGGAAAGGCAATGGTTGCATGTGCTGTGAACAAAAAAGCTGCATGGCTTTCTGGTATCCCATCGGAACGGATGGGAGTGTTGGCATTTGTAATAAGCACAGCAACAGGTGCTGTTGCCGGATTTTTTATAGCTCCAATAACTATGAGTAGCTATGACATGGGCACCATGCTTGGGCTTAAAGGTTTTTGTGCTGCTATGATAGGCGGGCTTGGAAGTCTTTGGGGCGCTTTTGCTGGTGGAATTTTGCTTGGTGTCCTTGAGTCACTTGGCGCGGGTCTTATCTCTTCAGGATTAAAAGATGCCATTGCATTTATACTTCTTCTGCTAATTTTGTATATCTGCCCAGGTGGTCTCTTCTCCGCAAAAGTTGCAAAGCGTTTTTGATTGTACTCTTTACAACTAACTAATATGCAACCCTTATCTATTAATTAATATCTAACCATTACCTACAATATAATATTATATAAAAAAACGAGCTATATACTGTGGCTGAACAAAAACGAATATTTATTGAACACATCATATTTCTATTTTTAGTGCTGTTTTGCGGCTTTACAATAGAAAATACATATTATCTACAGATCATGACCTTTATTGGTATAAATACTATTCTTGCCTTAGGGCTTAATATGCTTATGGGATATGCAGGACAAGTATCTCTTGGACATGCAGCATTTTATGGAATTGGGGCATATACAACAGCAATTTTATCTACCACCTTTGGATTCTCTCCATGGATTGCTCTATTATGTGCTATTGGTGGGGCAGTCTTTATTGCCTTTATTGTAGGACTTCCAACTCTAAAACTTTCAGGTTACTATCTTGGCATGGGAACTCTTGGGTTTGGTATGATTGTTAATATCATCTTTCGTGAATGGAGTTCTATGACCGGAGGATCGTCAGGATTTGTAGGAATTCCTATGCTTGAAGCTGGTTCAATTATGTTTGACGCTGGTAGTAGCTATTTTTTCTTGGTGTGGGGTGTGGTATTTATTTCAATTGTGATCTGCCGTAGAATACTTTCGTCACGTATGGGGCGTGCTCTTCGCTCTATCCATGACGGTGAAAATGCCTCAATGGCGGTTGGGGTCAATACACATTTTCTTAAACTTCAAATTTTCATGTTCAGTGCAGCTCTTGGTGCGACTGCTGGATTTTTGTATGCCCATTTTGTTATGTTTATCAGTCCAGAATCCTTTGGTTTTATGGTCTCTGTGAAGATGGTCACGATGGTGGTTATTGGCGGTATGGCAAGTGTCTGGGGTGCAATTTTAGGAGCCTCTCTTCTAACCTTATTGCCAGAGGTACTGCATAGCTTTCAGGAGTATGAGATGATTATCTTTGGGTTAATTTTGATGATTGTTATGATTTTCATGCCTCAAGGGCTTACAAAGGGATTGCTTGATATTTATGAGCACTCTCGGAAAAAAATTTAGTTTACATGTATGTAAGATATCTAAAGACAGCCCAAAAGTGGCAAAAACTTCCTGCAAGAACAAATAGATGCCATATCTCATGAAAACCAAATAGATTAGGATAGGGATTAGGACGCTTTAAGGCATAAATAATTGCCCCTGTGCTATAAAATAGCCCTCCAAATATAAGCCACAATAGAGATGCTATTTCAAGAGTCTTAGATAGAGGATAGATAGCAGTAAGACATAGCCATCCCATAACAAGGTAGATAGCAGTTGATATCCATCTTGGAATATTCATGAAAAATATCTTAATTATGCTCCCAATTAGAGCAATACTCCATACTAAACCAAAAAGAGCCCAACCCCACACGCCTCTTAATGGTACAAGACAAAATGGCGTATAAGTTCCAGCAATAAGAAGAAAAATCATAACATGATCAATACGCCTCATGTTAGCAATTCCCTTTTCTGAAAGGTTCATGGCATGATAAAAAGAGCTTGCTGTGTACATCATAAACAGTGTTGTACCAAAAATGGAGAAGGATACAATATGTAATGCCTCAGCATGTATATAGGCAAATACTATGAGTAGAATAAGACCAACCAATGAGGCAAAAGCTCCAGCAATATGGGTCAGAGCATTTACAGGTTCACGTAAAGTTAACGCTGCCATAATATTTAACTCCTAATAAAAGAAAAAAGCAGATAAGTTCCAAACATAAATGGTAATTATCTGCTTTTATTATTTTTTTATTTTAAATACCTTAATAGGTAAATTAAGATTTAAACCCTAAAGTTTAGCCGCAAAATTATTTACTTTAGAGGCAAACTCTTTTGCCATATTGGAAGCAATGGTTGTGAAAACAAGACGGTCTTTACCAAGTCCCATGGTTTCAAGCCTTTTTTGAATCTCATTTACACGCCATTTCGCGTAAATATTACCACGTTCAGCTTTACAGTTTCCTTCATGGCAAGCAGCAACCATAACACCATCTGCACCGTCAACAAAGGCTTTCATAATAAATTCAACATCAACTTTGCCCGCACATGGAACTTTGACCATTCTAAATCCTTCAGGCATCTCGTGTCCAAACTGCTTTGCAGCTTCAGCAGCTTCAAGGGCTGAGTTCTTACAGCAAAACGCAACAATAGAGGGGGAGCTCTTATGAGCTGACTCTACAGCATCTTTTATGCTCGATCTTAATGAGTTATCTGTAAAATCGCCAAGTTGAATAGCATCCATAGGACATTCACTTGCACAGATACCACAACCTTGACATGCAGCAGGAGAAATGGCTGCAGCACCATTTTGCCAAAAAATAGCACCATGAGGACACGAACGATAGCAGGTAAGGCAGATTACACAGCGATCTTCATCAACATTTGCCTTGTCTGCTGCAACAGTTTTTATTCCATTGCCAATCAGCTCTCTGACTCTTAAAGCGGCATTTGTAGCATCTGTTGAGTTATTAACTACAAATATGCCATCTCTGTTTGATTTTACAGGGAATCTATGAACATTGTTGCTTGGTATAAGTCCATCAAGGTCTGTATCAATTCTAAGTTTTGCAGCAAGCTCAATATTTTGCTGACCAACAACAAGAGCCTCTTCCACTACAAGGTAGTCAGGTGTTAATTCAATATCTGTCCTGACAACAGGGTCTTTAATTGTTATTTTTATAGTATCGTTACTCTGTTCAATTGTTGGCATCTGGGCTGGTTTAAAACATACAACGCCAGCATGTCGTCCTTGAGTAAAAATTCTTTCAAGTCCCTTTGCCCCAACTTTCATATTACCTGCATAGATATAAGCATTGCAGTTTTCCATCTTCTGAACAGCCAATGCACTATTTAAAACCCTACCGGTTGATACAGGATTACCCTCTTGAGCAAAACCAGTGAGAAATGCCACTGTAGAACCTTTAGGAAGATTGGAAAGCATTGCTTCAAACTGACTCTGACTTACCACTTTGTTATTAAGGCTTAGCCCATATTTGACATTTAATGGTGTATAGGAATATTGAGGTGCAATAACAATAGCACCAAACAGAGTCTCTATCTTTTCGCTACCTTTAACTAATGTGGTTCTAAAATCTCCTGTAACTCCAGCAAGCGACTCAAGAGAGGCATTCTCCATTATGCTAACCGTACCTTTATCAAGCATCTCAGATGTACAGCCTGACTGGCGAGCACATGCTGTTTTTGTCCCAATTAGAGATACTTTATAACCTTGAGCAGCAATTTTAGCGGCAGCCTCAAGTCCAAAAGCTCCCGCCCCTACAACCAGAACATCTTTGCTTATAGATATATCAACCATATTTGCACTATTTTCTGTTGTCATTTCATCACCCCCAGATATTTCATCGCCTCAAAGGCAGTTTTTCCTGCATCTGCCATAGTGGAGGCAATGCTTCCAGGTCCTCCGGCAGTTCCTGCGACAAAACAGCCGGCATTGGAAATGGTATTATCCAGAAATCCATCTTGATTAACAGGAATTCCTGTTATTTCAGATAGTTTAACAGTATCTTTACCCGGCATGATACCAACAGAGAGAACTACAAGATCAAAAGATTCAGATGAAGGTAAACCCTCCTCTTCAACCATGTGACGTAACTCTAATCTGTCATTTTCAAGAGGATATATATCAACAGGAATGGTTCTAATAAAGCGTATATTTTGTTTGATCCGCTCGTAAAATAGAGGAAACTCTTTGGCAGTATTTTGGATATCTATATAAAACATAGAAATAGCGGCATCAGGATTATCGTTTTTTACACTCCCTGCCATTCTCATGGCATAAGGACAGCAAACTTCAGAGCACCATAGATTTCCAAGTCTCTCATCTCTTGAACCAACACACTGAATAAATGCTACATTTTCGGGTTTTTTGCCATCAGATGGTCTTACAAGTGCACCATTTTCCCTTATGATATTTTCAAGATCAAGACCTGTGATCACATTTGTCCATTTTCCATAACCATAAGTTGATTTACGATTTGGATCAAATGGAGAGTAACCAGTAGCTACAATTAAAGCATCAACATCAAATATGGTGTCACTTCCCATTTTATTTTTATCATCTGCAGTAACATAAAGAGGATTATTATGTTTTGAAAAGCCTTTTATAGTTTTACCAGCTGGGATTTCAATTTCACTCTTTGCAAGAGTAACTTTAAATCCATTAGACTTTTGTAATGCTTTTATTTCAGTTCTTAAGTGAACGTTAATCAGAGGTTCATTTACAACATTTTTTAACATGTCTTCTACGCTGCAAGCCCCACACTGCTGACACTTATCGGTTGCTTTACAGGTAAATCCAATGCTGTGTCCTCCAAGGAAACAGCTTTTTTCCACCAGTTCAACACTAATATTCTGACGGGAAAGCTCCCATGCAGCAGTGAGACCAGCTATGCCGCCTCCAAGGACCAACACTTTTCGGGTTTGATTATTCAATTTATAAAACTCCTTATATTCTTACTAAAGGTATAAATTATATGTGTTTTTTACACTTCTGGTCTTGGTAATACGCCTGCTCTCTCTGCAATTTCGGGCACCATGTGTTCCCACTCAATTGGCATAAGGTGTACACCAGCCACCCCTTTCATCTCCTTGAACTCTGCAATTTGTTCACAGGCTATGTTTATACCCTCATCTGCAACCTTCTTTTTGTCAACACCCTGAAGACGTTTGATGATCTCATCGGGTACATCCATGCCCGGCACTTTACTTTGCATATACTTTGCCATACCGATACTCTTCATAGGAGTTACACCGGGGAGAATATAGACCTTTTCAGTGAGTCCCATATCATCTGCCCGTTTTATCCATTCGCGAATTTTAGGCATATTATAAACACACTGTGTTTGAATAAAATCAGCTCCAGCAGCAACTTTTTTAGCAAGACGGTGAACTCTCCACTCAAATGGTTCAGCAAACGGGTTGGCAGCAGCACCAATGAAAATCTCTGGTTTAACATCAATGTCTGCACCACTTAAAAATTTACCCTCATCTCTCATCTTTTTAACCATCATTATTAACTGCATAGAGTCCAGATCAAATACCCCCTTTGACTGTGGATGATCTCCAAACATCTGATGATCACCAGAAAGGCATAGCATATTTCTGATCCCGTGTGCATAAGCCCCTAAGATATCTGCCTGCATTGCAATTCTATTTCTATCACGGCATACCATCTGAAAGTTGGGTTCAACACCCTCCTGAATACATATAAGGGAGGCTGCCCAGCTTGACATTCTAACCATAGCTGTCTGATTATCTGTAACGTTGACCATATCAACATTACCCTTTAAATGTTTAAGCTTCTCCCTGATACTATCTACATTAGCACCCCGAGGAGGTCCAACTTCACCTGTAAAGGCAAAATGACCTGCTTTGAGGACTCTCTCCAGTTTACTTCCTGATTTCATAATCGATCTCTCCTGAAATTATTTCTTAGCGATTTACCGCATATCATTATGAATATTTCATATATATTAATAAAATCTATCTATACTAAATTAGATAATTTTATCATTTTAAATGGACTAGTTTGTATTAATTTTTATGAGTGCATCGCTTTAATGCGTTCCTCATATCCTGGCTGAATAACCTTTCTTGGTTTTTGATTGCTCCAATCATTTGGGGGGGATATCTTTAATATTTGATCTAAACGACCTTGCCCTGCTAATCTTTCATAGATTTTAAACCACGCACAAGGCTGCTCAGAGTGGATTTCACAACTTGTCTTATTGGTTCCACCGCAAGGACCGTTAAAAAGACTTTTTGCACACATGGTAACAGGACAGACTCCGCCAGTCATGGCAAGAACACACTGACCACAGGCACGACACTTCTCTTCATACCATCCGACATCAAGATTTACACCTATAAATGACGTATTTACTGCTGGCAGAACTGGTTTATTTGGAAACCTTTCTGCAAGAAACTGTATGCCAGCACCACATGCCATTGACAGAAAACAGTCGTACTTATCAGCCTTACTATCCAGCTCTGCTAAAAATTCCATGTCACACTGACGTTCAAGTGTTTCAGCCCCAAACTCAATACCATCTTTTTTAAATGCGAGATTCAATTCAGCGTTAAGTGTCTCAACCTCTTTTGACCCCCCTGCCAAACACACTGCAACACACGTTCCACATCCAACTGTTAAAACCTTTTTATAACCAGCAACCATGCTTCTGATTTCATCAAAGGGTTTTCTCTCCGCAACAATCATAAATCCTCCTGCTATATTTATAAAACTCAACTGCTATATAAAAACATACCATAACCATATAATTTAAATGCCTGTTTTTAAAACCTTGCCACATTTTCAGATTAAACGGCAAATGTCAAGGATATTGAATCTTTATAAGCAAAAAGCTATTCATAAAATAAACATATATTCATAATATGAACTCACTAAAAACAGTATATAATAGATTCTCTTGCACCTTAATTAATAGTATCTTGACAGCTCATATTATATACCATATCATCAAATTTAATATACATTAATTCTATCCAAAATCTATGGTTGAAATTACAAATTAAACAGATATCTTATATCTCCTAAAGATATCTACAAATCTCTTAAAAAACCGTTATCTTCTTACAAAACGCTGGAAACAAACAGTTTCACCAACCACATTTTAAAATTGGGAAGGTGTTGAATATGATTTACGGCAACGAAGTTGAGAATCGCTATCTATTAAAAGCTATAGAAACAATTAAACGCCAAATTCTTATTATTTCAGAAAATTACAAAATTCTTGCATCTAATTGTAATCCTGATAGGACATACTTCCTTAATAAGAACAGCTCAGAGGGAGATATCTGTTATCAAGCTCTATTCAAATTTAGCTCTCCATGCAAGAACTGCCCAGCCACTGAGGTCAAAAGAACTGGAAAGCCATCTCTTAAGCAAATTGTAATAGACGAAGAGAGTGGTAGTGAAGGAAAGAATAACTTATGTTCATGTCTATATGCCTATCCTATGTCTGGAACTGATGGAGATGAAGATGCCATTGTTGTTCTTGATTTTGATCTCCCCTCACTTTTTAGGTGTGATGAAAAGAGAGTAACATCAAATGCCTTTTTAAGAAATCTTATACATAGTGCTGCAGATGGAGTAATTGCAGCAGATATGACTGGTAAAATAATAATTTTTAATAAAGCTGCTACAGAGATATCTGGCTACTCCAGAAAAGAGGCGATTGAGCATCTTAATATACGAGATATATATCCTGCCGGAGATGCTCATAAAATAATGAAAAAAATGCGAAGTGGGGATTATGGAGGAAAAGGACTGCTAAAGGGGCATAAGCAGTTAGCTGTAAGAAAAGATGGAAGCACAACACCAATAGTTCTTAACGCATCTATTGTGTATGAAAATGATAGCGAGATAGCAAGCATTGGTTTTTTTCATGATCTGCGTGAATCTAAACGGCTTGAAGCTGAAATAGAGAAGATGCAAATTCAGCTTTTGCAGGCAGAAAAGATGTCATCACTTGGCAAACTTGCGGCGGGAGTTGCTCATCAACTCAACAATCCACTTGGAGGAATTACTCTTTTTACACAGTTGATGCTTGAAGAGTATGATCTTAACAGCGATGCAAGAGATGATCTACTTAAGATTCAGCGAGATGCCGAAAGATGCAGTGCTATTGTTAAAGAGCTTCTTGAGTTTGCACGTCAGACAAAAAGAGAGGTTAAACTTCAAAATATTAACAAAATAGTGGGAAGAACCCTTTTTCTCCTCCGTAATCAGTCTATTTTTCAGAATATCCAAATCATCGAAAACTATGACACCACTATCCCTGAGATACCCGTAGATATGCAACAGTTGAACCATGTTTTTATGAACATTATTCTCAACGCGGCAGACTCTATGGAAGGTAGCGGTGTGCTTGAAATCAAGACATTTCTTAAAAGTAAGAGTGGTATTCTATCTGATGGTATCAATCCATTGCACGATAATGATGGAATGGTATATATTACAATTTCAGATACGGGTCCAGGAATTCCATCTTCAATTCTTCCGACCATTTTTGAGCCATTCTTTACAACCAAGGAGGAGGGGAAAGGGACAGGATTGGGACTAAGCATGGCTTATGGTATTGTTGAGAGCCATAAAGGTAAGCTAACTGCTGAAAATAGACCAGAAGGAGGTGCTCTTTTTTCCATTTCTATTCCATTAAAGCAACAAGATGGCAACTAAATCAAAAGAATCTCAAGCAGTTGAGTCTATCTTTTTCATAAAATTCAATAAATACTTTTACCTAAAGCAGAAACCGCAAGGTTTACGGCAAGTTTTGCTGTTTTATTTGCCTGATCCAAAATAGGGTTTATCTCAACTAGATCCATAGATGAAAGTTTTCCTGAGTCTGCAATTATCTCCATGCAAAGATGGGCTTCTCTGTAGGTCAATCCTCCTGCTACAGGAGTGCCAACTCCAGGTGCTTCAACAGGGTCCATAACATCCATATCAAGGCTTACATGTATCCTTTTAATGTGCATAAACTTCATCAATGCTTTATTGATAATCGTACTTATACCTTGTTCATCAATATCTCTCATAGTATATACAGTTATACCGCTCTTTTTTAAGCGTTCTCTCTCTTTTATATCAAGGTCTCTTATACCAATAAGTGCCACGTTTTCAGGGGCAATTTTCATCCCCGCTCTTCCTATATTTACAAGAGATGGCACACCATCTCCTATTAGTGCTGCAAGCGGCATTCCATGAACATTACCGCTTGGAGATGTCTCATGCGTATTGAAATCTGCATGGGCATCAATCCAGATAACGCCAATTTGATTATTATGGGATACACCTCCAATTGTTCCAATTGAAATAGAGTGATCTCCTCCAAGAAAGAGAGGAAAGCTATTCTCATCAATAGCCTGTTTTCCAGCACGATAAACATCTTTACACACTTTTGTGATAGATTTAATATAGCTCACTTTAGCATTGCTAAAGCCTATCTGAGCTATTGTATTATTATCACTCTCTCCAGATATATCCCGAACAGGCACTACAATATCACCCCTGTCTTCAACAGTATAAGAAAGATTTCTCAACTCAGATACAAGACCTGTATATCTTAAAGCAGCAGGACCCATATCAACTCCTCTGTGCAGTTGACCAAAATCCATTGGAATACCAATTATCGTAATTTTTTTCTCCATTATTTGCCTTTCTATTACTCGTGAGTCATAAGTTTTTTAATCTTAAGGTAGATCTATCAAAGTCTTATGGCTTTTCGCAAGGCTTTTTAACAAGGTTTTATATCGCTAATTGTTTGCACGGTAATATGATTTTATAGTCACTTATGCTTATCCGCCAAACATCATGAAGCGAGTGTCATAATAAAAAGGGCGACTATAATAAGTCGCCCATAAATTTAAATTAGCTCATGTTATTTGTTTAAAGAGGAATCTTCTCTATTGCAACGGCACAAGCTTTGTATTCAGCAGTCAATGTGTTTGGATCAAAAGCAGGATTTGTAAGCCAATTTGCATTTCCTTCCCTAAAGTGAAATGCCATCCAGACCATACCGTCAGGAACTTCAGCAGTTACCCTTGCTTTTACTTTTACTTTGCCACGTCTTGAACGGACACATATATATTCACCTTGTTCAATACCAATTTTATTTGCATCTCCAATAGAAATATCAGCAGTCTCCTCTCCAAGCATTTCGTTGAGTCCATCACAGCGTCCTGTCTGAGTTCTTGTATGATAGTGGTAAAGTCTTCTACCAGTACTTAAAACAAGTGGATACTCTTTATCTGGTACTTCAGCAGGAGGTGTCCACTCTACAGCAGCAAATGTTCCTTTACCTTTTGTGAATCTTCCGCTTGTATGAAGAATTGGTGTTCCAGGGTGTACAATTGTAGGACAGGGCCACTGCAACCCATCTTTCTCAATTCTGTAGTATTTAATTCCGCCAAGATTTGGAGCAAGAACAGAAATTTCGTTATCCCATAGTTCTTGAGCAGACTCAGATTCCCAATTATGACCCATACGTTGGGCTATTTGTTTAAATATCCACCAGTTAGGTTGGGCATATCCAGGAGGCAAACTTGCAGTTCTTACTCTACTGACTCTTCGTTCGCTATTTGTAAAAGTGCCATCATTTTCACTCCAGGCAGCAGCAGGAAATACAACGTGTGCAAAACGAGTTGTCTCATTTTCAAAGATATCTTGAACAACTAAAAATTGTGCAGAGCTTAACTCATGTTCCACTTTACGAATATCTGGCTCTGTGTTTGCTAAATTTTCACCAAATATGTAAAACCCCCTTATCTTACCAGTTACAAGTCCGTCCATCATCTGAGGAATCATTAAACCATTGTTTGCGGGCAGATTACTAACTTGCCATGCTGTCTCAAATTTCTTACGAGCATTTATATCACCAACAGCCTGATAACCAGGGAATACGTTTGGCAAAGCACCCATATCACATGCGCCTTGAACATTGTTCTGCCCTCTTAATGGATTTACTCCGCCACACTCAACACCCATATTACCAAGAAGCATCTGAAGGTTAGCAATAGACATAACATTGTTTTTACCGCAAGTATGTTCTGTAATTCCAAGCGTGTAGCACACCATTACAGGTTTTACAGATGCAAGTTGTCTTGCAACTTTTATAATTATATCTGGTTCGATACCAGATATCTTTCCAGCAACTTCAGGGGTATATCTCATAACTGTTGCTTTTAGCTCTTCGAAATCTGTACAATATGATTCAACAAAATTTTTATCGTAAATGTTCTCTTTAATAAGAACGTGCATGATGCCATTCAAAAGAGCAATATCACTTCCAACTTTTAATGGAAGATGTGTCTGTGCAAACTCTACAAGTTTATGTCGTCTTGGATCTACCACAATAAGACCAGCACCATTTTGAACAGCATTCTTTAAGAAAGTTGCTGCTACTGGATGAGCCTCTGTCATGTTTGAACCAATAACTAAAAACATCTTTGCCTTAGCAAACTCTCCAAAAGAGTTTGTCATTGCACCAGAACCAAAAGATGTCGCAAGACCTGCGACAGTTGGAGCATGTCAAGTTCGAGCACAGTGGTCAATATTGTTAGTTTTGAACACTGCTCTAAAAAGTTTTTGCATCTGATACGAATCTTCATTGATACTTCTTGCACAACTTACACCTGCTAACGCATCTGGTCCGCTCTCTTTAATAATTTGAGTGAACTTCTCTACTACAAGATTTAACGCCTCGTCCCAGCTTGCAGGGCGAAGTTCTCCATTTTCCCGTATCAAAGGTGTTTTAAGACGCTCTTTGGAATAGATGAAATCATAACCAAACCGACCTTTGACACATAGTCTTCCCATATTTGGTGCCCCATCTTCTACCGCTGTAACTTTCACAATTTTATTATCTTTTACATGAAGAAGCTGCTGACATCCAACACCGCAATAGGGGCAGGTGGTTCTTATCTTTTCTGTCTCCCATGGACGAGCTTTTCCTAAAGCCTTTTTTTCAACCAAAGCACCAACAGGACAGACTTGAATGCACTGCCCGCAAAACACACAATCCGAGTGCATTAAGGAGTCTTTATTTCCAGCAACTATTTTGCTCTTATTGTCTCTGTACCCCAACTCTATGGCTTTGTTTGCCTGAACCTTATTACATGCAGCAACACACCGTCCGCAAAGAATACAACGTGAAGAGTCTCTAATAATAAAAGGGTTGTCTATCTCTGGTGGAATCATAGTAGAAATAGATTCTTTATATTGCAACTCACCAAAGTTAGAATTTTGTCGCCCTACTACCTGATATCTGTATGCAAGATTTTGGAGTTCACAATCTCCCCATGCAGGGCATAAATTTTTACTGTAGTCATTGTGCATTGTTGCAAGTTGAAACTCTGTCCATGAGTCTTCTTTTGATGAACCAATAGCACAGTTATGATTTCCAGAAGCGAGCATAGAGCTGATAATGGATTTTCTGTGGCTAATCACCTTTGGAGATTCTGTTCTTACAACCATCTGATTAGAAGCTGGTGTATTGCATGAAGTTACAAGATCAGTTCTGCCTTGTACCTCAACAACACATATAAGACAGATACCAGTTGGAGTAGTTCCTTTAAGATGACATAAAGTTGGAATATAAATATTGTGACGAGTCGCCACATCAAGTATGGTTGCTCCCTGCTCAAACTCACAGGTATGCCCATTTATAATAATTTTATTTTGATTCATAAAATTCTCCAAAGAAAGTTCTATAGGTTTATCTCTGTTTGGCAGAAAATAAATATGGTAATCATGCAACTATGCTAAAATGCTTCTTTTTTGATATAGTAACTCCTGCATTATGTCAAATGTGGCATAATGCAGGAGTTACTATATCAGTGGATTGTTTTTGTCAATAAGATCATTTGCCGGATTAGAGTATTGAGAATTTATATGCTGAATCTAAAACAGAATAAGCGTTCTTAAGAAATCAATCAGACATAGGAATTTCTCTTCAGATAGATTCCTATGTCTAATAAAAATATTGATATTATCGTTTAAAATATCAAGCTCGGGAAAAAGTTCTACTAATGTTCCCTGTTGCAGTTCCCTAAATATTGTATATTTAGGGACAAACCCAACACCCATAGAGCATAGAGTTGCGATAATAATTCCTCTGACATGATTTATCTCTGTTATTTTATTAAAAATATTCTGTTTTGATGCAGGGATAGAATTAATAAAATTACTCCACCACACAAGTTCGCTGTCCATTGAAAGAATATTACACCTTTGAAGGTCTTCCGGGGTTTCAATTCTTTTAAGTTGTATATATTCAGGAGTTGCGATGACAGAGTACTCTTCACGAAAAAGATGGATCGATTTTATTTCAGGGTGTGCATGAGGACGACAGTCAATTATCATATCAAGTTCATTGTCAAGCAGAGGTTGTAAAAGATTGTGGCTAAGCCTAAAATCAATATGTATATTAGGATGCCTATCAAAAAAATTTTTTATACTTTTAAGAATAACGCTCATACCAAACTCAACAGTAGAGCCAAGTCTTATAAACTCCATGCCCCCATTACTTTTTGCAAGACTTTGCTTTGTTTTCTCTATCTCCGAAAATATAGTTTGGCAACTTCTAAAAAGAATTTTCCCCTGTTCAGTTAATGCAAAGGCTGCTCTCTTTTTTGACGATAATATACCACTTTTTGGAGATAGTTTATTTTTAGATTTAATATCAGTTTTAGGATTTAGATCATCGTGATTTTTTGCCCAATCAATTGGTCGGTTCTCAATATATCCTCTTTTTTTTTCAACAAGCTGCATATCAAGGCTTTGCTCTAACGACTTGATAGCATGACTTACTGCAGATTGTGTTATAAATAGCTTTTCTGCACACTTGGAATAACTTTTAACCTGAGCTAAAATATAAAAAATCTTAAGTTTATTTAAATCCATGATTTATCCTCTCCGATTATGAATATTGTTCAAGCATATTATGAATATTATGAATTTTACTTATATATAACTGTTCTGATATAAACAAATAATCAGAATATAAAAAAGCATTTCAATAAACCATAGCAGAACGATCATTAAGAGATAATAGAAATTTAAACCCAATCACAACACAATAAATAAAGGAGAGATGCCATGTCTAATTCCATCTACCAAGTTATGAAACCCCAAAATGAACCAATCCACTCATATCTTCCAGGAAGTGCTGAGAAGTTATCTCTAAAAAAGAGATTAAAAGAGATGAGAGAGACCCAGATTGAGATTCCCCTTATTATCAATGGTAAAGAGGTCAGAACTGGCAGGATAAAAGATTGCATCATACCTCATAAACACTCACACATTTTAGCAAAATATCATACTGCTGGACCAGAAGAGATGAAAATGGCAATTGAGAGTGCATTAGAAGCTAAAAAAGAGTGGGAGCGTCTTGATTGGGATCATAGGCTTGCAGTTTTTCTTAAAGCTGCTGAACTTATTGCAGGACCATGGAGAGATACTCTTGTTGGTGCAACTATGCTTGGTCAAGGTAAAACTGTTTATGAGTCAGAGGTTGAGGCTGCATGTGAACTTATCGATTTTTTCAAGTTCAACAGCTATTTTGTCAGAGAGATTATGGAAGAGCAGCCAGATCAGGTAAAAGGGTATTACAACCGCATGGAGTACCGCCCTCTTGAAGGTTTTATCCTTGCTGTAACACCATTTAACTTTACGGCAATTGGTGGAAATCTCCCTTCATCTCCAGCAATGGTTGGCAACACATCTATCTGGAAACCAGCATCTACTTCAATATATTCAAATTACTATACAATGAAAGTATTTCAAGAGGCAGGTCTTCCTGACGGGGTTGTCAATTTTGTACCAGGTCCTGGAAGTGTGGTTGGACCAATTGCCTTGTCGCATAGAATGCTTGGGGGAGTCCATTTTACTGGATCTACCGGAACTTTTAACGATATGTGGAAAACTATTGCCAATAACCTTGGAAATTACAGAGGCTATCCTCGAATTGTAGGCGAAACTGGAGGAAAAGATTTCGTGTTTGTGCATCCATCTGCTGATGTTGATGCCGTTGTAATTGCCATTATTGGAGGAGGATTTGGCTATCAAGGACAAAAATGTTCAGCCACATCAAGAGTCTATGTGCCAGAAAGTCTCTGGTCTAAAGTAAAGTCAGGGCTACTTGAACAACTTGCTGACTTAAAAGTTGGTGATGTGGAAGATTTTACAAACTACATGGGCGCTGTAATTGACCGTAACTCTTTTAACAATATTAAATCATATATTGATTATGCAAAACAGTCTCCTGAAGCAGAGATTATTAATGGTGGAAAGTGCAACGATGAAGTTGGTTTCTTTGTTGATCCAACAGTTATTGTAACTACTAATCCAAAATTTAAAACCATGACGGAAGAGATTTTTGGACCTGTAGTAACAATCTACGTTTATAAAGATGGTGATTATAAAGAGGCTCTTGAGCTTTGTGAATCAACATCAGATTATGGCTTAACCGGCTCTATTTTTGCAAGAGATAGAAGAGTTATTGCAGAGCTTGAGAAAAAACTTACATATTCAGCAGGAAATTTTTATATTAACGACAAAACAACAGGTGCATTTGTGGGACTCCAGCCTTTTGGAGGAGCAAGAGCTTCTGGAACAAACGAGAAAGTTGGAAGCAAACATAATGTTTATCGGTGGCTAATTCCAAGAACAATCAAGGAGAATTTCAACCCTCCTAAAAATTACAGGCTTGAGCTGATGAAAGAGGCGTAATTTAAACATTAACTTTAGATTTGACAATTTTTCACAAGTTGTCAAATCTATCCTCTAAGTTTATTTCTATTATAGCTTTTTGTGTAAGAGCCTGTTTTATAAGTTACTTCTCAAAGAGTTGATATATATTCCTCAATTAAGGAGAGCAAGTGTAAATATAGCTGTATTGCCAAGTATATGTATGATAATTGGTGCAGCAAGGCTTTTTGAATATTCATAAGATAAAGCAAAAACTATACCTCCAATTAATGGAATCAATGTAATTATCCTATTTTTTTCTATATTATGACATACTGTAAAGATTAATGTGCTACTAATAGTAGCACATAAAACTCCATATCTTCTCGCAAAAGCGTATATAAAGCCTCGAAAAAAAAGCTCTTCCGTAAGAGAACTTACAATGCAAGCTGTAAAGAGAAATAGCATAACTTCAAATGCTCCACTCTGTTTTATTTCTGAAATCATTGGAGATTTAAATAGCAAAATAGGATCTGTTTGAGTGATAAACAGAATCAATATCCTTCCAATAAATGCAACAACGGCAAAATAGAGTGACCACAAAAAACCAATTTTAATACCCTCCTTTATATGTTGCAAGTTAAGTAATCTATTCAAAATATTAAAAAAGAGAAATTTTAAACTCCATAACCTACAGTTAAATTGGTCTTTTTTTGAATTAAAAGTAGATAACTCTAATTTTAATTGAGAGTGGAACATAATCAATATCATCAACATTAGCTCAACCATCCTAAGAATTAGTATAATTGAAATGTTTGATAGGATGAATATATTTTTAAACACCATTGGTCCAACTGTCTCAGATATTAAAACAATGGCTATGGCAGCTAAAAGATAATAAGGTGTTACACTATTTATAGAAAGGGTTGAGCTTTTCAAGTTTGCATTTCCAAATTACATACCCCCACACAACTTACGAACCATTGCCCTGCCTATAAAACGGAACTTATCACCAAGAGGAAAACGAGAAAGTACAGTCTTTACAACCCCTTTTGTAAATCTTGTCCGTTTGCTGTAATCTATTTTAACATCAACTATTACCGGCTGCCCTTTTTTAGCATGTTCAAGAGCTTTAGCAATGACAGTTTTAATATCATCATTATTTATTATCTCGAAATACTCTGCACCAGTGGCAATTGCAATGCCTTTTAGTTTTATATCTCCCAAAATAGTGCATGTCTTGCGATTATAAGGAATCTCCTGTCCTTGTGAAATTTGGGATAGTTCGCCATCGTGGAATACAAAACAGACTATGCCGAGATTTTCAACTGATGCTGTTAAAAGCTCCATGCCTGTCATTAAAAAAGCACCGTCTCCAACAACCGCTGCAACCTGTTTATCAGGATTGGCAAGTTTTGCACCAATAGCTGCCGGCACAGCATATCCCATAGAGTTAAAATCAGTCGGGCTTATCAGATGTTTTGAATGGTAGTTTGTAAAAAGCTCGGCACATAAAAATGTGTGGTTTCCGTCATCAAGAACAGTTATTGCAGTATCTTCTAAATTTTCGCGTAATGACTGAAAAAAGAGTGCTGGATTTACTTTATCTGTCTTATGATCTATCCATTCTTTAAGATATAAGGCTTTATCATTTGCAATCTGAGATTGAATATCTAAATTTTCTCTCTTTTCTGTAATTTTTTGCAGCTCGTTAAAAAGCTCTTCTAAACCATCTTTTGCATCTGCACAGAGAGCTATTTTTGCAGCATAGTTTTTATGAAATACCTCTGGATTTATATCTATATGTATGAGATTTTCAGGAACTTTTACCCCAAAACTTCCAGTAGGAATTTCACTAAAACGGGTTGCAACTGCAAGCAGACAATCGCAACTTTTAAAGGCGTTCTCTGCTGCTGGAACTGAATGGACACCAAATCCCATTCCAGTATGAAGCGGGTGGCTGCCCGCAAAGACGCTCAACCCCTGCAATGTTGTTGATACTGGTGCTTGAAGATACTCTGCAATTTTCACGATAGAATCACCAGCTTCTTTAGCTCCCCAGCCAACAAAAATACCAGGCGACTTTGACTCTGCAAGCATAACGGCAGCTTTTTTTATCTCATTTTTATCAACAGAGATATTTTTATGAACACGAGGCTTAAATGTTTTGTAATCATCTACTTGATCTTGAAACATCTGGATATTTACAGGAATCTCAATAAATACAGGACCTGGCTCTCCTGATGTTGCAACTTCATAAGCCTCAAAAATTGTTGGAACAATATCTCTCTGGTGTTTGATAAGATAGCTCTTTTTTGTAACTGATTTTACAAGCTCTGCAAGGTTCATCTGGTGAAGTTGATATGAAAATCTAATATCTTTACGGATACCGCCTGAAATAATAAGCATAGGGATACCATCTAAAAAAGCCTCTCCGATACCGCTCATAGCGTGCGTAACTCCGGCAGCAGGAACTATAAGCAGAACTCCTATTTTATCAGATGTGCGGCTTAGTGCATCAGCCATAAATGCAGCACTGCACTCATGGGTTACAAGAGTCGGTTGTATCTTATCAGAACTGTTCAAAGCATCATAAAGTTCTGTATTATGAACCCCTGGTATGCCGAACGTGTGAAATACTGGAAGTTGCTCTAAAGCATGAACCACAAGCGATGCGCCTGTTTTTTGAAATACGGCTTTTTTTATACCATCAACGGTTTTATTTACTATCTCCATCTATTTTTGCTCCTAATACGAAAATTGTCTATTTTGAATTATGTTCTCTTCAATCGTTTTTTAGATTTATTGGTTTAATTGGTTTTATTTGGATTTTATAGATTTTTGCTTGCAATAGATGCTGCGGCTGCTCTTGCTGTCAAAACACAGCTTCCAAGAAATGTACCCTCAAGAGAGCCTTTGCCATGAATCCCGCCTCCGCCGAACCCTGCTGTCTCTCCAACTGCGTACAACCCCTCAAAAGGTTTGTTATCTACATAAAGCACTTGGCTTTTAAGATTTGTCATAATTCCTCCAAGGCTTTTACGACTTAAAATAAACGAGCGTATTGCTATCAAAGGTCGTGCAAAAGGATCGTCAATTTTCTGAAATTTACACATTCTTATGCGATCGCCTCTGTTATCCCTGAAATTGGCGATTCTTCTTAGCTGATCATCGTTAAAGTATCTGCGTCCTCTATCAATCTGAGCATCATAGCTTTTTATATCAGATACCATTTTGTCTCGATCAATTGAAGTTCCAATGCTTAAAGAGTCCATTTTATTCATAAGTTCGGAAATAGAATCAGCTGAAACTATATCTTTTGACTCTTTTAAAAGGCGGCTTACTAAATCTTTATCTCCAAAAAGGATATTTGTAATTAATTTCAGCTTATTTTTATATCTAAATGCTGTCATATAATCACACCCTGATACTGCAAGCTCTTTTATAGCTATTTTCCAATTCATCACCAACCATGAGTATTGAGCCTCTGTTTTACAAATCTGCTCAACTGATCTCTGTCGAAAATAGTAGACACCAAAGCACATATTATCCAGCCATTTTT
>CAYRLG010000008.1:0-122235 GCA_964425195.1 uncultured Desulfobacterales bacterium
ACAGAGAGAAAAAGATACTCAAAGATATTTAAAAACGTAATCTAACAAAGTAGTATTAAGAGGACTTTTAAGGTTTTAGCCGATGGTTTTAACCTACGGCTGAAATATTGAATAAAAACTAAATTTATGAGCGTTCAAAGTATATTTATAACTGGTTAGTTTTTCTGGATATTATGATTATGAGCATTGTTGAAGTTATAGGGTTTGGGCTTTCACCTGATGATTTGACAGAAAGGCACAAACGAATAATAGTAGATGCCGAGGTTCTTGTTGCCGGCAGACGGCATCTTGAATTGTTAAACTGCATTGAAGATCATTGTTGTTGTAATGTTCCACGTGAAAACATTGCAATCACAAAAGATATCGAATCTGTTATTGATATAATTAAAGATAGGATAGGGCAGGGCAGGCGGGTTGTTGTGGCTGCATCTGGAGACCCGCTGTTTCATGGCATTGGTGCGACTCTTATCAATGCTTTAGGAAAAGAGAGGGTAAATATCTATCCAAATATCTCTTCTATGGCTGCGGCGTTTGCTGCAATAAAAGAGCCTTGGGATAGTGCCGAGCTTGTAAGCCTTCATGGGAAAGATTCTGATGTAGAAGTTGATAAGCTGGACAATCTGCTGTTTCAAGATGAAAGTATGTTCAGCAGAACTCGAAAGGTAGGTAACAGAAGATTTATTGCGATTTTAACAGATCTTATCAAAACGCCTGCATGGTTGGCAAAATATCTTGTCTCAAAACAACAAGATGATAAGAGTTTTAATCTGAGCATGTATGTGTTTGAAAATCTTGGCTCTGATAACCAGAAAATATCATTTTATGAACATTTAGAAGATGCAGCAGAAAAATTTTTTTCAAATCCTAATGTTGTTATTCTTAAACAAATAATGACAGATGAGCATAAGCAGGCAGAAGTTAAAAACTTAGAAGATAAAAAAAATCCTTCTCTCCAGATTTATCCAGGCATGGCTGATGATCTCTTTTTTCACGAAAAAGGTCTTATCACAAAATCGGAAATACGAGCAGTTGTTCTGTCAAAACTTCAATTAACATCAGATGATCACATCTTTTGGGATTTAGGTGCTGGTTCTGGATCGGTTTCGATTGAGGTCTCTAAATTTATTCCAAAAGGTAGAATTTTTGCGGTTGAGAGAAATGAGAGCAGAATTTTAGATATAAAAAAGAACATGGAACGATTCGGGCTCTCTGCATCAGATAGCGGGTCGGAGCAAGCTAACTTAATAGCAGATAGCGGAGCAGGGCAGGGAGGCTTGACAGCAGATAGCAGGGTAGGGCATGGTAGTTTGATGAGTGTTATTCATGGAGAACTGCCAGATGCTATGGAACACTTGCCTGATCCAGATAGAATTTTTATCGGAGGCGGCGGAAGAGATATTGAATCGATCGTAAAAAGGGCAGGGCAGAGGCTTAAAACTGACGGCATAATGGTTATCAATACAGTGCTTATCCAAACCATGAGCATGGCTATGGATATTCTAAAAAAGATGCGGTTTCACGTGAAACTTATTCAGGTTCAAGTCTCAATCTCAAAGGAGATGCCTTTTGGAGAGAGGCTTGAATCGCTCAATCCAGTATGGATAATTTGTGGTAAAAAATTAAAACAACAATAAATTTCTTATTATGAGAAGTTCTGGGGCTTATTCAACAAAATATGATTAACAAAAAGGCAATAGAAGATAAAGAAGATAAAATGGACGATTTAGATAATCCAGTAAAGTTTGTAGGGGCAGGACCTGGTGATCCAGAGCTTATCACTGTAAAGGGACAGAAAGCACTTAATGAGGCTGACATTATAATATATGCAGGCTCTCTTGTTCCAGAGGCGGTGCTAAAATGGAAGCGAGATGAAGCTGAGTCTGTAAATAGTGCTTCCATGAATCTTGACGAGATAGTTGAGATGATTAGAGAGGCTCATAAGGAGAATAAAAAAGTCGTGAGGTTGCACACAGGAGACCCCTCTCTTTACGGTGCAATCTTTGAGCAGATGAGAGAGCTTGATAAACATGAGATATCTTACGAGGTTGTACCCGGAGTTACCGCTGCATTTGCTGCGGCTGCATCAATGGGTATGGAATATACACTACCAGAAGTTACACAAACCTTAATTCTTACAAGAATATCAGGTAGAACACCAGTACCAGAACAGGAGGCTTTAGAGCGTTTGGCTGCTCATCAAAGTTCTATGGCAATCTATTTAAGTATTGCTCACGTGGAACAGGTGCAGAAAATTCTTGTTGAACATTATGGCGGAGATAGTATCTGTGCAGTAGCTTATAAGGTGAGCCACCCTGAAGAGAGAATAATATTTAGCAAAACAAGTGACCTTGCTAAAACAGTTAAAGAGGAAAATATAAATCGTCAGGCTCTTATTATTGTGGGAAAGGTTGTTGAGACAGCAAAACTAAAAAAAGCTGTTATCAAGTCAAAACTTTATGATGCTAATTTTGCTCACGGATTTAGAAATTGAGGTATAGGTAATAAACTTGTCTGTTATAACTAAAACAGCCTTATGGGCAATAACGCCGGGTGGTCTTAAAATTGGTCAGACGCTTTTAAGCTCTCTATCTTCTGCCTCGATTTTATTTATCTCTGATACTATTTCTCATTCAACCCCAAATTATAAAAACGTGGTTGTGTTTGATAAGCTGTCAGAAGAGTTTTTAAAGCAGTTTAAAAACTATGATGCCCATATCTGTATCTTTTCCACAGGAATTGCAGTTAGAATTGCAGCCCCGCTCATTCAATCAAAGATAAGCGATCCAGCAGTTGTTGTTGTTGATGATCGAGGGTTTCACGCTGTCAGCCTTCTGTCTGGTCATCTTGGCGGTGCAAATGAGTTAACACTTGAAGTTGCTCAAATTATAGGGGCATCTCCTGTAATAACTACAGCCACAGATATTAATAAACTCCCATCAATTGATATGGTTGCAAAATCTCAAAATCTTGTGATTGAAAATCCTGAGATGATCAAAAAGGTTAATATGGCTTTTCTTCAATCAGAGAAGATAATTCTTGTTGATCCGTTTAATCTTGTAAGACCATATATAAATGAAAAATTTTTGTTAGATATAGATAGAGCAAAGCAAAAAAGCGGACAAAGTAAAAATCTCGCTGCTGTAATATGCAGTGATGAGGCTTTAAACGATATTGAAATTTATAATGAAATAAGAAAAAACTCTCTTTTACTACGCCCTTTATCTCTTTTTGTTGGAATAGGCTGCAACCGTGGAACGAGCAAAGTTGAGTTGATGGAACTTTTGATATCTACATTTAAAGAGCACAATTTATCAATAAAAAGCCTTGCAGCATTTGCCACAACAGAGCTTAAGCAAGATGAAACGGGTCTTCTTCAACTTGCCCATGATTTAGGAAAAACGATAAAGTTTTATTGTAAAGATGAGTTAAATTCAGTTGAAACTATTGAGAATCCATCAGATATGGTGGAAAAACATATTGGAGTAAAAAGCGTATGCGAAGCAGCAGCAATTCTTGCAGCACACAACGGGCATCTGATTGTGCCCAAGATAAAAAAGGGGAATGGGACAATTGCAGTGGCACGAATAACAATGAAAGAGCGGGTATAGATTCTTGCTGTTGTCAACCTGAATCACCCACTTGCCAAAACAGAACCCCAAAACTTTTTATAATAGGAACAGGTCCTGGAAACTTAAACCATATCTCAAAAAGAGCAGTTGATCTTTTGCAAGCATCTGATTGTGTTGCAGGTTACACAACATATATTGATCTTATAAAAGAGATTATAAAAGATAAAACAATAATCTCAACTGGAATGCAAAAAGAAGTTGACAGGGTTGAGATGGCTATTGCCGAAGCATTAAAGGGCAAATCTTGTGCTGTTGTCTCTGGCGGTGATGCAGGTATCTATGCAATGGCGGGTTTAGTATTTGAGATGTGCCAAAAAAAAGGGTTGCGTTTAATCAGGCATGATGGGCATAAAAACAGCACGGAGTCCAATGATAAAAGAAAATCAGATGAGCTAAATAAAGAGTTATATAAAACAGATAAAAAATTATGCGATCAGAATAAGATTATTGAAATAGAGGTTGTTCCGGGTATTCCCGCACTTGCTGCTGGTGCTGCTCTTTTGGGTGCTCCTTTGACTCACGATTTTGCAGTTGTAAGTTTAAGCGATCTTTTAACGCCTTGGGAAAAGATCGAAAAACGAATCTCTGCTGCTGCTCAGGCTGATTTTGTAATTGCTATCTACAATCCTAAAAGTAAAAAAAGAGATTGGCAGCTTAGCAGGGCAAAAGAGTTGATTCTTGAACATCGAAATGGAGATACTCCGGTTGGTGTTGTAACCTCTGCCATGAGAGAAGACCAAAAAATCACAATAACCACCTTAAAAGATATGGATACGGCAGATGTTGGAATGCAGACAATCTTGCTTGTGGGTAATGGAAGTTCTGTACAGTATTTAGATTTTATGTTTACTCCAAGAGGTTATTCAGGCAAATATACAATAAATAGTTGATGGACATTAAAGCAACCTGATAGCAAAGAGCTTAAACAAATTCAATAATTAACAACCGGGAATAAAAAAATGGAAATATTTAAAAGATCATCTGATATGAGAGCGTGGTCAGATGCCATGCACAGATCTGGAGAGACAATCTGCTTTGTCCCTACAATGGGCTATCTTCATAAAGGTCATCTCTCTTTAATGGAAAAAGCCAAAGAGGTATGCTCTTCTCTTGTTGTAAGTATTTTTGTAAATCCAACTCAGTTTGGTGCAAACGAAGACCTTGATGGATATCCAACCAATATAGAGAGAGATATAGAGCTAATAACCTCAAAGGGAGGCAATGCTATTTTTCTTCCAGACAGAAAAGAGATGTATCCTGAAAACTACCAGACATATATAACTCTTGAACATCTACCTAATCATCTGTGCGGACTCTCAAGACCTGTACATTTTAAAGGTGTGGCAACTGTTGTTGCTAAATTGTTCAATATTGTCAGACCAGATGCTGCGATTTTTGGTGCAAAAGATTTTCAACAGTTGCAAGTTATTCGCCAGTTAAATAGAGATCTCAATTTTAACATCAATATAATTGGAGCTCCAATTATAAGAGAGAGTGATGGACTTGCAATGAGTTCAAGAAATTCATATCTAACGCCTGAACAGAGAGAATCTGCTTTAAGTCTATCTAAATCTTGCCAAAAGGCAAAAGAGATGATTAACGCAGGAGAAAGAGATGCGAATACAATTAGAGAGAAGATTAAAACTTTTATTGAATCTTTTTCATACACCAAAATTGACTATATAAGTATCTGTGATCCTAATACTTTAAATGAGGTGTCAAAAATAGAGGATGATATACTATTTGCACTTGCGGTTCAAGTTGGAAAGGCAAGACTTATAGATAACATTCTAATTGAGAGTTCTGGTAGGCTCTAACTTAACTCTCTTTAATCTATAGTCAGGCTTAAGATAAGACAAACCACTGCCACTGTTTTATGTAGGGTAGGGACAAAACTCTCTGCTTTTGCCCCTACTGACATCTCCTCATAGCCAACCTTTACATGGAAGACCCATTAGAAATGTATTTAGATATGTCTGCTGGTTTAAATATTGTTGATCATACTTTAAAACATAGTGTTTTATAAGTGTAAGTGGCACAATTAGCGGAACATGTCCTAAGGAGTAGCTCTCAAAGTGCATAAGAAGCTCTGCTTTTTCGCGTGCATCAAGCTGTCGTTTGAAATATCCCATTATATGTTGAAGAACATTTATGTTCTTTTTAGGTGTTGGAAGAAGTTTAAGTGCTTGCAATAGAAAAATTTCATATTGATCTATCAAATTGTTACGCTCTATATTTTTACCCTCTGCTACAAGTTTGCCCATCTGTCGATATATCTTTTCGCTGTGAGAGAGTATAAGCAGCTTATTTTTTGTGTGAAAATCAACAAGAACACCCATTTTACCAGAGCTTAAGTTAGAGTTCCTTTTATCTGCATTGCTATTTTTTAAGACTTTAACCACATCTCTCCACTGTTTTAGAGTAAAGATGTTTTCAATAAAATTTTCTCTTAACTTTGGATCGTGCAGCCTTCCTGACTCCTCAACCGGTATTCTTGGGAAATGTTCTGTAAATGCCTTTGCAAACAGCCCTACACCGTTATTACTTTTAATATGCCCATCCTCTCCATAAACTTTAATCCGATAAAGTCCGCTGCTTGGAGATTTGTTTTTAAAGATAAATCCGCAAAGTTCCTCACCTTCAAGAGATTTGAGTTTTTGAACTATCCACTCTTGCATCATTGCTGTTTTATCAATTTGACTTTTTTGAGTCATCAACTTAGGATTTTCAACATCACCAACCAAACGTATTGCCTCTCTTGGAACAGGCATACCGCACTCAACTTCAGGGCAGACAGGCATGTATTGAAGCCACTGACCAAGAGTTTGTGTCAAAAATGGGTCATGACTGTGTCCACCATCATATCGCACATTCTTTCCAAGAAGACATGTGCTAATTCCAATTTTAATTGGCTTAGTAACAGAATCAATAACCTGTTCGTGTGTCATGCTTTATCCTCCTAATTTATTATCTTTAGCATCATAGGGATTGCTGTAAATACACCAATTGTTGCACCTAAATTGGTGAACACCACAACTAACAGAATTCTTGTGACATTGTTACGCCAAAATCCCTTTACAGACATAATATCAACTGGAATAGACTCAAGGTCTTTTACCTTTGGTTTTCTTGAAACCGCCTCTACAAGCCCTGATACCCAGCCTGCTGCAATCATTGGGTGTAATATTGTAATTGGTGCTGCAACCATAGCAGATATGATGCTGTAAGGATGTGCAAGTGCAGCAAGTGCGCCTAAACCTGCAAACAGAGCATTAACCCCGATCCATAGCCAAATCATATCTGTTCCTGTATCGCTGCCCTTCATAAAAAAGCCTACACCAAAAAGAGCGACAATAAGTCCAGGAATTAGCCACTTCATTGTTTTTGAAAACATAGTTGGTTCAGGTAGCTTTTCAAGCTCTGCAATATCTATCTCTGCCATTGACTCTTTTATCTGACCCTCTTCTAAAATCTTACCTGTAGTACTATTATTACTGTTAGAGGAGAGAAGATGGTTATCAAGATCTCTTACATTATAATTGATATACCTTCTAATACCGGGAAGATGACCAGCTCCAACAACAGCTACAATATTTTCTCCTGGTGCAGTTTTTATCTTTGCTGCAAGATATTTATCTCTTTCATCAATTAGAACCTTTTCCATTATAGGGTGAGATTTTTTTACATCTGAAAGAAGAGTTTGCAAGATATCCTCCTGTTTCATCTTCTCTATCTCATCTTCTGTTATATCTTCTGAACCTCCAAAAAGAGATAAAATTAGTTCAAACATCAACTTTGTCTTCTCCCAAAAACCCATACCACGCCATACCCGCGTAAGAGTAACCTGAATTTCACGATCAACAGGAATAAGGGTTGCATTTTCTGCCTTTGCAGCTTCTATAGCGTTAATCATCTCTTGACCCGGCTTTATATCAAACTTTTCAGCTAACCGTTTCTGAAATGATGCAAGCATAAGATTAATAAGAAGAAACATAGTTTTTTTTTCACGTATAACCTTTACAATATCCATGTTTTGCCAACTGTCTCTATCTTGAATTGATTTGAGGCGAGTTGCGCAAAGCTCAACACATACTGTATCAGGCTTTTCTCCATGAATCACATCTTTTACAAGCTCTGCACTCTCTTTAGATACATGGGCAGTTCCAATCAAAGTTATATTTTTTCCATTGCAGACAATCTTCTCAACCATGCTACTCTCTACTTTTTTATTGTCACTGTTTTGGTTTAAGTGAACATTCATCTCTAAAATATCTCCACACTTCACATTTAAGTCCAGTTTCCGGATTAACACAGATATATTCAACTGTTACTCCGTTTTTTATAACTGGTTCAAGTTTATAGCCATCATCAACACAACGTGTTGCAGCAGGATTTGCAATTTTTGTCATATTGCTGTTGTTACTATTTTGTTCAAAATCGTTACGTACAAAAGAGTTATCTGCAATACTGTCCGAACCATCAACATTTGCAGTAGTTGTTCCTTTACAGGCGATACAGCAAAAAATAATAGATAGAATAATAAAATAGTTTTTTTTCATTTGGATAGATTCTCCTGTGCTCTATTTTTATTCTCAAATATAGTTGCAACTTTTGCCTCATCAAAAGAAGCCATCTCGCACATTATTTTACATGCAGCTTCAGCAGTGTTTATAGTTAATGCAGCACCAGTACCTTCTCCAAGCCTCATACCAAAATCAATTACAGGTTTTAGACCCATATAATCAAGAGCAGCTTTTTGGGCAAATTCAACTGATTTATGTCCAGAGATAAGATAACCCTTTATGTCTGATTTGATAAGATATGCAATAAGACCTGCGGCTGTTGAGATAACTCCATCAAGTACAACTGCACACCCCTTAGAAGAGGCAGCCAACACAGCACCAGTTATTCCTGCAATCTCATATCCACCAACCTTTCTTAATATATCAAACCCATTTTGGGGATCAGGCTTATGAAAATCGATGGCTTTCTTAATAATATTTGCTTTATGGTCAAGAGTCTTGTTATCAACTCCTGTTCCTCTGCCTGTAGCTTGTAAAGGTGTAATACCGGTAATAGTGCTGATAATTGCAGATGCAGATGTTGTATTGCCAATACCCATCTCTCCTAAACCTACAATATCAACTATTTGCTCTTTATTTTTAATCTGGTGATAGATATCCAGAAAAACCTCCATACCGTGCCGTAAAGCTAAGAATAGCTCTTTATCTGTCATAGCTGGCTCAATTACAAAATTTCGAGTCCCTTTGCGAACCTTCTTTTGTATAAGATTAGGGTGTGACGTAAATTCCTCAAAATCTCCATTTACACCTATATCCACAATTTTAATCTCAATGTTATGGTGGCGACACAAAACATTTATAGCAGCACCGCCATTAAGAAAATTTTTCACCATCTGTTTTGTAACTTCAGATGGATAGGCAGAAACTCCCTCTTCGGTAACGCCATGATCTCCAGCAAATACAAGCAGAAATTTATTACGAATTATAGGAGAGCTACTCTGTTGAATTAAGCTCATCTGAATTGCGATATCTTCAAGAGTTCCGAGTGAACCTAAAGGCTTTGTTTTATTATCAATTTTTCCCTGAGCAAAAGAAAGTAACTCCTGATTAACTGGAACAATAGTTGAGATCAAAGAGTAACACCACTTTTCGTCATCATTAGTAATTAAATCATAATTTGATAATATTGGTTCTAAATTGGAGAGCGTAGAGTGTGTAGTATAAAAAGAAGATTTGCTATTTAAAGAGCCATTAAGGAGCGGCTCAGCTTTTTTTGACTCCCTAAAGTCAATTATATACTTTAAAGAGCTGCCCGAAAGAACCTGTGGCATAAGCTCTACAGCCTTTTCAGGAGCTATAATATCCTCTACAAGCATCTCCAAAAAAGGGGTATTTGTCTCAATAAAAGATATGGCATCAAGCATGTTTTTACGAGTCAACCCATATACACCATTTAGCTCTACCTCTTTATAGTGAAGAAGATTGGCAATATTAGTCTCAATATGTTCATTTTTGGTGATTCCGCTGAAAAACGAAATTTTTCCACCTTTAGCAACCTTTACAATAGAAAGATTAAAGGCTGTGTGATCAGCACAGCAGTTGATGACAGCATCAAACTCACTCTCAATTGTATCTTTTACGGTTGAGATAATCGGGATATCAAGTGATTGGCTTGGCTTTTGAAATGAACCTGCTACCTTCTCAATAAACTTGGTTATCTTTTTAATCTTCTCCTCTTTTTTCTCTATTATATAGGCAGTTGCTCCCATATTACAGCAAGCTAATGCAGCAATCATACCCAATGTTCCCCCTCCATAAATCAGAACTTTTTCCCCTTTTTGAATCTTCAATTTATCAAAGGCATTTAAAATACACCCCACAGGCTCTGCAAAACATCCTATAGTATCTGAAATAACATTTGGTGGGGGTAAGGGTATAAGCGAAGAGGTTGGTACTACAACAAACTCAGCAAAACCGCCATCATGGTCAAAGCCAGTAATTCTTATCTTTTCGCAAAGGTTCTCTCGCCCTTGTACGCAGTAACGGCAATATCCACAACTTTGACCGGGCCATACAACATAGCGTTGTCTATAATTATCATCACAACTATTGGCACTGCTGCTATCATCACTATTGGATTTACCGTCAATGTCACTATCGTTTTTGAGGTAGGGGTAATCTGTTACTACCATCTCATGCCCAAGCACACGAGGAAAGACCAGATCTCGATGTCCTTGATCCCACATTTTTGAATCAGTTTTACAGATAGCACAGCATAAAACCTTTAACAAAGAGAACCCTTTTTCTGGAACAGGTATTTCACACTCTTCAAGTTGAAGAGATTTTAGAGCATTAAGAACTAATTTTTTCATATACAATCCATTACTATTTTAGGAGATATAATCAAGAGCGGTCATAAATTGAATTTTATAGAACGTTTAAACTATAAGTTCTTCTCTCAATATTAGTTTGAACAGACGTGGGAATAGATTTTGCTTTTCTCTGATTGTTTTTATATGCTCTTTAACCTCTTCCATTTTTTCCATTGGAAACACAGATGCCTTATCAAGTCCGCAGATGGTATATTCTCCATCTTTCACCCTTATATACCTATCATTATACTTAATAACGAGAAGTTCTGTTACCATCCATATACCTACTGAGCCTAAATAATGTTTTGTGTAATCCACATTCCTTTTTATTAGTGTGGGAAAAGTTAAATTTTTCCACATCTTTTGGGAAGAAAAGGTGGAGTTGTTAATCTTAAAAAACTATAAACTTATGAATGTTGACAGTATAGTTTTTCAAGCCTCTTTAATCCAGCTTCTGGTTCACGATTTTGTGCCTTAACCCAATTTTCAAGTACATTAAAAGCCAGCCCCTTTTCAAGTGCTGTTGTAGCCTGCCCAATGCCATCTTCAATGGTCTTTACTTTTCCTGTGACATAGTAGATAAGTGCTGCATTGAGAATTGAGGCATCTTTTCTTGCACCACTCTCTTTTCCCTGAATAACAGAGACAAACCGTTTTGGTTCGTTTGCAATATTATTTTCAGGTGCAATTTTATAGCAGTCATGGATATCCATTGTAAACTGCTCTGGTCTGAAGCTATATTCACAAATATCCCCATCTAAAAGCTCTGCACACCATGTTGTACCACAAACAGATGCTTCATCCATACCTTTGTCAACTCCATCAATTTCACCGTAAACGACTAATGCTCGTTCAAAGCCAATTGCCTTCATAACTTTAATAACAGGATGTATCATCGACTTTGAATAGACTCCTCTTACTGCAATTTTTGGCATTGCAGGATTTGCAAGAGATGCGGCAATATTCAAAGTTGATCCAAAAGATATCTGGGATAAAATTCTACCAAGAGCCATAGGATGAATTTGTGGACTCATGCCGTTAAACAGCCCAACTCCTGAAGTTTCAATGCTATTTGCTACAACATCTGCTGGACACTCTACATCAACACCAAGAGATTGAGCCATATCAACTGTTCCACATCTTGATGTTATTGCACGAGCACCATGCCTTGCCATGCAAATGCCGCCTGCTGAGGCTATTAATGATGCTGCTGTACTAATATTAAACGTTTTAAAAGTATCCATGCCGGTTCCGCTATTTTCAACAAGTTGAACTCTTTTTCCCAAATCAACCTTATTGGTATCAAGTTCATAAATAGCCTCCCAACTGCCTGCAACTTCGTCAGAAGTTTCGCCCTTAGCTGTGAGAGCAGCAAGAAAAGCCCCTTGCTGCATTTCAGTAACATCATTTTTTAATATCTGTGTAAAAGCGTCTCGTGACTCCTGACGCGTTAATGACTCTTTTTGTATTAAACGGGTGATTAATATTCCAAACGCTCGATTTTTTTCTATATTCATTAAAACTATGATTCCTTATATTTTTTAATACTTTACATATTAACAAAAGAGACGCATATCTTTGTGCATCTCTTTTGTTTTATATAATACAATTATTAAGTCAACTATATCTCATTCCATTGGTTTTGATAATGTTATCGGAAAAACTACCTTTGCATTTGCTTCAATACTCTTTGCAAATATAGGAGGTTCTGTGCTTTTTATATCCTCTTCATCAATACCTTGCTGCTCAGGAAGACTCTTTTTAGAAGATTGCTCGTCTATACCTTGCTCAGCTAAGCTCTGAGAAGAACTATCTCTATCAAGAATTTTCATGGCTGTTCCACCGTTTGCCATACGGGTAATCTCAACCTGTTTCCAGACAAGATTGGAAACAGGGAGTTTTTTGCCGTTATAAGCAGTGCCTGAACCATCTGAATTTTGCATCTGTCCATACTCTGTAGTAGTACTATTATTAGCATCATTACTATTCGCTCTATAGGAGTCGTAGCTCTTTTGGATAGAAGAGTTTGAACCGTAGTATCCTCTTATTGGAACAGTTCCCCAACTGTAAGAACCATTGTTCAATTCATTACTTTCTGCTTCTGCATCCATGTCATCAACCCATAAAGCCATGTAGTATATTCCAGATGGAACAGCATAACCGTCATAACTCTGGTAAAGATTAAAGTATGCTGGATTTTGACCTGCTCTGCGATAAATAAATTGTCCGGGTGGCAAAATAAATTGAGTCTGTTCATAAAAAAGGTATAACTCATTACCATTGCCAGCTATTTGATCAACATCTAAAATAAGATTTACATACCAATCTGTAGAGGTTGTTGAGGAAGCTCCACTGTTTATAATCTCGTAAGTTAACGCTCCATTTCCATAAGCGTCCCAGTTGGCATACCACGTTTTTACCTCAAGATCAGGAAGAGTATTTTGAACGGTAATTCGTCCCTCTCCTAAGGAGATATTATCACTTTCGTTTGACTCTTTAATGACATCTAAATCATCTACCCATAATGCCATATAATATGTTCCAGAACTCAGTTGGTCTGGTAATTTAAATGAGATTGGGCTTCTGACATCTCTGTAAACAGTCTCTCCAGTTTTAAGATCAAACGGAATTGTTTCGTAAATAACGTAGTAGTCATTAGTGGTTATCTCTGGATTATCAGAAAGCATAAGGTTGACATCAGCTCCTGCTGTTGCAACTCCAGAACCTGTATTTTGAACAGTATAGATTAACTCACCCGCTCCTCTTGGACGAGGATCGTACTTTACATCCCAGTTTGCTACAGTAAGATTAGGGAGTGTGGTATAATCTGGCTCAGGTTCTGTAGGTTCAGGTGTTATAGGTACTACACTGTTATCGTTTTCAGAATCTTCAAGTACATAAGCCTCTGAAAGTACTCCTCCTGATGCAAAACTGTAGGGCATCCAGAAAAATCCCCTATCTCCCCAATTTTGACTCCATGAGTTGATAATTTTGAATGCACCACCATATTTGTCATCATCATATCCAACAATTGTAATTGCATGTCCCCCCTGCCTATTTCCAGAGGCTGTGTTATAGACAGAATCTGTTCCAGATAGATTCATTAACTGTTGATAGACTGAAACTCCTCCAACAACAGGTTTTCTGTTTGCCAATGCCGCCTTAATTTGTGATGTATCATTTACTCTTCTCCAACTTGCAGCTTTAAATTTTGCAGCTTCAGCAAATGCAGCAGAAGATGGCTGGGTTCTGTAATCTCTTTCAGAGTATGGCATTGTTGCAAGCGTTGCAATTCCCCTGTTTTTGGCAAGGTCAAGTGCTTCGTAGATATATGATCCTTGATCTTCTCCTCCGTTGATCTGGTTGTATATAAAAGCAGGACTAAATAGATGTTCAGGAGTATTCAGCGACCATCCGATCTCAACTTTTTCTTGATAGGATTTTAGAGCATAAGCAGTTGCCCACCCAACACAACTTTGTTGGTTTCCTTGATCCCCCGGGTTTGGAAAATTGGCACTTAAATCAACTGATCTTGGTGTTGTAGGCTCTGCACCAACTGTCCCAAAAAGGGTGCTATTGAATGTGCTCATGGAAAATGTTGAGTACTCTTCAGCCGGAACATCAATTTTACCAGTCTCTTTGTTGTTATCTGAAAGATAGTTCACATTAACATTTACACTTGCAAGATCGCTAAAAAGTTTTCCATCTGTTACCCTAAAAGAGATAGAAAATGAGTTATTACCAGCAGGTAGATGTGTAAGATATAGGATACCACTTGAAGGGTTAATATAGGCTGAGGAGTATCCCGTGCCAGTTGAAGGAGATACAAGCTCATAAACTACTGTGTCGCTATCAGGATCGTGTGCAGAGAGTTGCTGAACAATATATGGCACTGTTGAGTCAACATTTAGTGATACTGAGTCAGCTATAGGTTTACGGTTCTGACTATTACCCGCAAAACCTATATCGACAAGTTTCCAATAAAACCACTGATTTTGAGGATGAATATAGTTTTGAAGAGATAGTGTATAGCTCACACCAGCAAAGGTAGCACAAACAACATTGATATTGAGGTTATTATCAATAAAAGCAGAGGCAGAAGAGGATTGGGAGACTCTAATATCACTTAAACTAAAGTAGAGTCCATTAGGGTCAACAGAGTTGTTGTAGATATCAAGCAGAACATGAAACTTTGTAGATGAGAACCCTACAAACTCTGCACAGGCGATATCAATGGTTAAGTTGTTACTTACAGTTGCACAATCTGCTCTTGTTTGAGCAGGTAACAGCAAAAATAAGAGTAAAAAAGAGATTTGTGCAGTTATTGCGGTTAATAATTTCTTCATTGCTGCCTCCTTAAAATTTGAATTGTTTTAAATAGTGGTTCTTTTTGATGGTTAAACCAGAAAGAGCAGTTTTTATCTGTTAATTATGGACAAAAAACAGTTTTTTAGCAAAATAAATTTAACCCTCCCTTTCTATATTACCTTACTTATTATACTATAAGCAGAGATAAATTGGCTCTTTTATATTTACTATTTGTATAAAAATATAGAACCAATGCTGTGCATCTTTACAGTTTGTCTCTATTTAACAAGATGGAGACTATAGAGAAAGTGTTAGAATTTTGATATATGACGATAATTTAAATTTTAAAAAAGGATAAAAACAATGGGACAATATAATCTTGACCGTATCTTTAAACCAAGACATGTAGCAGTTGTTGGTGCAAGCGAAAAGTTGGGTACAATAGGCAATGCACTGATGAAAAATCTTGTTGATGGTGGTTTTTCTGGAATGTTGTTTCCAATAAATCCTAAGTATAAAGTACTTCATGGTCATAAAACCTTTAAATCTATTTTAGATTTAGAGACTGAAATAGACCTTGCTGTTATTGCCACGCCTATTAATAGTGTTGTGGATATAGTAAAAGAGTGTGTTCAAAAGAGGGTAGGTGGTGCAATTATTATCTCAGCCGGAGGAAAAGAGGTTGGAGAGCAGGGTAAGATAATAGAGCAGAAGATTCAACAGATAGCTTATGCTGGAGGAGTTCGTATTGTTGGACCTAACTGCATTGGTATCATTAAGCCCGAGATGAAATTGAATGCGAGTTTTGCATCTGAAATGCCAGCATCAGGTAATTTAGCATTTGTATCACAAAGTGGAGCTATCTGTACCTCTATTCTTGATTTAGCTTTTAAGGAGCATATAGGATTTAGCCACTTTGTTAGTATAGGCTCTATGCTTGATGTCGATTTTGGTGACATGATCGACTATCTTGGAAACGACCCTTCTGCAAAGAGTATTTTGTTGTATATAGAGAGTCTTAGCAATTTTCGTAAGTTTATGAGTGCTGCCCGATCGGTCTCCCGAGTTAAACCAATTATCGTTCTTAAATCTGGTAGAAGCCCTGCTGGTGCAAAGGCTGCTGCATCTCACACAGGTGCAATGGCTGGAGAAGATGCTGTATATGATGCTGCATTTAAGCGTGCCGGTATTGTAAGAGTTGACACCATTGAGGAGCTTTTTGACTGTGCAGAGCTTATGGCTAAACAACCTCGACCTCATGGTTCTCGTTTAGCGATTCTTACCAATGGCGGTGGACCAGGTGTGATGGCTACAGACACACTTGCCAAATATGGACATGAGCCAGCAGAACTTGCTGATGAAACCATGCAAGAGCTTGACTCTTTTCTTCCAACCTTCTGGAGTCGAAGTAACCCTATTGATATTCTTGGAGATGCTTCACCAGAGAGATTTGGACGTTCTTTAGAAGTCTGCTTTAATGCAAAAAATATAGATGGAGTGTTGGTTATTCTCGCTCCTCAGGCTCTTACACCTCCACTTTCAGTTGCACAGACTCTTGCATCAACTATGAAGGGGCGTAACTATCCTGTATTTACCTGCTGGATGGGAGGCAAAAGCATTGCCTCAGCAGTGGAAGTTTTAAATGAAGCAGGCATCCCAACTTATAGTACGCCAGAACGAGCGGTTAAGGCTTTTCTCTATATGGTTGAATATAGCAAAAACCTTGAAACACTTTTAGAAGTTCCACCTAAGTTGACCACGCAGATGGTGTTTGATCAGGAGAAAGCTCAAAAACTGATTATACAAGCTCCTATGGGACAGTTTATGCCTGAATCTGACTCCAAAGAACTTTTACTCTCTTATGGATTGCCAGTTATTAAAACTGAAGTTGCACGTACAGAGGAGGAGGCATCTGCTATTGGTAAAGAGATTGGGTATCCGCTTGTTATGAAGATACACTCACCAGACATAACTCATAAAACTGATGTTGGAGGGATATGTTTAGACTTACGTTCAGCCGAAGATGTCTGCAACGCCTACCAACAGATCATAACCTCAGCTCGTAAGTTCAAACCAGATGCAAGAATTGAAGGTGTAACTATTCAGCCCTATTTTTCCAATCCTGACTTTGAGATTCTTTTAGGTGCTAAAAGAGATGTCAACTTTGGTCCAGTAATACTTTTTGGAATGGGTGGAATTTACACTGAAGTATTAAAGGATCGAGCATTGGGACTTCCCCCTATGAACCGATTACTTGCCAAACGCCTTATGCAAGAGACCAAAGCCTATACTCTTTTAAAAGGGTATAGAAATCGTCAAGCAGCAGATATGGAGTTACTTGAGGAGATGATTATTCGGCTCTCTCAACTTCTTATCGATTTTCCTGAAATTACAGAGCTTGATATGAATCCTGTTCTTATAAAAGATGGTAAGCCAGTTGCAGTTGATGCCCGAATATTGCTCTCTTCTGTTGAAATTCCAGACTATATGCACTTAGTAATTAGTCCATATCCACAAGAGGAGGAGTCTCGGATACTTAGCGTTGAGGGAAAAAGAATTTTTGTAAGACCTGTCAAGCCTGAGGATGCTCCACTTTTTATAGAGCTTTTTAAAGTGCTATCTCCTACAACTATCTATTATCGTTTTTTTGGAGCATTAAAGAGCTTAAATCCTAAAATGTTAGCACGTTTTACTCAGATAGATTATGATCGAGAAATAGGATTAGTTGCCATTGATGAAGAGTCCAAAACAGATAGGATGTTAGGAGTTGCAAGAATTATAGGCGATCCTGATGGAATTACAGGAGAATTTGCCGTTCTTGTAGGTGATCCTTGGCAAGGCAAAGGGATTGGTTCAAAATTGCTGGAAAAGTGTCTTGAAATTGCTCAGAGACGAGGATTTAAAACAGTGCATGGCGTAGTGTTAAATGAGAATAAAAATATGATTGAGTTAGGGAAAAAATTGGGTTTTGAAATACAAAGAGACCCAGAATCTGGCGATAATAAGTTGATTATCGATTTGGCAAAAAAGAAGAGTTGAACAAAAGAGTTTTACAAGGCTTTTTAAGTGGCAAAATAAATAGACAATAGGAGTTTTAACAAAGTATATGGGATACCATGAGATTTCATTAAAAATGCCAACTGACTACAGTGATGAGCTGCTTAAAGAGGCAATAGCCAAAGAGCTAAAAAGTTGTAGCTCTTCACTTTGTAAACTGTTTGAACTATCAGACTCTTCTAAATTTAGTGATAATAGACTACAATTTCAGATTCTACATAAAAGCCTTGATGCACGAAAAAAGAGTGATATTCATTGGTTACTTAGGGTGGGGGTTACGTCAATTATAGATGAAGAGAGTAGTAGTTATGCAGATTCTCCTTCATCAACTACACAATACTGTAATGCTTCCTTGATCAATATTCCATACCGCAAAAGAGAGATAAAAATCCTTGTGGTTGGCAGTGGTCCATCAGGTTTTTTTGCAGCATATCTATTACAAAAAGCTGGATTTAATACCACCATCATTGAGAGAGGCTCAGATGTAAAAAAGCGTGATGCTTCTATAAAAGAGTTTGAATCCACAGGAAAATTCGATCCAGTAACCAACTACGCTTTTGGTGAGGGTGGAGCCGGCACTTTTTCTGATGGTAAACTTACATCCAGAAGTAAACATATCAGCAAAGAGAAGGCTTTTGTTCTGTCAAGTTATGTTGAAGCTGGAGCACCAAAAGAGATACTCTATATGGCACACCCTCACCTTGGCAGTGATAATCTAAAACAGATTGTAAAAAATCTGAGAAATTCATTTATCAATCTTGGTGGCACTATTTTATTTGAAACTTTGCTTAAAGATTTACATATTAAAAATGGTAAAGTTACAGGGGCGATTGTAAGTGCAAATAGCCCCTTTTTTTTAAGCACTACCTCTCAATCTAATGAATTACTCACACCTTCTGACGTTGAGATTAATGGTTACAATAAAATTGAAGCTGATGAGGTGATAATTGCCTCTGGTCACTCTGCATATGAGACATACAAAATGTTAATGGCAAAAGGAGTTATGTTTAAACCCAAAAACTTTGCCATAGGATGCCGAGTTGAGCACCATCAGGAGCTTATAAATATTGCCCAGTGGGGGAAAAAGTCTCTTAAAGGTGTTAAGGCTGCTGAATATCGACTCACCTCAAGAGGAGATGGACAACTACTGCCTGTCTATACTTTTTGTATGTGTCCGGGAGGGGTTATTGTTCCATCAACAGCTTATAAAAATGCAAACATAGTTAATGGAATGAGCAGATATCAAAGAGACGGTAAATTTGCTAATGCAGCTTGTGTTGCAGGTGTTAATCCTGAACGTATAATCTTAGGAAAAGAGAGATCAGAAAAATCTCCATTAGGTGAAAGTAGGGAAGCAAAAGAGATTCTTAAATGGTTAGAGGCTCTTGAGCAAAATTTTTATAGATATTCAGATGGATATGCTGCTCCGTTTTGTTCGATACAGAATTTTATTGATAAAAAATGGAGAGGAGAAGCAACTAATTACAACAGCAATAGTAGAGGTTGTGGTTTAAATTCTAACCATTTAGACAAGAGTATAGATTCAAGTTACTCTTTAGGATTAAAGTCAGCACCACTGTGGGAGCTTCTTCCTCTTGAGGTAAGCTCTTCAATACGTGAGGCTTTAAAGGAGTTTAGTCGTAAAATAAGAGGATTTGAGACTGGTTTGATAATGGGGCTTGAGAGTAAAACATCCTCTCCAATTGCTGTTTTGCGTGAAAAAAGTTATTGCTGCACAGGTTTTGATAACCTTTATATGGTAGGAGAGGGAAGCGGTCACTCAGGTGGAATTATATCCAGTGCTTCTGATGGAATAAGAGCCTCACTCTCAATTATAAGCAAATATGGTAATTGAGAGATATCGTGCAGTAATATCAAGATTTTGGTATTATAAAGAGTATAGGGGTAGGGCTATTAGATTCTAACCTTAATGCTATACTAATCAGCGAAAAAGTAGAAACTCACGCCCGTGCGTCTCTACAGTGTAATATCTCAAATAGAACTTAACAGCCCTACTTATTGTAAGGTTAATATTAACTGTTAATTATGGATGGATATCCTGAAAATCAAAATTCAACAGACCGAAATTAAAGAGCTAACAGAAAAAAAAGCACCAAAATTATATAAAACCATTGAAGGGAAAATTTTTGGAGTAGGTCTTCTCCTAACTCTTCTTCTTGTAATATCTATTGTCTATTATGGAGTTGCAGAGCCTACAAAATCTAAGATAATGCTCTTTGTATTTCTTGCTCATACGTTTGGAGGAAGGGCTGCTGGCGTGGGCTTATGTATTATAGATGGTCTTAGTTTTTGTCAGACATTGATTTACAACTTTTTCATTGAAGTTCAACTGCTTTGTGTTACATACTCCATCTTTATTCTTGCAATTACAAACTACATAAAAATTGGATGGGTTATCCGTATTGCAACCCAGATGCGAGAAAATGCTGACAAGCATAAGAGAAAAATTGCAAAGTATGGTTGGATAGGTGTGTTTCTATTTGTAGTTGCACCTTTTCCCGGCAGTGGTCCTGTGGGAGGCTCTATTCTTGGGTATCTGCTTAAAATGAGTGTATGGCGAAACTTTAGCGCAGTACTATCTGGAACTTTTTTTGCACTTATTATTTGGATATTATGCTTTGATTTTCTTAAACAACATCTCTATATAATTCAGTATATTATCGGAGTTGTAATTATCTTTGTTGTTCTCTCCAATTTTAAGATCATAAAAAGCTGGTTTGTTAAGAATTAAATATATGTGGATATAGTAGAGTAGATATTTTGAGGATCAACAGATGATGAAAACCATGGCAACTCAGTTGACGATTTTGCTCAAAAAGGGCAGACAGAGAAGTAATGTCTTGTTCTTGATCAAATTCAGTTTAGTACTGATTCTCCTTTTTGTGCTCTTCACGATACTTTTTCATCTACTTATGATATACGAAAATCGTGACTACTCGTGGATAACTGGTTTTTACTGGACATTGACCACAATGTCCACTTTAGGATTTGGAGATATAACCTTCCAAAGCGATATGGGGCGACTCTTTTCGATAGTGGTGCTATTTAGTGGCATTGTGGTTCTGTTGATTATGCTTCCATTCACATTTATACAGTTTTTTTACGCCCCATGGTTAGAAGAGCAAAATAAAGCCAGAGCACCAAGAACTGTTCCAGATAACCTTTCAGGGCATGTTATATTAACCTATTTTGATGCAGTTACTGTCAATCTTATTGAAAAATTTGATCAATATGGTGTCGATTATGTTGTTGTTACTTCTGAGCTTCAGATTGCACTTGATCTGCATGATCAAGGCTATAGTGTGGTGTTAGGTGAGCTTGATGACCCTAATACATACATAAGGCTTAGAATTGAGCACGCAGCTCTTGTTGTTGTGATGAACGATGATATCGCAAGCACCAATATTATCTATACAATCAGAGAGATAAACGATCAGGTAGTCACAGTGACAAACGCTGATTTGGATGACTCCTTAGATATTTTACAACTTGCTGGAAGTACTCATGTCTTTCAATTTACAAAGATGTTGGGTAAAGCGTTATCTCGCCGAATACTTGGAATAAACATGCAGGCAAACATTATTGGTCAGTTTGATGAACTTCTGATTGCCGAAGCTCCTGTTATGCGTACATGGATTCAAGGAAAGACAATGGCAGAGAGCCGTTTAAGAGAGCTAACTGGAGTTACAGTAGTAGGATGCTGGAAAGAGGGAAAATTTGATATTCCAAACTATTTGACACAGATTAGTGAATCAACTGTTTTGGTGCTGGCTGGTACAAAAGCTCAGTTAGAGCAATTTGATAAATCAATTACATCTGCTGGCAGTGATGCAAATAGCTGTAATGGACCTGTAATTGTACTTGGTGGAGGCAGAGTTGGTCAGGCGGTTGCTGATGCACTAAAATATCGAGAAATTGATTTTCGGGTTGTAGAAAAAAGCTCTGCTCTTGCTAATAAATATCCTAAATTCATACAGGGAAGTGCAAGCGATATTGAAGTGCTTGTTCAGGCTGGAATTGAGACTACCCCTTCTATTATCATCACTACGCATGATGATAGTTTAAACATATATCTTACAATCTACTGTCGTCGCCTAAGACCAGATGTGCAAATTATCAGCAGAGCAAGCCTTGATCGCAATATCAACACACTTCATCGAGCTGGTGCAAATTTAGTTATGTCATTTAGCTCTCTTTTGACCACCACTATTATGAATCTAATTCAGCCTCAGAAGATGCTTATGCTATCTGAAGGGCTAAATGTATTTCGTATGCCTTTGAACTCTAAGCTGGAAAACAAAACTCTCATTAGCGTTCAGATCAGGGAGAAGACGGGTTGCAGTGTAGTTGCAATTAAGCGAGATGAAAATTTAATCATAAATCCTGAACCTTCAATAGTTCTTGAACCAGAAGATGAGCTGGTACTTATTGGTACCGCCACTTCTGAAAAGATGTTTACTGAAAACTATCCGGCAAATGAGTGAACTATCACTCTCTAAAATATCTATTCCATTGAGCAAATAGTCTCTAACTTAACAAAAAACATTCAAAATTAAACAAAGGGTTATATCATGGACAGTAATGCAAATCTTGAAAGAAAAGATGCTGTAAAAAGTGATAGTGAACATAACGAAGATGAGCATTTGGCTGCTATCCATAACTCACAAATGCTTCCCAGCCACTATGTAGGGATAGGTGCGTCAGCCGGAGGTCTTGAAGCTATTGAAAAATTTTTTATGAATATGCCTGAAAACTCAACTATTGCATTTATCGTAATTCAACATTTATCTCCAGATTATAAGAGTTTGATGGTTGAGATTTTGTCAAAACGCACTCCAATGAAGGTCTATCGTGCAGAGGAGGGAATGGCTGTTAATAGAGGCTGTATCTATCTGATACCACCAAAAAAGAATCTTACTATTTTTCATGGAAGATTGATATTAAGCGAACAAGATCACATTCGCGGTTTGAATTTGCCAATTGACATCTTTTTTAGATCACTTGCAGAGGATCAGGCAGAAAAGGCTATAGGTATTATTCTTTCAGGTACTGGTAGTGATGGAATGCGTGGAGTTAGGGCAATAAAAGAGTTTGGCGGAATGGTAATGGTGCAAAGCGAAGAGTCTGCAAAGTTTGACGGAATGCCAAGAGCTGCCATATCGACAGGACTGTCTGATTTTGTACTTTCTCCGGAAGAGATGCCTGTACAACTTCTTGCCTTTATTAAACACCCATACATGGCTGATATAACAAGAGGCAATAAGCTAATAAGTGAAGATAACGACATTACAAAAATTTTTGCTCTAATAAGAGAGAAGTGTAAAATAGACTTTACTTACTACAAGCCAGCTACTGTTATGCGTAGGGTTGAGCGTAGGATGATGGTCAACCAGATGGAAAATTTAAGCGATTATGTTAAATATCTGACAACACACTCTGGTGAAGTTGATACTCTCTATAGAGAGCTACTTATTGGTGTAACCAACTTTTTTAGAGACCCCCATATTTTTGAATCTTTGGCAAATACGTGGCTTCCAACTCTGCTTGCAGAGCATAAAAATCGTGAGTTTAGAGTTTGGGTAGCAGGCGGTTCAACAGGTGAGGAGGCATATAGCCTTGCTATTTTGATCAAAGAGTGCATGGAGACTCTTAAGGTATCTTATGATATCAAAATTTTTGTTACAGATATTGATCGTAATGCTATTTTATTTGCACAAGCTGGAACTTACCATGAGAGCATTGCAGCAGATATTCATCCCAAATATCTATCTAAATATTTTTTTAAAAAAGATGACACCTTTCAGATATCACGCACTATCAGAGAGATGGTTGTATTTGCCCAGCACAATCTTATAAAAGACCCACCTTTTACAAAAATAGATCTTATAAGTTGCCGTAATCTACTTATCTATTTTCAACCAATACTTCAGAGAAAGGTTTTGGAGTTCTTCAGTTTTTCTCTCAATCCTCAAGGTATTCTCCTTTTAGGAAGTAGCGAGACTACAGGTGAGATGTCTGACTACTTTACACCTTTGGATAGCAAATCTCGTATATACCAATCTCGACGACCATTTAACAAGGTTACTCCCACCTTGACCGCTGAGAATCACCATATTTTTCAAAATTACAGACATAGACTTAGTCCTTATAAAACAGTACCTTACGGAGCTTTAGCCTCTGCTACAAGACTTCTTGAGACAGAACGGGTAATGGAGAGTTTTTTAAACCTGCTATCTAAGGATTATGTCCCTCTCTCCCTTATTGTAAATGAGCAGATGGAGGTTGTGCATGTTCTTGGAGATACTGAAGGGTTATTTAAAGTACCACAAGGTTCTATTTTGAATGACATATCCAAAATGGCTGCGGAAGAGCTTTCTATACCTATCTTTACAGGTATTCAAAAGGTTTTTAGAACAGGAAAAGAGCTTCGTTACACCAATATTTCGGTTGGAAAGCAATCTATTAATGATTTAGAGCCTGATAGCCAAACATCAAAGATTCTACCAGATTGTCAAGATGGAGCTGCTTCTAAAAGTCAAAATTTACAAAATCAAAAACAGATAATAAAACTCATCATCAAACCGATGTTTGCAAAAAATACTGCAGAATCCCTTGTTGTTGTATTTGTGGAGAAGCTAAAACCAGAATCTGTTGCTGAAAAAAAAGATGAGATTCTATACTATGATCTTAATGAACAGGCAGCACAGCATATTAGCGATCTAAAACAGGAGCTTCAGTTTACCCGTGAGAGCCTTCAAGCAACGGTAGAGGAGCTTGAGACATCTAACGAAGAGTTGCAAGCAACAAATGAGGAGCTGCTTGCAAGTAATGAAGAGCTTCAATCTACAAACGAAGAGCTGCAATCTACAAACGAAGAGCTGCATACAGTCAATATTGAGTATCAGAATAAAATTCTTGAACTTACTGAACTTAACAATGATGTGGAAAATCTCTTATCAAGTAGCCATATAGGCAAATTGATACTTGATGAAAACCTTGAGATAAGAAGATTTTCATCTCACATAAGCAGAATATTTAGGATTTTAGAGTCTGATATTGGAAGACCAATTTCTCATCTGACCCACAATTTAAAGGTTGATGATCTTATTGGGCTTGTAGAAAAAGTCCTTAAAATCAATATAAAAATAGAGCAAGAGGTAGAGACAAAAGACTCTAATCACTACCTTATGCGTATTATCCCATATCAGACAGGACCTAACCATTTTGCTGGTGCTATTTTAAGTTTTATTGATATCAATCCAGTTAAAAAAGCTCTATTTGAACTTAAAATAAGTGAAGAGAAATATCGTACTCTGTTTGAAACTATGACTCCGGGGGTTGTTTATCAAAATAGAGATGGAAATATTATCTCTGTAAATCCATCTGCTGAGAAACTTTTAGGACTCACCTTTGAGCAGATGTTGGGCAGAACCTCAATGGATCCAAGATGGCGTGCAATTAGAGAAGATGGCACAGACCTTCCGGGTGAAGAGCACCCATCAATGGTTGCGTTGGCAACTGGAAAGCGTATAAATAATGTTATATTAGGTGTTTATAATCCTCTTGAAGAAGCTGTAAAATGGCTTAATGTATCTGCGATACCTCTATTTAGCGAGGGAGAGGAGATGCCTTATCAGGTTTATGCAACATTTGATGATATTACTGAACTTGTGGAGATTAAGAAAAAGATAAAGCAGATATCATGTAGTCGGTTGTGATTGCAGTTAATGAGAAAATTGCCAATAACAGAACCAGTCATAAGGAATAATAAAAAGTCATGTCAAACAAATATGAACTTTATAATATAATAGATATATCTAACAGAAAAGCTCTTGAGTGGAGCATGGCTCAAAAGAGAATTGAAAATATTTTGGTAAAATTCTCCAACTATTACGAATATCCACCAGAGCATATTAAAAATGAGCTTGAAATTGAGCTTAAGAGTATGTGGTCAGACCTTGAGACTTATAAAATAGAGCTTGAGATGCAAAATGATGAACTGATGCGTGCCTTTAAAGAGGCTGAAGATGTCAGAAAAGATTACGTTGAGCTGTTTAACAGCTCTCCTGTTGGATATCTGATTTTAAATAGCAGTGCTATTATACTCAACGCAAACCAGACATTTGCAAATATGGTAAAGACAGACCTTAAAAATATCTACCAAAAACCTTTTCAACAATTTATTGAAAAGAACGATGTATCTGATTTTTTATCTCGATTTAAATCCTATTTTAGAAACCCTTTGGATAAATTTTTTGAGTTGACCCTTAATGATAGCGCTCATAACTCAATAGTTGTAAGGCTTGAAGGTATTAGAAAAAGTATATCAGGTTTTGCTACAAGAAGTCCGGCAGGTGAACGTAACAAGCTAAATACCAAATCAAATGGATATGATAAATTAAATATTGATAGTAATACAAACGACCAGGAGGTTCTACTTATCAGTTTAAGTGACATTACACTTCTGAAACAGGCGGAACAGGAGAAGGAGAGGTTGAAAAACCTTCTTCTTCATGCACGCAAAATGGAAGCTATTGGAACGCTTGCTGCTGGTATTGCCCACGATTTTAACAATATTTTATTCCCTATTCTTGGGTTTGGCGAGATGATCAAAGATGAGTTAAGGCAGATTAAAGATATGGATATCTCTATAACAAATAGAGATTATGACCCTATTTTAGATAGTAAGAGGGTGGATATTTTCTCAAAAAAAGCTGCTGATATGGACGAGATGCTTGACGGTATAATTAGCAATACTATAAGGGCAAAGAGCTTAGTTAAGCAGATTCTTGCATTTAGCAAAAAAAGTTCAGCTTCTGTAACTCCTTTATACCTTAACCTTATTTTAACTGAAATTATAGTCTCTATACGTCCAACGCTTAGCTACAATATTAAAATTGTAGATATTATTGATAACACTTGTAGCATGATCATGGCAGATGCACAGCAGATACGTCAAGTAATAGTTAATCTAATTAACAACGCTGTTGACGCTATGGAACAGAGCGGAGGAACAATTACAATTACTCTAAAAGAGGGTAACTTTAAGGAGACTTGCCACTATACAGGTGCATTAATAGATGGCAGATATGTCTGTTTAAGCATAAAAGATACAGGGCATGGTATTCCAAAAGAGCATCTATCAAGAATATTTGATCCCTATTTTTCCACTAAACCTAAGTTTAAAGGAGGAGGTCTTGGTCTCTCTTTAGTGCACGGTATTGTCAGCAGCCATAACGGTTTGATTACTGTAGATAGCTCTTTGGAAGCTGGAAGCGAATTTAAGATATTTTTCCCCTGTCACACCTCTCAATTCGATGATGATAAAGTTTTGATAAAAAGAGAGCTTCAGCTTGGAAGTGAAACAATACTGGTTATAGATGATCAGATATCTATAACAAATGTCCTTGAATCTATGCTTCAACGTCTTGGATATACTACATTTACATACAATAATCCAAAAACTGCTCTCAATTTCTTAAGAGATAACTTTAACGATATTGATCTTGTTTTAACTGATATGACCATGCCTGAAATGACAGGAGATGATGTTGCAAGAGAGATTATGAATATCCGACCAAAGATGCCAATATTGATATTAACTGGCTATAGTGAAAAGCTCTCTGAACAAGAGGCAGCACAGATGGGCATAAAGGGCTATCTTATGAAACCAATATCTCTTGCTAACCTTGCAGATGCAGTACATCAGGCTTTGCACAGCGACTAATAAAATTAGGATAAATTTTAAAACCCTTGATAAAAAAGAGGGATAGGAGGCAAAAAAACATGACAACCACATCAAGCAATTTAAAGGAAGAGAGTCTAATTGTTCACGGTATTACTAAATGCTACACAACCAGTATGGATCTTGTGCCTCCAATACACATGACATCAACATTTAAGTTTAGGGATCAAAATCAGGCAGCTTCAATATTTGCAGGAGAAGAAGAGGGATATCTTTACACTCGTATATCAAACCCTACAGTTACTCTTCTTGAACAGAAAATTGCACTCTTAGAGGGTGCAGAAGATGCGGTTGCTACATCGTCAGGCATGGCAGCAGTTGCCTCAACAGTAATGAGTCTTGTTAAACCACAAGAGAATATTGTCACATGTAATGCACTTTATGGAGGAACGTTTGCCCTTTTCAACTCTCACCTTAAACGGCTCAATATGGAAGCACGTTTTATAGCTCCAACAGTGAGCAACGACAAAAACAGTATCACCCCTCTTATTGATGATAAAACTCGGCTTTTATATATAGAAACTCCTGCAAATCCAACTCTTGATATAATTGATATAAACCTTTGGGCACAGATAGCAAGGCAGTACAAAATTCCACTTTGTGTTGATAACACTTTTGCATCTCCATATCTTCAAAAACCGATATCACTTGGGGCAGATATTGTTATTCACTCTGCAACTAAATATCTTGGAGGTCATGGAGATATAATTGGCGGTATTGTTGTATCAAATAAAAACACTATCTCTCAGCTAAAAGAGGAGTATGTACACCACTTTGGTCCTGCTATGAGTCCTTTTAACGCATGGCTTATTTTAAGAGGAGTTAAAACCCTTGCTATCAGAATGGAGCGTCATAGCAGCTCTGCCCTTAAAGTTGCTAAGTGGCTTGAAAATCACCCAAAAATAGATAAAGTACACTATCCAGGACTTGATTCTCACGTTGGTCACGCCATTGCAAAGAGGCAGATGCGACACTTTAGCGGAGTTATAGCTTTTGAGCTAAAAGAGGGGGTAAATAAAAATGCTATGGAAGCTGGAAAAGAGCTACTCAACAGCGTTAAACTTAGTACACTTGCCGTAAGTCTTGGAGATTGCGAAACTTTGATTCAACACCCTGCATCTATGACACACGCCACATACTCTAAAGAGGAGTTAAAAAAGGCTGGCATTGCTCAAGGGCTTATTCGTCTATCAGTAGGACTTGAGCACCCTGATGATATTATTCAAGATTTAGAGCACGCTCTCTTTGTAATATGATGCTATTAAATGACAAAGAAGTTACTAACAGATTTATAATTTAAACGGTCACAAATTTAGATTTTAATATGCAAAACTCAAGTTATGACCGAGATCAGTATATATAGAGAACTATTAACAGGCAAACAAACTATTAAAACTTTAGAGACGCACATCTGTGCGTCTTTACTTTTATATATAAACCATAAAAGAGACTTAAAAGATGATACAACAAGACTACTATAAAACACTTCAGCTTGATAAGAGTGCCACCCCACCTGAAATTAAGAAAGCATATAAAAATCTTGCTATAAAATATCACCCCGATAGAAACCCTGATGATATACATGCCTCTGAAAAGATGGCTCAACTTAATGAGGCTTATGCGGTGCTCTCCAATCCAGATAAAAAAAGAGAGTACGATATGCTAAGAGATCGTTTTGGAGAGGATGCAGCAGGTAGGTTCCGTCAGAGTAATAGCTATGACGATATTTTACGAAACTCTGATATTGAGAAGATATTTCAAGAGATTGCAGAGAGCTTTGGTATAAGAGGTTTGAATGAGCTGTTTAGTAATGTAAATATAGATGGAAAAAGCGGAACTTTTCAAAATATTCATGGCGGAGGTTTTTTCTTTTTTGGAACATTTGGACAGCCACAACAAGGAGCTTTTTCTGTAAAGCAAGATGAGTTAAGCAAATTAAAACCGCATCAGAAAATAGTTCGTGAAGTTGGAGGAAAAATTGCAAAAAAAGTTATAAACAAGCTGCTAAATGAGAGTATGAAGCAAATTAACATCTCTAAAGAGTATAAAATAGATCAATCTGCTACCAAAATGGATAGCAAAACAGCTAACAACTCTACAAATAAGATGGATATATACGACACAATCACGCTATCTAACTCTCATGCAAAAAATGGTGGACCGTACGCCTATTATCACCAAGAGAGCGGAAAAAAGTTGATAGTTAAAATTCCTGCAAATATTCAAAACGGAGATAAAATAAGGTTAAAAAGTGCTGGAATCGAAAATGCCACTACCGGAGAGAAAGGCGATCTCTTTTTGATGGTTAATGTTAAAACAGATATGTTATCAAAAATAAAAAATTTCTTTTCCAAATAGTTCAAAGAGCTTATCAATCTAATTGCTTTTTGGGGACTATTTTTATAAAAAACGAAATTTTCTTTAAGTTTTTCAATACATGGAGAAGAGGATAATGGATCAGACGAAATTTAAAATACTACTTGCATACGATGGATCAGATGCTGCATTAGATGCAGCTAAATATATTGGACTTGTCTTTTCATCTAAGGCAACAGAGGTTGTAATTTTCTATGTAGAGAGCAAGATTCCCAGATCGTTTTGGCAGATGGAAAAGGATATGGATTTTCGATTTAATACGCCTGAGATCAGAGCAAGTATGACACAGAGATGCAAACTTGTAAGGGAGTGTATGGAAAAGGCAAAAGATATCTTAATCAACGCTGGATTTCCCTTAGAGTCTATTAAGATAAAGATTCATACTAAAGATAGTGGAGTTGTTCGTGATATAGTGGAGGAGTCTCGTCAAGGATATGATGCTGTAGTTGTTGGAAGAAAAGGCTACTCAAGGATTCGCGATATCCTTGTTGGAAGTGTACCTATGAAACTTCTTGGAAAGATAAAGAGCATTCCTCTAATAATTGTTGGTGGTATTCCAAGTAGTAAAAATATATTGATTGCCTTTGACGGTAATCGTGAAGTTTTAGAAGCTATAAGGCGAATGAGCCGGCTTATTAACAATAGAGGATACAACATTTTGCTCTGCCATGCTCTTAAATGCTCTTCAGATGGAACGACTCCAGACTACTGTAAAAACAGCGATTTTTTTAAGAACTCTATCGAATGTCTAAGCAGTGCAGGGGTTCCAAAAGAGCAATTACACTGTGAGTTGATATCAAATGAGGGGGATATTACTGATAATATAATCAAAAAGGCTTGTGATGGTAACTATCAAAGTATTGTAATTGGACGGCGAAACCTCACATTTGTCAAACAGTTCTTTCTTGGTAGGATAGGCGAAAAGATTTTACATGCTGCTGGCAATCAAGTTGTATGGGTTTTTCAATAATTTAAGGAGTAATTTAAAAATTATGGGCTTTTTCAGGTCAAGAGAGTTTCCGGGAAAAGGGAGTTTTCCACATGGGATACATCCACCTGGTAATAAGTTTTACTCTGCTGAAGCTAAAGTTGAAGTTCTTCCTGCTCCAAAAAAAGTGGTTCTTCCACTTTTACAACACATTGGAGCACCTTGCGAACCTTTAGTAAAAGTTAAGCAAGTGGTCTCATACGGTGAGATGGTAGGAGAAGGGCAGGCATTTATATCGGCTTCGCTCCACTCTCCTGTGGTAGGCAAGGTCAAAAAGATTAATCTTATCACCCTTATTAACGGACGACATATCTCTGCTATTGAGATTGAAACCGATGGCGAGCAACCCAATCCGCTAAATATTTGGGAACAGATGAAAAGTAGAGATTGGCAACCTTCATCTGTCTCAAGCTACGCACCTGATACTATAGCTAAAAGTATTCATAACGCTGGTATTGTTGGGCTTGGCGGTGCTACCTTTCCAACTCATGTTAAGGTTATGCCAAACGAAAAACGTCTTATTGATACTCTTCTGGTCAATGGTTGTGAGTGTGAACCTTACCTTACATGTGACTACAGAATTATGAAAGAGGCTCCTAATATTATTGTAACAGGAGCACTTTTAGCTGGAAGAGCAGTATCTGCAAAAGAGATATTTATCTGCATTGAAGATAATAAGCCAGACGCTATTGAAGCTTTGAGAAGGGCAAGTGAAAATACAGTAGTAAAGATTGCTGTTGTAAAAACTAAGTATCCACAAGGTAGTGAGAAACAGTTGATAAGAGCTGTTCTTGATCTTGACGTACCTCTTGGCGGTCTTCCTGCTGATGTAGGCGTTGCAATGAGTAATGTTGGAACTATGGCAGCCGTTTCAATGGGAGTGATGAGACAGACCCCTTTGACTCACCGGATTGTAACTGTCACAGGAGGAGGTATTTCCAATCCAAAAAATCTCTTTGTTCCTATTGGGATAAGTATGGGTGAACTTATCGACTATTGTGGAGGTTTAAAGAAAGATGCAGCAAGGATAATAGCGGGCGGTCCAATGATGGGATTTGCCTTTTCTGATATGAATACACCTGTGACTAAAGGGGTAAATGGAATCACAATTCTCACTCATTCAGAGATAGCACAGGGAGAAGAGACCTCTTGTATCCGATGTGGACGTTGTGTTGAAGCCTGTCCCATGAATCTTGTTCCAACACGACTTGCTATGGCAGCACGTTACAATAATCCCTCGCTTGCTCGCCACTACAATATTAGTGCCTGTTTTGAGTGCGGTAGCTGTACTTATGTCTGTCCTGCAAACATAAAACTTGTTCAGTTAATTCGTACAGGAAAGGCTCTTGTTGCGGCAAATATGAAAAAATAGTTCTCTTCATTATGCCTCTTTGTGAGATACGACTATTAAAAAAAGGAGTCTTAAATATTGTTAAAAAAAGTTAAAACAGCGGAATTTAGCTCTGAAGATGCGATAATTCATGTTGCCCCATCTCCCCATTTATCTGATGTAGTATTTACGACAAAACGGATGATGACAGATGTGCTAATTGCACTTACGCCAATTATCGCAATCTCTATTTTTATCTTTAGGTGGTATGCCATAAAACAGCTTGTTATATGTCTTATTATCAGCCTTGTAAGTGAAGCTATATTTGTTGCAATGCGTAGTAAAAAGATAACCTTAAACGACTATTCTGCTGCTATAACAGGCATAATAGTTGCCTTATCTCTTCCAGCAACTGCACCTTGGTATGTAGGAGCTATTGCCTCTTGTGTGGCAATTAGTATTGGCAAGGTTATCTTTGGTGGGCTTGGTATGAATCTTTTTAACCCTGCAATGGTGGGACGTGCCTTTGTTATGATCTCATTTGCAACTCTTATGAGTGCAGGAGCCTATGAAAATTCCTCCTCTTTGGTAGATGTGATATCTCAGGCAACTCCAATGAACGCCTTTAAGGGAAGTTCTACTCCAACCTCTATATTTGATCTATTTTTTGGATATACCAATGGATCATTAGGAGAGACAAGTGCTTTTGCTGCAATTATAGGTGGAATATTTCTCTGTATTAGACGAACAGCTTCTTGGGAGATTCCGACTGCTATTATCTTAACAGCTATTTTGCTTGCCGGAGTTGCAGATATTTTGGCTGATGCTGGTGGCTATTTAGTTTTTCATCATCTGTTTGGAGGAGCACTTCTCTTTGGTGCGTTTTTTATTGCAACCGATCCTGTTACATCTCCTTTAACAGCTACTGGAAAGTTTATTTTTGGTGTTGGAGTTGGTGCTCTTGTAATGGTTATCAGAATATTTAGTGGATACCCAGAGGGGTTGATGTTTGCTATTCTTCTTATGAATAGCGTAACTCCACTTATTAACAGATGGACAATACCACGTCCTGTTGGAGATGCTTAAAAGATATGAATATAAGAAATACAAATCTTGGACAGGCATGGCTTGTTCTGCTGCTCTCTATGATATTTGGTATATCTCTTGCCGGAGTACAGGCTGCACTTGGTCCTAAAATTGAAGCGAATAAGTTAAAGGAGACTTTAGCAAAGATACCAGTTGTTATTCTTGGACAAGAGGGTTCTGAAAAACTTACTGCAAAAGGGGAGAGTCTTAATATCAGATCTGAGATGGTTTTGATTGAAACAAAAGGTGTAAAAAAGCTCTATACACTTTACAAGGCAGATTTTAAGAGTGGAGATAGTGCTGGTTGGGTTACAAAAACATCTGGTCAAGGCTATGCAGATAAAATTGAGCTTCTGCTTGGTATGGATTCTGATGCGAAAAATGTTACTGGAATCTTTATTTTAGATCAAAAGGAGACCCCGGGTCTTGGCAATAAGATTGTGGAAGATCACTTTAGATCACAGTTTAGCAACAAATCAACGGATACACCATTTAATGTTGTAAAGCAGCCAAAAGGTGGGATCAATGAGATCGATGCAATATCAGGAGCTACTATCTCTTCAAAAGTTGTAAGCAAATTGGTTAATCAGGCAGTTGTAGATATTAAACCTCATATTGCTAAACTAAAAAGTTCAGATAACAAGGAGGGGAAATAATGGCGGATCAACCAACAGCATCAGAGAGATTTCTACAGGGAATTTTACCTGAAAACCCTGTATATCGCCAACTTCTTGGACTTTGTCCTACACTTGCAGTTACTAATGGAATGCAGTCAGCCATCACTATGGCCTGTTCAGTTGCTTTTGTGCTTGTTTGTGCCAATGTGGTTATAAGCCTTATCCGAAATTTGCTCAAGCCGCACCTTAGAATTGTAATATTTACACTTACCATAGCTGCCTTTGTGACTATTGCCGATAGATTGCTTGCCGCATACCTCTATCAGATGAGCAAAACTTTGGGACCATATATACCATTGATAATAGTAAACTGCATTATAATTTGTCGTTGCGAGGTGTGCGCATCTAAGCAGTCACCATTTATTGCTGCTTCTGACGCCTTAGGTCAATCTATAGGGTTTGGACTTGCGCTATCAAGTATTGCAGCAGTAAGAGAGATATTAGGAACTGGTTCTATTTTTGGAGTCCATATTTTACCTGCTACATGGCCAGATTGGGTAATTATGGTGTTGCCTCCCGGTGCATTTATCACTTTAGGACTTCTTTTAGGATTGGTTAATTGGATTAGTATGCGTAAAAAATATAGAGGTGAGAACTTATGAACTATATTATAGATATATTTCTTATTGCCTTAGGAGCTGCTGTTATCAACAACTTTGTTCTCTATTATTTTGTTGGTATCTGTCCCTTTATTGGAGTCTCAAGGCGGGTTGAGATGGCAGTTGGTATGGGCTTTGCCGTTACTTTCGTAATTGTAATAGCTGCATTTTTAAGCTGGAGTATAACCACTATGGTGCTTATACCGGGTGCTCCTATCTCATCATTTATAGCACGACTATTTGTCTCAAAAGAGGCAGCGGCTACTATTGATCTTACTGTATTAAGTTATATTGTCTATATCTTTACCATCGCATCTTCTGTTCAATTTGTTGAGATGTATATGAGAAAATTTTTTCCTATGCTCTACAAATCATTTGGTGTCTTTCTTCCTCTTATAACAACAAACTGTGCTATTTTATTTGCCTGTCTTACAATTATGAGCAATGTTGCTGGTGTTGAAAATCCTGCTGACGCATGGGATCTTGGTAAATCTTTAACTTTAGCTTTTTTTGGTGGCATAGGATTTACAATTGCTATTGTTATAATGTCAGGTATCAGAGAAGAGCTTGAACTTTGTGATATTCCCGAACCTTTCAAGGGTGCTGCCATAACTCTTATTGTTGGAGGAATATTGGCGCTTGCATTTATGGGATTTACTGGAGTTGATTCTGGTATTAGAAAGGCTATTACTGAAAAGCAGCAGGAGAAGAGTTCTGTTGTAGAGTCAATATCAGTAGCTACTGATTTGCAGATAGCAGAAGTTAAGTTGTAACTCAATTTATATCAGCAACATTAGAGGTAAAAATGATTGAAATAACTATAGGAATCGCCTCTGGAACAATGGTTATCATGGCGATTATTATGTCATACATACTTGGGTGGGCAAACAAAAAATTTTATGTTGAAGTTGATACAAAGGTAGAGTCAGTTTTAGAAGCACTTCCCGGAGCAAACTGCGGAGGGTGTGGCTATCTTGGCTGTAGCGAATATGCTGTTGCTATAGCCACTGAAAACGCCCCTGTAAACAAATGTCCTGTTGGTGGCGAAAAGTGTGCTATAAAGATTGCTAATATAATGGGTGTGGCAGTAGGAGAGTCTATTCCAATCAGACCCGTTGTTCACTGTGGAGCACATTTTGAAGATCGCTTAGGCAGAACTGAGTATAGAGGAGAGAACCGTTGTGCTGCTGCAAACATTGTAGCAGGAGTTCAGAGATGTACCTTTGGCTGCTTAGGGTTTGGAGATTGTGCAACTGCTTGTAAATATGATGCAATGCACATTGTTAAAGGCGTTGCAACTGTAGATTATAGTAAGTGCGTAGGGTGCGGTGTATGTGTCAAAGTTTGTCCAAGAGCTATTATTTCCATGACTGATTTTCACGAAGATAAAATCCCCTCAGTACGTTGTTCTAATAAGGCAAAAGGTAGAGATGTCACAACCGTTTGCAATATAGGCTGTATTGGTTGTAAGGCATGCTCTAAAGTTACGCAGCTTTTTATAATGGAAAAAGACCTTGCCCGAGCAGATTACAAATCATATAGAGCCGAGCATAAAGAGGCTGCAATGCAAGCTATTGAAAAGTGCCCCAGTAATTGCATCGGATTTGTAGGAAAAGATCAAGGATAAAATAAAGTAGAGACGCACGACAGCGAGTCTCTACTGTTGAATCTTTTATTTATAAACGTCAATCTATGCACTTTGAAAGTATATATATTTTAGAAATAGAGTTGTATTACTTGCAATTCAAAAGTTTTCCAGCCAAAAGGCGGATGTGGCTCATCTCTTCATTGATGATAAGCTCTATCCGCCTCTTTCCAACTTCTCCTGTTACCATCTCTTTCATCCCAAGATAAAATACAATAGAGTCTTTCTCTGTCTCTATTGCTAAAGTTAATATCTTTTTCATATCGTTTTCAGGAAACTGTTTTTTAAAAAATACTTTAGTGTCAGCAATTGATTTTAAGTAAAGAAGTGCCTCTTCTACAGGCTCAAATATTTGACTTTCCCTCTCTTTGTCTAAAAACTCCTTTTGTAGCTCTTCAAATATCTTTTCGTGACACTCTTCCATTTGAGCAAGTTCTATAAGAAATCCCTTCTCCTCTTCTCCTTCTACAAGTTTCGCCGCTTTCTTGTAAAAAGAAGCTCCATTTTGCTCTATTTTTTTTGCCATTTCAAAAACTTCATCTGCACTAAATTTATAAGACATTCATCCTCCAGATATTTATATATTTATCTAATTTTTATTCTTCCTGTAAATGGTCATTGTATAGCAAATGTATAGATATATTTCAATAAGTGATAATCAAAGTTGATACTTTGATATTCCAAATATTTGACATTTTTTAGAAAATTGCCAAATCTATACTTAGAATGCTAAAAATTATACTTGCTGGTTTTTTGCTTTTATCTCAAAATTTTGTATGATATTACTTTAAAAACGTCTTCTAATTTTGATTCTGATTATTGTTTAATTCAAGCCTTTTCTTGTTATAGAGCTTACTGTAACTTGGAATTACGTTTTTTTTGTTGTTCGTGAGATCTATGAGGTTTATATGGTAAAAATGACTAAAATAATAATAATTGAACATGATCCCGCAATCGTGACAGAGCTTAAAATGCACCTTCAGTATCTTTACTGCGATGTTATCTCTGTTGTTAATTCGGAGCAGAAGGCTCTTGAGTTGTTCAAAACTGCGTCAGAAAATGAAGATACAGTGCCTGATGTAATACTTTTAGACATAGGTTTGCATGTTGGTTTGGATCCTTCTGTAGATTCGGTTGAACCTGGCTCGTTAACCAGATGTAGCGAGTGCAATATGCTTTATTACAACGCCTACTCTTTAAAAAGTGTGGGGAAGATAGGTGACGTTGTTGATCAACAAAAGCGGGTAATATTACGACAAATTCCAATTGTTTTTATTGCTGGGCATAAAGATATAGTAGAGTCTATCTCTCAAGAGAAGCTAAATTTTCTATTTTGTTATGTGACACTTCCAATATCAACAAGAGACTTAAAACTTACTATTGATATGGCACTTCATACTACACAGATGCACTCACAAAGGCAGCATGACAAACAAGAGATTGCAATAAGCAATGAGAGATATAAGGCTTTAGTTGATAATATGGTATCTGGTGTTGCCATATTTGAAGTTGTTGAAAATGGTGATGATTTCATCTTGCTTGATATGAATAAATCTGCAGAGCTAATTGAAGGGAAAAAGCGTGAGGATAATATTGGAAAGAGTATTTTTCAGATAAAACCGGGTATTACTCACTCTTGTCTTATAGATATATTCAAAACAGTGTTAAAAACGGGTAAGGCTCAACATCCTCCAATAACTCTTTATAAAGACAATACAGTCAGTAGATACTACGATTTTTATGTTTATAGGCTCTCATCTGGTGAAATAGTCTGTCTATTCAGAGACGAAACTTTAAAAAAGCTCTCTGAGGAGGAGATGAATAAGCTCCAATTGCAACTCAACCAGGCACAGAAGATGGAGGCAATTGGAATTATGGCGGGTGGAATTGCCCACGATTTTAATAACATCCTATTTCCAATAATTGGATCTGCTGAGATGTTAATCGAGGAGAGTAAAGAGGGGAGTACTCAGAGAACATTTTTAAATGAGATTTTAAAAGCTGGATATAGGGCAAAAGAGCTTGTTAAACAGATTCTCACATTTAGCCGTCAAGAGCAACATGAGGTGATACCTCTATCAATTGAGCCTATTGTGAAAGAGATAATTAAACTTTCAAGGGCAATGATTCCATCTACAATCAAAATAAACCACTATATTCCTAAGAACTCCTCTATGGTTATGGCTGATCCAACTCAGATTCATCAACTATTTATGAATTTAATTATCAATGCGTTTCATGCAATGGAAGATACAGGCGGTACATTGACAATAAGGTTGAGCGATGTTGCAAATCCCTCTGATGTTAAATTAAAGGCTGGAAATTATATATCTATTGAAATAAGCGATACTGGCATTGGTATGGATAAAGCCACTCAACAGAGGATATTTGAACCATATTTCACCACAAAGGGGTTAGGAAAAGGCACGGGTCTTGGGCTTTCTGTAGTGCATGGTATAGTGAAAGGTTGCAAAGGAGATATTGTTCTTAAAAGCGAAATTGGAAAAGGAACAACTTTTAAGATATATCTGCCAGGAATTGAGTATAAAACTTTTAAGCGTTCAGAAAAAACACCTCTTCCAAAAGCTACAGGCAGTGAAACCATTATGGTGGTTGATGATGAACCAATAGTAGGGAAAGTTTTGGGATCCATTCTTGAGAGAGCAGGTTATAAAGTTCTTGTAGAGATAGATAGCTTAGAGGCATTAGAGGCGTTTCGCGAAAAACCTGATATGTACCATTTAATTATTACCGATTTGACAATGCCAGAACTTACCGGTGACAAACTTTGTGCATCATTGAAGATGATTAAACCAAATATTCCGGTTATTCTCTGTACAGGTTTTAGCTCAAAGATAGATGAGTTGCAAAAAGGTAGTTTTGGAATTGATAGAGTTATTATGAAACCAGTAGTTGGCAACGATTTGCTAAAAACAGTACGAGAGCTACTGGATTAAAGTTCAAAAATGGATGGAGGAGAGTTGATGTTTAACAATTTAAGACTTGGTGTAAAAATATCTGTTGGTTTTGTTGTTGTTCTCTTTTTTATGGTCGTTGTTATATCTATTGGATACTCAAGTTTATCAGGTGTGGTTGACAGAGTTGATAAGGCAGATGGTGTCAACTCAATGGTAAAGATGGTTCTTGAGGCAAGACGCCATGAAAAAAATTACATTATCCGCAACGATGATAGTTATCTTAAAAGGGTTGAAGAAAATGTTAAGAATATTATTAACCAATCATCTTACCTCAAAGATAAATTTAATGATCCAGTTAACAAGGCTCAGATGGATGAGGTGGCTGCAAAGGTTAAAATCTATTACGATGCTTTTAATGGGTACATAGCTTTGCATCAACAAAAAATATTGATTCAAGAAGAGATGCAAAATAATAAGATTCAGGCAGAGAACCATCAGAAAAGATTGTCAGAACTTATCCAAAAAGAGGAACATGCTGATAACACTATGGTTCAAGCTGCCAGAGATGCAATTAAAGTGTGCGAAGATGCCACAGCAGATCAAAAATTAAAGATGCAGGCTGAAATATCTTATGCAAATATATTTATGCTGGTGGCAGGTGTTATTGCTGTTGTGATAGGTGCTCTAATTGCATTTTTTATAACAAGGGCTATTACAATATCACTAAATCGGGTTATTAGTGGATTACAAGATGGGGCAAATCAGGTCTCATCAGCCTCTGGACAGGTATCAAGTGCCAGCCAATCTTTAGCAGAAGGTGCCTCAGAACAGGCAGCTTCTATTGAGGAGACAGCATCATCATTAGAACAGATATCTTCCATGACAAAACAGAACTCTGATAATGCACGTCAAGCTGACAAGCTAATGCAAGATGCGAACAATATTGTAAATAGAGCTAATGACTCAATGAACCACCTAATTAGTTCAATGGACGAAATATCAAGGGCAAGTGATGATATTTCCAAAATTATTAAAACTATTGATGAGATTGCCTTTCAAACCAATCTTTTAGCACTCAATGCTGCGGTTGAAGCTGCAAGAGCAGGAGGAGAGGCTGGTGCCGGTTTTGCAGTAGTTGCAGAAGAGGTAAGAAATCTTGCTATGCGTTCTGCAGAGGCGGCAAAAAGCACTGCTTCTCTAATTGAAAGTACTGTCCATAAGGTTATGAGTGGTTCAGAGTTAGTTAATAAAACAAATATAGCATTTAATGAAGTGGCACAAAGCACTACAAAAGTTGGAGTTTTGATTGGTGAGATATCTCAAGCATCTCGTGATCAGGCAACTGGTATTGAACAGGTAAACATAGCTGTTGCTGAGATGGATAAGGTAATACAGCAAAATGCAGCAAGTGCAGAGGAGTCAGCAAGTGCTTCTGAAGAGATGCACTCCCAAGCTGAAAGCCTGCTGGAGTTTGTAGATGAGTTGACTGTGCTGCTTAGAGGATCAAAAAGTAAGCTATAAATAAAAAGTAAACAAATCGCTTAATTTAGGACTAACCACCGCCAGAGGCGGTGGTTTTGATAGCTAATAAACTGGTTGTAGTAAAAACACAAAATCATAATAATAGTATCACTATCGATCAATCAATATTTGCAATATTTGAATTTGATTGATTACAACAGCTTGAGCCACAATGGTTTGATTCTATACTATCAGATAATCCGCAACCTCCCGATGAACAGCAATTAGCACCACCATTTGAAGAGCAACCACACTGTTTTTTACCTGTTATAATTTTCTTTAAACCCATACCGCAATATATTACAGCACAGCCTACAATAATAATAACTATGAGTGATTCCATATACTTTTCTCCTTTTTGCCTATAATAATACCGTCTCACACCTTTCTTTTAATGCTGTTTTAAGAGTAGTCTAAATACCTATTGTACTGAAAAATGATTCTGGAATCTCATTTCTTGCAGTCTCATTATTCATAACACTCTCCTATTGTATCTAATAGCATATCAAAATTTTAACTTATGTTATATAGATTTTAAGTTAGTGCTGTAACTCTATTTCCACCTCTATCCTTGGAGATATAAACAGCTTGATCTGCCTGCTTAATAAGATACATAATATCTTTATCAATATTATCATGTATAAACGAAAATTGGGCAATCCCTATGCTCAGAGTTGAATCTCCTATTGCAGATTCTTCATATTTAGAGCGGATACGTTCCGCAATCTCAGTAACACCATTAACATCGCTACCTGATATAAGAATACAAAACTCGTCTCCGCCATAACGAAAAGAAAAATCGTTCTCTTTTCTGGTTGATTCCTTAATAATCAAACCTAACTTTATAAGCAGATTATCTCCTACTTGATGCCCTAAAGTATCATTTACCTGCTTGAATTTATCCACATCAATAAACATTAGAAAAAAACCTGTAAATAAATTAACTGATTTTTCAGCAAACTCCTTTATTGTACAGTCAAAGCAGCGTCTATTATATAGACACGTTAGAGAGTCATTAAGAGATAGCTCTTTAAACTCCTGTTTCATTTGTTCAATTTCCAAAATTCTTGACTCTAAAGAGATTGAGCGATTTGCAATCTCTCTGAGCATCCAGTTCATATTTCTTTTTATTTTTATCAATTCTGACTCTTCGTCATTTTCGTTAGGCAGTTCAAAAAAGAGATCGTATCTCCCCTCTTTAATATTTAGGCAAAATTTATTCACCTCTCTCAGCTCTTTAAGCACAATAAAGTATGCAAATAGATTTGAAAAAGGATTAATCATTGCAATGAAACATACAAGCTCTACAGACAGGTATATTTTAGCTTCTTTTATATATCCAGATTCAATAAGATAGAGCATTACTATAGAAGGTAAAACAACTGTCAGTAAAATAATCAGTGCGAGTTTGTATTTAATATTCAAATGAGACGACATTGCATCGAAACGCTCCTACAATATAAAAACACCTATTATTTGGTTATTAAAGAACCAATCTGAAAAACAGCAACCGCAAAGGTAAAAGCCAAAACAGTATTAAACACCATTGAAAAAGCTCCCCATTTCCATGAACCAGCCTCTTTTGAAATACATACAACAGCAACAAAACAGGGGGCATAAAAAATGGTGAATATAATAAGGCTCATTGCAACCAAAGGATTCCACTCTGGTGAAGATGCAAGTTTTTCAACAAGGGGTTTACTCTCTTCAGGGTCAAGTTCTCCAAGCGAGTAAGCTGTACCAAGAGTTGATACTACAACCTCTTTTGCAGCAAAACCTCCTATAAGTGCTATATTTGTTCTCCAGTCAAAACCCGCAAACTTGGTTATACTCTCTAAAGCAGTTCCAATACGACCTGCAATAGAGTATCTTAAAGGAGCTGCTGCCTCTTCGTGGTCTATTTCAGCCAATTTCTCTTCTAACTGAGAAGTTGGTAACTCTAAAATCTTTAAAGCCTCTCTTTTTTGTTCAAATCGCTGGAGTTCTGAATCAGGCATACCCGGAAAACTCATCATTGCCCATAGAACCACTGATATTCCCAATATTGTAGTTCCAGCTTTTTTTATATATTGCCAAGTTCTCTCCCAAGTATGAATCATAACCCCTTTAAATGTAGGAAAACGGTATGGAGGAAGCTCCATTACAAAAGGAGTTGATTCACCTTTTATGATTGTTAGCCTTAAAATCTTTGCAATAATAAGTGCTCCAAACCATGCGATAAGTGTAATAGCAAACATCATCATTGCTTCATTTTCGTTAAAAAATGCAGCAATAAGAAGGGCAAATACTGGCAATTTTGCACCGCAATTCATAAAAGAAACAGTAAGAAGCGTTGCAATCCTCTCTCTTGGAGATCGTAAGGTTCTTGTTGCCATTACCCCCGGAACCGCACATCCACCTGCAATACCACCAGAAATAATATATGCCATTACAGAACTGCCATGAAGACCAAATACTCTAAAAATCCTATCAAGCATAAAGGCAACCCTTGCCAAATAACCAGAGTCTTCAAGAATTGCTATTCCAAAAAACATAAACATAATAAGTGGAGCAAATCCCAAAACACCACCAACTCCGTCAATTATTCCAGAAATGATAAGAGAACGTAAAAGTCCGTCAGGTAGATTGTTATATGCAAGCTCTCCTAACCAACTGAAAAAGCTCTCTGTCCAGCTAACTGGAAGTTCACTATAAGTAAATGTAAACTGATAAAGTCCCATTAGAATCATTAGCATTATAACGGGTCCAAAAAACCTGTTTGTCAAAAGCATATCTGTCTTGTCTGATGTATAAAGCCTATCTTTGTCATATTGTTGACGCATTACCCCCTGTTTTAGTAAAGAAGATATATAACCATAACGACAATCTGCTATAAGAGCTTCAGGATATGTTTCTGCAGTTTGTTGGATATGGCGAGATACTTTGCGTACATGCTCTTCAAGACTTTTAGCTGTAACAGGATCAGTTTCTCTACCTTTGTTAATAATTTGAGTATCATTTTCAAGATATTTTATTGCAATCCATCGTGCTGGATAGAGCAGAGTCATAAAATGTTCTGACTCTATTTTTTTCTGCATTTGAGAGATTGCCTCTTCCAAATCAGCTCCGTAAGAGATAACAAGAGCTTTTCTATCCTTCTTTTTTTTGGAAAATTCAGTAACTGTTTTCATAAGTTCTGATTTACCTTCACCTGTTCTTGCAACAATGGGGACAACTGGGATTTGTAAAAGCTCAGATAACTTATGATGATTTATTGTTATTCCTCGACTCTTTGCAACATCCATCATATTCAATGCTATACAGACAGGAACTCCTAATTCAAGGAGCTGAAGTGTCAGATAGAGATTTCTCTCCAAATTAGATGCATCAACTATGTTAATAGTTACCTCTGGTTTTTCACCAACTAAAAAGTCTCTTGCAACTACCTCTTCTATAGAATAGGCTGTAAGAGAGTATGCTCCCGGCAGATCAACAATATGCAGTTTATATCCATTATAAGTATAGATTCCCTCTTTTTTATCAACAGTAACTCCTGGATAGTTTCCAACATGCTGACGGGCACCTGTAAGTTCGTTAAAAAGTGTTGTTTTCCCTGAGTTAGGGTTACCGCCCAGAGCGATTATAGTTTCCATTTCTTCTCCTGTTCAATTATTTTCAATTAGCTGCCTGCTTCTTTTCATTTATAAAAGTTTTATAAATGGTTGATAAAGTTAAAATCCAATTGCAAGTTTAGCGGTCAACACATCTGTTTCATCTTCATTTTCAAATTTATCATGTCGATACTCTAAAGAGGCAGTTGTATCACTAAATATATTAACACTAATAGCTCCTATTAATCTGCTTTCAGGGAAGATATCTTCTCCATTATCTGTACCTTGATATCCTATTCCTAAAGTAGTCTCTTTGCCGATAACATCTAAGGTGTAACCTATCTCTGCATTCCAGGCACTTATTTTTTGGTTTTTAATTAAAGGCTCAATCTCAGTTAGTTCAAGTGAACCTAATACCAACTCAGAGATATTTAATTCCGGCTCATCAAGCATTGTTGTATATTCCCCAATTATCTTTATCTGCCCTATATTTAATATTGCATGGGCAGACAGACCGGGAACATAATCTACAAATGAAAAATTAATACCCATATCTTGAGCTTCTGTGCTTTTCTCTTCAATAATAGATTCCCATCCGTTTGAATCAATTAGATTATTGATATATCCTAAGCCGATATCAATGCCGAATCCGTCATTTTCAATAGTATAGCCCAAATTTATTCCATAGTTATCTACATGTTCACCTTCACTATCTGTATCAACATCTCCATTGAAAATATAGGCTGAACCATAAAATCCATTTGATGTAAACCCTGCCTCAATTGCAGTTTCTCTCGTCTCGGCAAGCTCAAGAGTAAGTGGGTCAGAAACCATGTTGGATTCAAATTTTCCAAAAGGTAGGTATATCTTTCCTACTTTAAGAGATAACGGCATAGACTCTCCCCCATCTAAAAGGATAAATGCCTCATCTACAACAACATCTTCATCATCTTCGTATAAAAAGAGTATATCTCCTTTCACATACTCTGTAATATCTAAGTCAACTCCAAGCTCTGCTGTTGACAAAGCGAGATCGCTGCTATCTTCATCTTCTGCATCAGAATCCTCATAACTTATTTTTTCATAACTTGCCTCTGCCTCTATAGAGCCGTTCAATTTTATCCGTTCTGACCATTTTTCAGCCAACGATTTCTCTTTCAACTGTTCTTCAATCTTGTTTAACCGCTCTGCAACATAGCTATTTTCAACTTCATGTGCATATAAAGTGACAGAAAAGAAAAAAGATGAAGCCGCAAACAGAATGATGAAGAGTGAATTTATTGTTTTCATTATATTTTACTCCTATTATTTTATTAAGTAGGGACAAAATAATGTTTTGTCCCTACTTGATGACCATTTTATCCGTTAGTTCAATTGAGTAATGTTTATCGCTGTTTTTGATATGCGTTGTAATGCCAGACTGAAAATCCTGCTAAGGCAATACCTGCCCAAGTATGAACCTGCCTATTTACCTTGCGATCTTGAGGCTGCCCTTCTCTGACACCAACGCCTGTAACCACAAGTGCTGCAAGAGATATCGTCATTCCTGCTTTTGCAAGAAATCTGACGGCAGAGTTTTTCATCTTATTTCTCTTCTCCAGCTTTTTGACGAAGTTCAGCTTGAACATCTTCAAATTTCTCTTTTAATTCATAAGCTCCGCTTTGAACTGTGTCATAAAATTTTATAGCACCTTTCATTACAGCTTTTTGTAAAGTCTCATTGGTAATAAAAATTGTGGCAATAGCACCGATAGCAATGCCTTTCCAAAATTGTTGGCTATGATAGAAAACAGGGGTGTCATCATAAGAAGTTGGATAATAGCCATTTTGATAATATACGGGCTGTTGAAATCTTGCCCCTTGCGGTGGCATCTGATTTACTCCGGCTTGTTGGGCTGGGTGGTGATGATGTGTCTCCTGTGGTTGATTAGAATAATTTGGAGCGTAGGTTGAACCTGAACAACCAGTGTGATTTGTAGGGTTATATTGATTGTAATTATACATTTTTAGTTTTCTCCTGTTTCTCCTGTTTTGTTTGTTTTGATGCGATTTTAACTTTTTCAGAACTTGAGCTGCCAACAGAATTGAGAAGATAAACAACTGAACTTGCAGCACCAGCCATAACAACTGCTGACATAACACCTCCGCTCACAGCAGAGGCAGCAGCAGCACCCACAGCAGTAGCAACTCCAGCACCAGCAGCTTTTGAAAGGCTGTTGGTTATTGCCTGTTCCATCGTCATTTCGTTGTTTTTAACTTTATGAAGGTTCATGCCTAATGCTGCTGAACCTCCAATAATAGTTCCAAGTATCCCTGCTTTAAGCAGATACCCTGAATTATAATAAGTCGGATAATTATAGGTCTGCATGTATCTTTGCATAAATTTACTCCTTGATTATTTTGTTTAAGCCTGTCTTGTCCAATAACGTTCAATTGCGCAGTTATTCCAACATAGCGAGATTATTCAGATTTAAATGATCTGCTCAAAAGAAGAGCACCAGCAGCACCTAAAATTATACCTGTCCAAAATCTTGTGCTTTGGCAGTCAATACCAAAATAGCCTCCAACAGCACTTACATCCTCTGGGGTTACATTACCGCTCATAAAACGTCCCATCATCTCTGTTACATGACCTGCTGGCGGAGTGCCGTACTGTTGTCCATACTGCTGATGTTCTCCACACGAGCAATGGCTTTGTCCCTGCTTGTTATGCCCGCTTGACTGATGAGGAGGAGGCTGCATTCCACTATGATTAGATTGAGGCTGCATACCAGCAGAATGAGGCTGTTGTTGGGTTCCACTATGATTAGACTGCTGCGGCATTCCAACAAAATGTGGCTGCTGGTAAACCTGCTGAAATCCTTGGTAAGGAGGCGGTTGCTGCTGCATACCTTCATAACCCATACTCATCTGATTTGGCTGTCCCATGTTCATTTGATTTAGTTGTCCCATGTTCATCTGGTTAGACTGTTCATATTTTGCCCCTTGGTAAGCATAAGCGTTTTGCTGACCGCAATCTGCTGGCTCTAAAGGCTTGTTTCCCTGATTGTTCTGAGCGTATGACCCTGTATCTTGCGGCATACTCTGTGGCTGCCCGCCTTTTTCTTTTTCTTCATGACTGCATTTTTCCTGTTCCATAACTAATGATTTCTCCTTTGTTTTTAATTAATTAGTTAATTGATTGATTGATTAAATTCACCTTTTTTTGCCAACTCCTCTATTTCTGTATGATAAAAGAGCAATTTTGCAGAATTTCCAACTACACCAACTGTTATAAGGTTGTGCAGTAATGCTCCTGTCATTGGAGAGAGCCAGCCGAATCCTGCAAGCAGAACGCCGGCTAAATTAAGTCCTACAGAGATTCCGTAATTCTGCCTTATTACAGAAAGTGTTTGTTGACCCAAATCTGCAGAGCGTGCAACAAGTGCAAGGTCTCCTCTTCTAAGAACAATGTCAGCATGTTCAATTGCAGCATCTGCTCCAGTGTCTCCCATTGCAAAACTTAAATCTGCATGAGAAAAAGCAGGAGTATCGTTAATGCCGTCTCCAACCATTCCCACTATCTTTTCAGGATATCTCTCTTTCCAAGAGGCAATCCATGCAGCTTTATCTTCTGGAGATTGCTGAGAAAGTACAGTGTCAATTGGCAGCTCCTTTGCAATGCTCTGTGCATGTCTTTCATGATCTCCAGTAATCATTGCAAGATGCTTTATCCCTAACCCTTTTAGAGCGTATAAAACCTCTTTTGCCTGATCTTTAAGGTGGTCTTCTATTCCGATAAGCCCTATTAAACGGCGGTTAAACGCTACAAAAAGCACACTCTCGCCTCTGTTTAATATCCGCTCCTCTTCTGAGTGCCCCATCTCATGGTCAACCTCGTAATCTTCCATAAAATGGTGGCTGCCAACTAAAATCTCGTCTCCATCTATCTTTGCCCTTACTCCATGACCAATTATAAGCTCTGTCTCCTCATGCTTTGGAATCTCAATCTCAATTTCTCTTATCTTTTCAAGAACAGCTAATGTCATCGGATGTTTCCAATGAATTTGGGAGCTTGCTGCAAGCTGGAGAATGCGTATAGGTTCAAATTCCTCATCAAGAGTAACAACACGGGAGACGCGAGGAGAGCCTTTTGTCAAAGTTCCAGTCTTGTCAAAGCATAATGTGTCAATCTGTCCCGCAGTCTCAAGATAACGACCCCCTTTGATAAGAATTCCCTGTCTTGCAGCACTGCCCATTGCTGCCATTATTGCTGTGGGGGTAGAGAGACTTACTCCGCAGGGACAGGCGATAATCAGCATGGATAATGCTCTTGATATGCTTTGGGTAAGAAAAAAGACCCCTAATGAGAGGCACAAAGATATAGGGACAACTGCATCGCTGAATCTCTGTGCAGATAGCTGGACAGAAGATAAAGCACCAGCACCGTTTTCAATAAGACGTATAATTGAGGCAAGACGGGTATCTTCGCCTACTGAATCTGCTCTTACAAATATATGCCCCATCTCAACAGTTGTTCCAGCAAACACCTTATCCCCTTCTGTTTTAAACGCTGGTAGAGATTCGCCTGTAAGAGTAGATTCATTTATAAGAGCTTCTCCTTTTACAACTGTTCCATCAGCAGGCACAGATGTTCCCATTCTAAGACTTAAAACATCTCCCGTTTTAAGTTCTGATACATTGATAGAGACTTCAATCTCATTTTTGAGTATCCATACTTCTCGGTTCTCCTGCTTTAACATTGCACGCACAGCTTTACGGGTCTTTTCTTGGGTTCTGTTCTCTATCCATGCAGAAAAATTGATAAGCCAGACAACTACCATTGCTGTTACAGGCTCTCCCATCAGAATTGAAAGATAGGAAGCGCTGACAATTAAAAGGTCCATATTGAGCCGTCTGTTTTTTGCAAGATTCTCAAGCCCCTCTTTAAGAATTGGAATGCTGAGCATAGTTGCAGCAACAGATGGAAGGTTAAAAATTCTGCCAACACCAGAAAATATTATAGGAGTCTGCTTAAAAAAGAGCCTACCTACCCAGAGCGTGAACATATAGACCCCTGAGACAACAAGTATTGGCGCCGGCACATGAGACTCTTTAGAGCAGGCAGGGCAATCATCTTTTTTACCATCGGCTTTCAAATATTTTCTTGATTTAGCAGAAGCTACAGAACCAAAAGCCGCTGAACAAAGAGTTTTGGCTTGGAAATTAAATATATCAGGAAACTCTTTTTTCACCATTTCGCGGATAGATTCGAGAATTATCGGGCTGTTTTCATGCAGTATAATTATTGAGCCTGTCTCAAGCCTTGCTTCAGCTAAAGAGATTTCTGGAATATAAACAAGAGCTTCTGCCATGCGTTCAGCAAGCAGGCTGTTATTTTTCAATGCAGGAATTTTTATTCTGCTTCTCCACGAAAGATGGTGTTCAATAGTTAATGTTTTCATAATATTATCTCATGTTCATTTTTTTGGGGTTCACAGTTTGAATCCTTCCAATTAAGCAGACGGCTTGAATTTGCCAAAATTCCAAGTGTATGGACAATATGAAGCATTCCGCCCATCAGAGGAGTCAAAAGCCCAGCAGCCCCAAAAACCATGCCAAAAATATTTGTCGAAGTTGCCATATAGTAGTTCTGATCTATTATTTTTAGTGTCTGGCGGCTCAATTTACGAAGAGTTATCAGCCTTGTTAAATCGCTATCAGTCAATGCTATATCTGCGGACTCAATGGCAACATCAGCTCCGCCTGCACCCATAGCAATTCCAACGCTTGATTTAGAAAGAGCAAGAGCATCATTAACACCGTCTCCAACCATTACAACTTTGCATCCTTTGCTCTCAAGCAGCTCCATGTGGGCTGCTTTATCTTCAGGCATAAGCTCTGCTTTGTAATCATCAAATCCAAGATATTGGTAAAGGTGCTCTGCTACTGGCTCTGTATCTCCTGTTATAAGATGGAGATTTTTCACTCCATCTTTTCTAAGATAATCAATCACACACAGAGCATTTGGACGAAGTTTGTTTTCAACAGCTATAACACCTTCAAGTATCTGATTTTTAGCCACATAGATTAGCGTCTGTCCTGATGCAATTCTCTTTTGTGCCTCTTGATCAAAAAAAGATGTATCAATTTTACCCTGTTCCATAACGCTCATAAATCTTCTGTTACCAACCATAACTTTATCACCATTCAACTGTGCCATAACTCCAAGACCTAAGACAAACTCGCAACTTACATGGGCACGAGTTGCAATCCCTCTGATAGCAGCCTCTTTCATTACAGCTTTTGCCAATGGATGTTCATTATGCACCTCTGCAATTGATGCAAGTTCAAGAATATCATTTTCAGTTTTATCAGGGATAAATGGTATGATCTCAACTATCTGGGGAGTGTCTGTGGTAAGGGTTCCAGTCTTGTCAAAACAGAAACTATCAGCCTTTCCAACCATCTCAAGATATAGACCACCCTTTATAAGGATATGATTTTTGGCAGCATTTGCAATCGCAGCACTCACTGCTGTGGAAGCTGCAAGTACTGTTGCACAGGGACACGCCATTACAAGCATTACTGTAAATGCTCTAAAAGGGTTGAGTGTTAATATAAGAGTGCCGGCAGTTGCAATTATGCCAATCTTAAAAAGACGTGCTGCTAAAACATCTGCCTGCTGCTCTACAGGAGCACGGTTATGTAGAGAGTTTTCAACAAGCTGTAAAATACGACATAAATAGGTCTCATCTCCCACTTTTTCAGCATTAATATAGATAACACCTCTTTGGACAATTGTTCCTGCAAAGACAAAATCTCCTTTACCACGCATTTCAGGTTCCGCACGCCCAGTAATATGCGATTCATCAATAACAGCTTTACCTCTAATAATAGCACCATCAACAGGTATCTTTTCACCTGTATGAACAACTACTGTATCATCAGGTTTTACACCATTTGCAGGAATACGAACCTCAACACCATTGACAAAAATATATGTGTCTTTTTCTGCAATTTTCAAAATTTCTCGTATAGCTTTTCGAGATTGCTCGGCAACATGATCCTCAAGAAGCATCCCCACTCGAAGAATCCAAATTACTTCAAGAGCTGTTAAAGCCTCTCCTAAAAAGATTCCAAGTAAAATAGATGATGCAAGAAACGGAAAAAGGCTTTTATGCCTTCCATGACGCATATCAGAAATTGCATGGCGAAAAAGGGGAATTGATGCAATAACACTTACAATAGATGTGAGGCTAAATACTCCTTGTGCAACAGGTAATTTAAAAATAACTCGTTTCACTACTGTATAAACAACAAAAACAGTAAGCCCAATAAGCCCAAGTATGGATTTGAAAAAAGAGGCTTTGCCCTCTCTTTTTTTTAAAGGGTCGCACTTATCACACTGCATGGCACATACTGAAGCTGCACTACTGCTTTTTGAGACCGCTGTTTCATAATAAATTAAAGCATTTTGAGCTATAAACTCTGGCAATCGCTCTTTTAATAGCCTTGATAACTCTTCTGAGGTTACTATCTCATGTTTATAAAATATAATTACGCTTCCTGAATATGGACGTGCTTCAACAGATTTTATACCGTTTATATGTGCTATCCACCTCTCCAGTGAATCAGCTAATTTATAAGAGCGTTTAATATTATCTATTTTAAAACGAACTCGCCCTTGAACGTTATGTCGTAACTGAATCATCAGGATATTCCTCCAATTTTAAGAGTCTAACCTGCTGTTTTTGCCAGAACACTTGCAATTTTTACAATTTCCGCTGCACTTATGTTTTCTATGTTTATGGATACTATTTTGATGTTCATCTTTTTTATGTTCAGATGCTACGATTACCCTGCTTCCATTAGGTGCGATCTCAAAACCGTTTTTTCCCTTAAAAAATATACGATTAGGCGGAAGTAGAGCACAATTAAGACCACATCGAAAAGTGTCGCATCCAAAAGAGCAGAGCCGATGTAGGTATTTTGTATCGATAAAGACTCTTCCTTTACCGTTATATTTGTCATGAATAAAATTTAACAGCTCACAAGCTGAACTTCCGTCAAAATCTCCTTTAGGGCACAAGTGGAGATTACCGTTACTGACTCTTGACTCTATCTGAAAATTTATACTCATCTTCTCTTCTCCTATTAATGAAAATAAAATCTCTTTAACTTCGTATTTATTGGCAGATAATACATCTACAACCTTAGGATCAAACTGTGTTCCAGAACATCTAACTATTTCGTCAATAGCATCATCAAATAATATAGGAGGACGATACGAACGCCATCCTGTCATTGCAGAGAGGCTATCTGCGACAGCAATTATCCTTGCTCCAAATGGTATAAGTTCTCCTGCTAATTTATGAGGATAGCCGTTTCCGTCATAGCGTTCGTGATGATGAAGTACAATCTCACATATACCGCTTGATTCAATCGCTTGAACTGGATATAAAATTGCAGCTCCAATTTGAGGATGACGACGAATAGCACTCCACTCATCGCTGTTTAATCCTCCCTGTTTATTGAGAATAGAGTCTGGAACTCCTATTTTACCAATATCGTGGAGATGTCCTGCAATATGAATAATATTCACCTTTTCGCTATCAAGTCCAAGATGAAATGCCAAGATGCGTGATACCTCAGCAACCTCTAAAGAGTGCCTTTTTGTATAGTGGTCTTTGGCATCAATGGCATTTCCCAAAGATTCGGCAAATTGGTGAATTGCAGTTATAGGCATAAAAATATCTTCACCATATTTGTCAAATTGTGCAGCATACTGACTGCTGTTGACCATTACAGGTTTGCTCCTGCTTAATTTCATATACTCTTTGACCCTCTGACAGATGAATAAGCTCCTACATCGTCAAAATTATTTTTAATATCAATACTACCAGATTTATGTCTTACTCTAATGCCGTTAAATATCGCATTTAAACCAGCACCAGCGAGCATCTGAACTGGTTTATTATGTTTTTTACCTAACTGCTTAACTAATGAACATGCAGCATGACTGTTGCAATTTACTGGACAGAGAACTATATCAGCTCTTTTAAAACTGCATTCAAGCCTATCTGTCCCGCCTTTCACATATCCATCATGGTATTCAAACAATCCTCCATTTAGTTCAACTACTTGGCGATAAAGAGACTCCATCTTGCTAATACCACCTACAATTAGAACTCTTTTTTTGCACAGATCAAAAGATGGGCAACTCTTATCGCAACTATTCATTCTATGTAACTGTGCCATAATCTGCTCAATCTCTTTTTGAAACTCTGCTTCAATAAGGCTTTTTCTCAAGAGTTCATCAGAGAGATATCTGTTTTCTGATTCAAGTTTGATTGTTTGACGTTCAAGCTCATTTGTCTTTTCAGAGAGTGATTTTTGGCTCTCTGCCAGCACTATATTTTCCCTTTTTAAACTCTCAATATCTGCTACAAGATTGTGGTCTATCTCTATATTTGCTGGATCAGATTCTATCTCCACAAAAGAAGATATATCTTTTTCTGATACTACCAGTCGTGCCTTAAGCTCCTCAATCTCTCTGCTTAGGAGCACAACATGTTTTTCTAAGGATTTTCGTTGTCTCATTTCACTATTTGCCTTTTCGTAGGCTTCTCTCTTCTTATCCTCAAGCAACTGACTCTGTCTGATAAGTTTCCCACGCTCTAAAGCGTTGATGTGCATAGACATGTGAATATCACCAAATAGTGCTTTTAAAAAATCCTTTGATAGATCACTGCGTGATGTCAAATACCAAAATATTCCAGTATATTCGCCTGATTTAAAATGAGATCGCCACTGTTCCTTTAAATTATCCTCACTCATGGAATCAAAAGATTTTGTTTCACGTGAAAACTTGCGAACAAGAAATGAATCTATCTTTCTTGATAAAGCATTTTCACTTGACGAACTTGCGACCAACACCTCGTGAATCTCAAAAAGAGTTGGTTTTTTCATTGAAATACCAGCCTTTTTGATCAACTGCTTCTGTTCTGATAGAGTAAGACACATACCAGCTATGGGACATGCAAATCTCTCGTCTATCTCCCAATATTTAAGACGAAAAGAGTTCTCCCTCCTCTTTTCACTTAACTCAACTTTCTCTTTTTTATTAATAATTGTATTATTTTTATCTAATTGAATTGTATTCAAATCTAATTCAGTTTTATCTACTCTGTTCAATTGAACTTTATTAAACTCATACATTATCTCTTTATTCACAGATGAGCTTTTAGCACTACTAAAATGGGACAGCATCCTGCCAAGACTTTGCATAAAAGCCTGCTTATTTCCGGAAATAGATACTGATGATTCAAATGGCTGATAATAATTCATAACACTCTCCTGATATCTACGATTTCATAGTTTTATAGCGATTTTATAACCATAAGGTTACAGATAGATTAATTATAAACCAAAACTCAACCAAATAAAAAAGGCGTAGCTCGACATCTTTATGTATCGAGTTACGCCTTCACTTTTTCTGCACTTAAGTTTAAGTCAGAAACCGTAAGACATACCAAAAATTTTTATTAGTTAATCTTCCCTTCTCTATTCTGTTTCAACAAGAGCTTGTGTAAGCTGCCTTCTTAGTGCCTCAAGTCTCTTAGATTTAAATGATTTTCTGCTTTCGTCCAAAACATCAATAGCATCTTTTATAGCTATCTTAAGTTTTAACTCACGAGAAGACTCTTTTAAATTTGGCGATTTAAATATTGACTCTCCCCGTTTATGGTCAAAATGGGCATCAGTTTGAAGAATAGAAGCTATAATACTTCTATGTTTGTCTATATCTTCAGACAAGGCTTGGATAGTATCGCTTACGGTTTTTAGGTTCATAAATGAGATACTATTTTTTGCCAAACCAGATTTTGCTAAGTCAGACGAATTTTTTGAATAATTTACCAAATTATTTGTCAAATCCATATTAAAACCCCATTAAAGAGCCTGTTTGATAGAGTACAACTGAAAGTGTAAATGCAAATACTGTATTAAAAACAACTGAAAAAAGCCCCCACTTCCATGAGCCAGATTCACGAGAAAGACAGATTACAGAGACAAAACATGGTGCATAGAACATGGTAAAGAGAATAAGACTTAAGGCAGTTAGTGGTCTAAAGTTTGGCTCTTTAGTAAGACGTTGTGCAAGAGTATCTGGCTCTTCAGGATCAACATCGCTTAATGAATAAGCAGTGCCAAGGGTTGATACTACAACCTCTTTTGCTGCAAATCCTCCTAACAATGCTATGTTTATACGCCAATCAAATCCTGCAAATTGAGTGATATTTTCTACTGAAGAGCCAATTCGTCCAGCAATTGAATATTTAAGAGCAGCTTCAGGAGTACTATCTACCACATTGTCAGGAGGTGAAGGAAAAGTCATCATTGCCCAAAGAATAACAGATATTCCCAAAATTACTGTACCAGCCTTTTTTATATACTGCCATGTTCGCTCCCAAGTATGAATCATCACACTTTTAAAAGTGGGAAGGCGATAAGGTGGTAGCTCCATTACAAATGGCGTTGACTGCCCCTTGATTATTGTAGAACGAAACAACTTTGCAGCAAGAAGCGCACCTAACCATGCAACTACTGTAATCAAAAACATCAAAAGAGCTTGATGTTCTTGGAAAAAAGCAGCAATAAGCAAAATAAATATTGGCAATTTTGCCCCACAGTTCATAAATGGAACAGTCAATAGAGTCGCAAGCCTCTCTTTGGGAGATTTAAGAGTTCTTGTTGCCATAATTCCGGGAACTGCACACCCGCCTGCAATACCACCTGATATTATAAATGGCATAACAGAACTTCCATGAAGCCCAAAAATCCTAAATACCCTGTCAAGCATAAAAGCCACTCTTGCAAGGTAACCAGAATCTTCTAATATTGCGATAAAGAAAAACATAAACATTATAAGTGGAACAAACCCAAGAACGCCACCAACCCCGTCAATAATACCAGATACAATTAAAGACTTTAACATACCATCAGACATTGAAGTATCTATAGTAGAGGATAAAAATCCAAAAAAACCTTCAACCCATGAAACAGGTAATTCACTATAATCAAAAGTAAAATGATACATTGCATATAAAATTGCAGCCATAGCTAAAGGACCTAAAAGTCTATGGGTCAATACCTTGTCAATTTTATCTGATGTCTCAAGTCTATTATGATCATAATTGTGAGTAACTACGCCCTGACGTAAAAGAGAACGGATATAGCCATACCTCTGATCAGCTATTACAGCTTCAGGATATGTTCCTGCTGTCTGTTGAAGATGCTGTGTGATACGTGTAACTATTTGAGATATCTTTTGCATTAACTGAGTATCACATTTTTGAGATATCTGTTGAGACATATTGCATGACTCTGGATCACACTGACATTTAGTGCACAAAACTCTCTCAAACAGTTCACCATGATGTTGAGCAAGCTGGATAATTTGATCATCATTTTCCATAAATTTTAACGCTATCCAACGGGATGGATATCTATCTGTAAGAAAGCTATAATCAGAAATAATCCTTTCAATATCAAGCAGAGCATTGTCAATATCATTACCATAAGAGATATTTATAAGTGATGCTACAACACTATCACTGCTATCATCTTTTTTATCCACCATTTTACTAAGTCTCTCTACAAGCTCTGATGCACCTTTTCGCCCATCTCTGGCAATAGTTGGAACTACAGGAACTCCAAGTAGGCTCGATAACTTATCAACATCAATTGTTATGCCCCGCTTTTGTGCAACATCCATCATATTTAAGGAGATACAGACAGGAAGACCCATCTCCATAAGCTGAAGCGACAGATATAGATTTCTCTCTAAATTTGAAGCATCAACAATATTTACCACTATATCAGGCTTCTCTATAGCAAGAAAATCGCGTGCTACAACCTCTTCAAGAGAGTAAGCAGTAAGAGAGTAGGTACCCGGAAGATCAACAACATTAAAAGTTTTATTATCAAATGTAAATGTACCACACTTTTTCTCAACAGTTACACCAGGATAGTTACCTACATGTTGATGAGCACCAGTAAGGGCATTAAATAAGGTTGTTTTTCCGGCGTTTGGGTTTCCGGCAAGGGCGATTGTTGTTTGCATTATCTATTATCCATCCTATAACTATTTCTTATACTTCTGCGAACACAAAATAGGCTTATACTTATTGACACTAATCATATTTTTATGCTGTAGCATATTTTTTTTCTGATTCTGACAATCTTTGATCTTCTCTTGTCTCTACCATTATATAATCAGCCTCGTTGTTTCTAAGAGTCAATGTAAAACCCATTATCCTTATTGCAACCGGATCATAAAGTGGAGCTCTTCCTTGAATTGCAATTTCAGCTCCCGGGACAAGTCCCATATCTCTAATTCTTCTACCCATCTCGCCAGTTGCATTTACAGCTATTATGGTACCTCTCTCTTTGTCTTTCATCTGCCTTAATGGCATTCTACCGCCACGATTGCGTAATCTCATTTGATGATTCATAGTAATTGGTCCTTTACTTTAGTTGAGTAGTTTTTATTATCAAGTTTCTATCTATGACTTATATTTGATTTATATTAGAGAAAACCAATAAAGAAACGGTTATCTCCTTTTAATATTCAATCTTTAATTGTCTATATTAAAAGCCTTATCACTATATTAATCATAAAGTTTGGTTTATCAAACTTTATTTAGGATAAGTTTGATAAACCAAACTTTATTTGAAGTCAAGATATTTTTTTATCTTTCAAGCAAATGTCATGTTGACTCAAAATATATGTTTATGTAATTATAAAAAATAATATCAACATTAAATGGAATAAGACAATGATCGATAAAATGGATTTGACAGAGAGTCTTGAGGACTATCTTGAGATTATTTTGAAGCTACAAAATGAAAATCGTGTTGCAAGATCGAAAGATATTGCAGAAAATATGGGTATTCAAAGAGGTTCTGTGACAAGTATGCTAAAGAACCTTGCAGAAAAAGAGCTTATCAATTATGAACCCTATGGTTACATAACATTAACAGCTCAAGGAAAAAAGGTAGCAACAGAGATCACACGAAGACACGCCATATTAAAAGATTTTCTTGCACGAGTAGTACAAATTGATCCAGATAAAGCTGATATGATGGCGTGCCGTATGGAGCACAATATTGACCGTGAATCGATAGATAAGTTAGTCAGATTTGTGGAGTTTATTGATCAATGCCCAAGAACTGGACAAGACTGGATCGACTCTTTTGTACGATTTTGCTCTTGCAACTCCAAAGATTGGGAAAAATGTATGAACTGCCTCAAATCATGTGAAAATCGCCATAATCTAAAATAGCTCAGAGCAAGACTAAACATACGCAGAGAAGGAATATAAAATAATATGAAAAAATATATCATTATTGGTAATGGAATTGCAGGTACAACGGCAGCAGAAGAGATAAGAAAACATGATTCAGATGGCGAGATCAATCTAATAACAAATGAATCTCTTCCACTGTATAGCCGTATCAGATTACCCGATTTTATATCTGGAAAAGCTGGAGAAAAGGAGCTTATTATAAAAGATAATAATTGGCATGATAAAAACAGAATAAAACTTATCACACAAGTTGAAGTTCAGAGCGTTGATTTTGAAAGTAAAAAAGTTTTTACTAATAGCAGTGATATGAAACCAATAACATTTGATTCTCTTCTATTAGCCGTTGGTAGTAACTCATTTATTCCACCAGTAAAGGGAAGCAATTTTGGAGGCGTGACATCTCTTAGAACCATAAATGATGCAAAGTCTATTATAAAAAAAATATCGATAAATTCAAAGAACTTAACAGATATTAACAATAATAAAGCCACTATAAACAAAATTAAAAAAGAGGTTGTTGTAATTGGGGGAGGTCTTTTAGGACTCGAAGTAGCTGCTGCAATTATAAATGTAGGGATTAAAGTCACAGTAGTTGAATTTTGCGATAGGCTTCTTCCACGTCAGTTAGATTATAAAGGGGCAAAACTTCTTCAGACTTTTTTGGAAAATATGGGATTTATATTCAGACTTGGAGAGGCTACTGATGAAATTATTGGCCAGGTCTCTGATAATGCTCAAAAAGTTGCATCAGTTTTAAAAGGATTAAAACTAAAACCTCAAATTCAGTGCGTAAAATTAAAATCAGGAGATGTCATAAAAGCGGATACTCTATTATTTTCAACCGGAGTTCGCCCTAATCTATCTTTGGTACAAAATTCCGAAATTAAAATTGATAAAGGTATTATAGTAAACCAAAGAATGGAGACATCAGTTCCATCAATTTATGCAGCAGGTGATGTAGCAGAGTATAAGGGTTGCAATTTTTGTATATGGCAGGAGGCAATGGAGCAAGGGCGAGTTGCTGGTATTAATATGGCAGGTGGTAGTGCTGAGTATAAAAATATCACACCTGCAAACATGCTCAAAGTCGCTGGTATAAAAGTTGCTTCTGCAGGAGATATAGATGTTGATGAAAAAATGGATTCAGAAGTAATATCAACTGAATCTATTTATAAAAAAATAGTTAAAGATAAAGATGGAAAAATAGTTGGCTGTATCATGGTTGGTGATACAACAGATTTTAATCAAATTGTTAAAGATATAAAAGGAGATTAAAGGTAAAATGGCAGAACTTAAAGGAAGCGAGACAGAAAAAAATCTATTAAAAGCATTTGCAGGAGAATCTCAGGCAAGAAACCGTTACAGCTACTTTGCAAGCAAAGCAAAAAATGAAGGTTTTGTGCAGATGGCAGATATTTTTGAAGAGACTGCCAATCAGGAGAAAGAGCACGCAAAAAGACTCTTTAAATTTCTTGAAACTGGCAGGGAGATCGAAATAACAGCAGCTTTCCCTGCTGGCGTTATCGGTACAACTAAAGATAACCTTGCTGCTTCTGCTGCGGGTGAACATCATGAACATACCATAATGTATCCTGAATTTGCAGCAAAAGCTCGCGAAGAGGGATTTGATAAAATTGCCGATGTCTTTATGGCAATTGCAGTTGCAGAAAAGCAGCACGAGAAGAGATTTTTAGATTTAAAGGCAAATATTGAAAATAATAGAGTTTTTAAACGCACTCCTGCAGTTACATGGAGATGCAGAAACTGCGGTTATCTACATCAAGGTGAGGATGCTCCTGTAGAGTGTCCAGCATGTGCTCATGCTCAGGCTCATTTTGAGCTTCTTGGTGAAAATTACTAAATAGAGTATATTACATCTAAGTTAATAAAGTTTTTGTTGGTTCAAACCAAGAGGGAAGATAGTTTTAATACTAATCTAACTTCCCCCATATTTAACAATTAAACCAAAATTAAAGGAGATAACTAAATGGCAGAACAACTTGGAATCTATAAATGTGAAAAATGTGGAAATATAGCCGAAGTTCTTCATGCAGCTAAACCACCAATGAGCTGCTGCAACCAACTAATGACAATCTTAACCGAAAACACAGTTGATGCTGCAAAAGAGAAACATGTTCCAGTTATTGAAAAGATTGAGGGTGGATACCTTGTAAAGGTTGGAAGCGTTACTCATCCAATGGAGGAGAAACACTATATTGAATGGGTTGAGCTAAATGCAGATGGTATGGTTTATAGAAAATTCCTAAAACCTGGTGATGCCCCTGAGGCAACATTCTTAACTGACGCCAAAAATGTTACTGCAAGAGAGTTCTGCAATCTTCACGGATTCTGGAAAGCCTAAATTTTGTTAAGTAGAGACGCGCGGCTGTGTGCGTCTCTTACATATTTAATCTGCCTCTTAAACATCTTTAAGAGGCTTGTTTTTTACATTACATATTTAAAACGTTATAATCATAAATCCTTGCTTCTGATATCTTGCCATACCAGCATGACCTGACATATCATCTAAAAGTGCCAGCCCTTGTTTAACTGCATCATCAAGAGAGCCAAGTTTTTGGGCACACGCTTTACAAACCCCTTCAACAAGATTTGCATCAAGAACTTTTTTCCACAAGCCATTTAGTATATTTGCAGGCTTTACAAGCTCAGGCACAAGTTTTACAGATGCACCTTCAAGAATAATTTTAACCTCATCACCCTTTGAGTTCATATCAAGAGCATTCAAAAGTACATGTATAAAGCAGATAGGGTCTCCGTTAAATACAAATAGTGCGTTTTTTGACATCAAAAGGTTCTCCTTATTAATTGGTAGATTCAATGATCTTTCGAGCAATCTTTTCACCTAACTCAAAACATTTTTCAAGATCAGCTTTATCAGGAACATATTGAACTTTCAGACCATCATCAACAATATCCATACCCATTGACTCAAACTCTTGATTTAATATTTTAACAGCCTCTCCACTCCAACCATAAGAGCCAAACGCTGCTGCCATTCTGTTTTTAGGCTTTAATCCTTTGATATAGGTCATAACATCTGCAATTACAGGAAAAATGCCATTATTAATGGTAGGAGAGCCAACAATCAACGCCTTAGCATCTAAAACTTCAGTCATAATATCGCTTCTGTGGCATTTACGAGTGTTCATAAGTCTTACACTTACCCCTAAAGACTCTATACCCTTAGCAACCTCTCTTGCCATCTTTGCAGTGCTACTCCACATGGTGTCAAACATAACTACCGCTTTTTTACTTAGCTCTTGACGACTCCATTTGTCATAAGCAGCAATAATTTTACCAGGGTTATCTCTCCAAATTACACCGTGATCTGGGCATATCATCTTTATCTCAAGACCAGATGCAGCAACACTTTTAAGTAGTTCTTGAACCCTTGTTGAGTAGTTAAGCAAAATATTTCCATAATATTTTGCAGCATGAGACATAATTTGCTCACCTATCTCATCATCAAAGAGACAATCTCCTGCATAGTGCTGACCAAAAGCATCGCTGGAAAAGAGGATTTTGTCATTTTTAAGGTATGTAAACATACTGTCTGGCCAGTGAAGCATTTTTGTCTCAAGAAAAGAGAGAGTTCGTTTTCCAATACTAAGCTCTTCACCGTTTTCAACACTTTTAAGATTCAATGGAATTGAAAAGTGACTTTTTAAATTTTTAAAACCCATCTTTGAACATAATACCGTTTTCTCTTTTCCAACTCTTTGCATAACTGCAGGAAGAGCACCAGAGTGATCCATCTCTGTATGGTTACTTATAACTATATCAATTTTAGATGGCTCTATAATTTTGCTAATATTGTCAAGAAGCTCATCTGCAAACTCTTTTTTTACAGTGTCTATAAGAACATTTTTATCATCCAATATTAGGAAGGCATTATAAGATGTACCTTCGTATGTTGAATATCCGTGAAAATCACGGATATCCCAATCACGACACCCAACAGAATAGATACCATCAGCAATTTGGACTGGTTTAAACATGCTAAATTCTCCTCAAAATTATTGAAATAATTAATAATTAACTTACTCCTAACCTTTAGTAACTCAGTAATTTAAACAAATCTAAGTAAAATAATGAGTCTAAAGAGATATTAAAATAGTTTTAAATTACCCTTAAATATTACATGCCAATTTCTTGCCACGCATCTTAAATTATCAAACTTTTATAGCGATATTTTTTTCATAATTTTACTATGGCATATTTTTTGATATTCTGTTAATCATTTATTCATTGATAATCTGATTATCAATATAATCTGATTATACAACAATTTCATCTCTTATTTTTTTAACTAAACTTCATTACAAACCAACTATCACTATCTTTAAGGAGAGACCAAATGAAAATCAACATTGACAAAAATCTTGTAGAATTTACCCCTGAAACAGCAGACGAAAAGGCAAAACTTGAGGCTCTTTGGAAAACCGTTGTTGACTGTGTAAGATTTAACAAAAAACTTGTTCCTGTAGGACAGTATGTTGCTGTAAAAGATACACTTGCAAGATTTGCAATTGAAGGGCTTGAGACAGCCTCTACTGGCTCAAAAGAGGTATATGCAGAAGTTTACGTAGAGGCAGATTGTAGATGCTACTGCCAAACTTGTAACAAGTATGTTGAACTTAAAAAAGGGGATAGAATCCCACCTTGTTGCGGTAAACTTATGGAAGTTCTTGATTGATAGTTTTTGATAAAAAAATTTAAGACAGATCTGTATCCTTTTTTAAAAAAAATTAGAGTAAGACATATCTGTCTTAATTATTAATTTACTTATTTATTATTCTAAGGAGATATTATGACAAGCTGGATTTGCGATAAGTGTGGATATAAGATGAATGCTCAAACACCACCAGAAGAGTGTCCATCATGTAAAAACAAATGTTCATTTGTTGATAATTCATGCTATACACCAGATTGTACTGGTAAAGGAAATGATCCAAGAATTGGAAACAAATAACATATACGTTGAAGTTGCTGTTTTTATATTTTCCCAAATTTTTTATTTATATCCAACCCTAAGTTGATCAAATCAATCTGTTATTTTCTGTTTTCAGACAGCTTGTATTTTTAGATCAGCTTGGGGTTTTTTTATTTTAATTATATTTTAAAAAGATAATAATAATAATAAACCATGTTGATATGTTCATAACTTAGTTAACTATCTGTATTTTAAGGAAGAAAAATAGACTAAAAATGTTCATAACTATGTTTATAACATGTTCATAACTATTGAGTTATGAACACGCTTTTATAACATGTTCATAACTCAATAGTTATGAACATAGTGTGTTGATAACTATGTTCATAACTTAGTTAACTATCTGTATTTTAAGGAAGAAAAATAGACTAAAAATGTTCATAACTATGTTTATAACATGTTCATAAACTTAATAGTTATCAACATATAAACATCTTTTGATAACAAACATGTTTATAACTTTTAGTTTGAACTGATAGAATTTCAAAGTTTATAGCTGCTCTGCCCATTCTCTTATTGTTGTAATATCAACTTTTTTCCAATTTTCAGATATTCTCTTTTTAATAAAATTATGAAACAGAATGTCAATAACTTCAAAGAGCCTGTTATAAAGAAAAACTTTTTCTAAAACAGCCCCTTCTGTATCGTCTTCTCCCTCTATTTTTCCAGCAACAGGCGTTTTAAGAGATGTTATCTCCATACTCTCACCTTTAAGATTAAATCTCCACTCATTGTCATCAACATGCATCACAAGATTCATATCTGTTACAACTGCACCTTTTTTTAGAGCTGTTTTTCCCTCTTCAAGACCTGCATCGTCACCTTTTATAGATATTTTTTCAACAGAGTCATCACCAAGAGAGTTTTCAAGAGCAATGCAGTTGCCTATCTCAAAAACAATTGAATCACACTTAACGCCTGCTTTTTCTAAATCAGTTTCCACCATCTTTTTTATGTTGATATCATTTTCAATTAGATACCAAAGCCATGTTAGAAACTCATTGCCAAGAAATTTGTACTTATTATAACTTACTGATATATCTTTCATTAATCATCTCCAATTACTTTACCACGGTTTACATTAGCAGGAGCTAAGTTGAGTACCATATCACGCTCTTGATCAGAAAAATGGTGTGATGACTCAATAATTGTGAATGGAAAGAGCCTTATTAATCTAAGTTTAAATGATTTTGTAAACATAGTTTCAAGCTCTTCATTTGCAGCTTTCTGGGTTGAAAAAAATAGAACCTGTTGGGCTTCATGGTTCCATAAAACATCATATATATTTGGTGTTGATGGCATCTGACGCATTAACTTTTCTGTAATATTTTCTTTAATCTCTATTTTTTCATTTTTTGAGAGAAACTGGCGACCCTCCTCTTTAAGTTTTTTCTGCACTTCAATAGAGATATGTTTTTGAATAATCTTTGAAGGGACACTTTTTTTATCTATCCTTAAAGAGAAGAGAAAAAAATCTCCAAATGTAAATGTAAATTTTTCAAAATCAGGATTAAAGTTGCTTTCAAATGGTGTCCAACCAATTGTAATTTCTGCATATTCATCTTCAATTGTGGTGATAGCGTTCTGTTTTAATCCAGCGTGTATGGTCTCCATGACATTCTCTTCAATCTTTCCATCTACTCTGTATCTTGCAACAGATACACTTGATGACAGCAAACCCATAAATCAATACTCCCAATAATTGGTTTTAATTTGGTTAATAGTTTTAAGTTTATTTTTTAAACAATATTCATTTTTTATAATTAAAAATTGATATAATTTATGATAGAAATAGTTTTAATAATAGTTTTAATATTTAAAATTTATCAATTTTTGAATTTGTGTAATTCTATCACACTATCAAAATAATTTTTTTAAAAAATTTTCAAAAAAAGATATTTCTTGATCCAGATCAAGGTTTTTCTTTTCAACATAGCATATATTGCAATCAAAAAGGCGAAAGAAGATAAGAACCATGATCAAGTTGTAATAATAACCATATAATTATTTTAAGGAGGTTTTACCATGTTTTGTTTTCAATGTCAGGAGACAGCAAAAGGGACAGGATGCACAATTAAAGGCGTTTGTGGAAAAGAGGATTCAACCGCAAATCTTCAAGATTTACTTATTTTCAACCTCAAAGGCATTGCTGTTCTTGCAACAAAAGGCAAAGCTGCTGGAGTTGATGTAATTAAAGAGGCTGGTCAGTTTGTAACTCAAGGTCTTTTTACTACAATCACAAACGTAAATTTTAATGATGCAAATCTTATCCAATGGATAAAGAAAGCTCAAGAGTACAAAAAAGGTCTGAAGAGCAAAGTTGATGCTAAATGCTCTTGCAGCTGCTCCACAACTCTTGATGACTCTGCCGTCTGGTTTTCAGATGACGAGTCAACCTATCAAGATAAGGCAAAAACAGTTGGAGTGCTTGCAACGGAAAATGAAGATGTAAGATCATTGCGTCAGCTTTTAATTCTTGGACTCAAAGGTATCTCAGCCTATGCAGACCATGCAGCAATACTTGGTGTTGAAAAAGATGAGATTTATGAGTTTGTTCTTAAAGCTCTTGCATCAACAACAGAAAATCTCTCTGTTGATGATATGGTCGGCTGGGTTCTTAAAGCTGGAGAGTGTGCTGTAACAACAATGGCAGCTCTGGATCAGGCAAATACCACAGCTTACGGAAATCCTGAAATAACAGAGGTTAATATTGGTGTCGGCAAGAACCCCGGTATTCTTATCAGCGGTCATGACTTAAAAGATATGGACGAGCTTTTAAAACAGACAGAAGGAACTGGTGTTGATGTCTATACACACGGTGAAATGCTGCCTGCAAACTACTATCCAGCTTTTAAGAAATATGCTCATCTGAAAGGAAACTACGGCAGCTCTTGGTGGAAACAGAACGAGGATTTTGAGACCTTTAATGGTGCAATCCTTATGACCACAAACTGCATTATTCCAATAAAGAGCAAAAACACCTATCAGAACAGAATCTTTACAACTGGTGTTGTCTCATATCCTGGATTGACACACATTGCAGATAGAGAGGCTGGAAAGGCTAAAGATTTTTCAGCAATAATTGAGGTTGCGAAAAAATGTGCAGCTCCTCAAGAGATTGAGACTGGAAAGATCGTTGGAGGATTTGCACACAATCAGGTTCTTGCACTTGCTGACAAGGTTATTGCTGCTGTAAAATCTGGTGCAATTAAACGCTTTATCGTAATGGCAGGCTGCGATGGAAGACAAAAAGGTCGTGCATATTTCACAGAAGTTGCAGAGAAACTCCCAAAAGATACAGTAATTTTAACTGCTGGTTGTGCAAAATACCGCTACAACAAGCTCAATCTTGGTGATATTGGCGGAATCCCAAGAGTTCTTGATGCTGGTCAGTGTAATGACAGCTATTCATTGGCAGTTATTGCAATGAAGCTGCGCGATGCTTTTGGACTTGGACATATTAATGATCTTCCGCTCTCATTTGATATCGGCTGGTATGAGCAGAAAGCGGTTGCTGTTCTTCTTGCACTGCTTCACCTTCAGGTAAAAGGCATACGCCTTGGACCAACACTTCCGGGTTTTGTATCTGCTAATGTTCTTAAAGTTCTTGTTGAAAATTTTGACATTAAACTTATTGGAGAGGCAGAGGCAGACATTGCAGCAATGATGGCTGGTAAGTAGTTTGTATATATACTTAAATCTAAAATAGCTTGAGTTTTTTTGTAGGGGTGCAGCGTGCTCCACCCCTATATCAATTGTTTACGTAAAACAGATGTAATTTTATACAAAAGGAGGGACTCTATGATTAAAAAAATAGAGATATTTAAAGAAAACAGCTTTAACGATAAAGGTTTGAGCAGATTAATAGTTCATGATTCATCAGATTTTAAGATAATCAACTTTAATTTTAAAGCTGGACAAGATTTGCCTATTCACTCTCACGACATTGATGGTCAGCTCTCTATTGTTGTTTTAGAGGGAAAAGGTGAGTTTCTTGGTAAAGATAATGCCGTATTTCCTGCAAATTTAGGTGATATTTTAATTTCTGATATTCGTGAGCCTCACGGAATTAGAGCAATTACAGACATGAGAGTGTTAGTTACCATTGCCCCGCCGATTTGATAATTTTTCTTAGAAATTTAAAATAGTTATCAGTATTTCTTAAAAATGATATTCCGAAAGACAATTTTAATAACAAAAACAATCTTAACAGACAGATCAAAATTTAAACTTAAACCTAAAGATGGATAAAGGAGATTGTATATGCAAAATCCAAAAACAAAAGCTGTATTGCTGTTTGTGTTGGTTTTAAGTTTTGGAGTTCTTATTTTTGGCGGTTATATAATCAAAAAAGAGAAGCCTCCGATTCCAGATAAAATTGTAAGCTCAACTGGAGAGGTTCTCTTTACCCATGACGATATTATGAATGGGCAGAATTTCTATTTCTCAAGAGGCGGTCAGCATATAGGCACAATATGGGGACATGGCTCTTATCTTGCTCCTGATTGGTCTGCTGATTTTCTGCACAGAATGGGGCTTTATATTGCAGCACGCCATAATGGAGTTGCAGCTGAAAAGGCAAAATTTTTCTCTCAAGAGGAGTTTGACGCTCTTGATGCCCCGACAAGAGCTAAACTAACTGCGATAGTTACTCAAGAGATAAAGACAAACCGCTACAACCCAGCAACATCTACCCTCACATTAACACCGTATCAGGCAGAGGCTTTCAATGCTCTTAAAGAGTATTATGGAGAGCTTTTTATGAAAGGCAATGAGCGTATGGGGCTTCAGAGCGAGATTGTAAAAACTGCTGAAGAGACCCATAAGCTGACCAGCTTTTTTGCATGGCTCTCATGGGCTGCCGGCACTTTAAGGCTTGATAAAGATTATACATATACCAGTAATTGGCCCTACGATCCTCTTGTCGGCAACACTCCTCTTCCCGGAAATGTTACGTGGTCTATTGTCAGCGTAATTCTTCTGATTTTCGGCATTGCAGCAGCACTGTTTTTCTATCTTAGATATATTGGCAGAGATGACTATAAACCAACTTTAATAAAAGATTTTCCAGAACCTAACCCAACGCCGAGCCAAAAAGCTACATTGATCTATTTTTTGGTGGCAATACTGCTGTTTGTCATACAGATAGGAATGGGTTCACTTACTGCCCATTTTACAGTTGAAGGGACAAGTTTTTACGGAATCCCGCTTGGAAAAATCTTCCCTTATGCTGCTGCAAGAACATGGCATCTACAGCTTGCAGTTTTCTTTATTGCAACCTGTTTTCTTGCTGCTGGTCTATTTATCGGACCAATGGTTGGAACCGAGCCAAAAGGACAAAAGGGATTGGTGTTGGTTCTTTTTGGTGCTCTTGTAGTGGTTGTTGTGGGAACATTGGCTGGAACTTGGCTCTCTGCAACCGGTATAATGGGAGATGATACGTTTTACTTAGGGCATCAAGGCTATGAATTTATTGAATTGGGAAGAGTATGGCAGCTTCTTCTGATTGTAGGAATGATAATCTGGCTTATATTGGTGCTTCGTGCAATCTATCCAGCTCTTAAAGATGAGAAAGATAATGGAGGTCTGACCCATCTTTTATTATACAGCTCCATATCTATTCCTCTTTTTTACATGGCAGGTCTTCTTTACGGAAAAGGCAGCCACTTATCAGATGCTGAATATTGGAGATGGTGGGTTGTTCATCTTTGGGTAGAGGGATTTTTCGAGGTGTTTGCAACTGTTGTAATGGCGTTTTTGCTCTCTCATATCGGTATTGTCAGCAGAAAATTTGCATTAATGACCGTTAATTTTACCATATTTCTATATCTTGGCGGCGGTGTTATCGGAACATTCCACCATCTTTACTGGACAGGCAGCCCGATTCCGATTATTGCACTTGGAGCGGTTTTCTCTGCATTGGAAGTTGTGCCTTTAACCTTGATGGGATTTGAAATTGTCCACAATTTAAAGTCTGTCCAAGAAGGTGGAGAAGGTTATGCTTATAAATGGCCTGTCTATTTCTTTGTATCTGTAGCATTCTGGAATCTTGTTGGTGCAGGTGTTTTTGGATTTCTTATCAACCCGCCGATAGTTCTTTATTATGCACAAGGTATAAATACAACTCCTATCCATTCTCATACAGCACTGTTTGGAGTGTATGGAATGTTGGCAATATCGCTTCTTCTCTTTTCTGTTAGACACATTGTTACCCGTGCATCATGGTCAGATAAACTTTTAAAATACAGCTTCTGGGGACTTAACGGCGGACTTGCAGCAATGGCAGTATTCAGCCTTATTCCATCTGGATTTTATCAGCTTCACTATGCAATAAAATATGGTTTATGGTATGCAAGAAGCCCTGAAATTGCCTCTGGAGATGTGATTAGAGCATTTAGCTGGGCAAGAGTTCTGCCAGATATTATTTTTGCAGGCGGTGCAATCTTGCTGCTTCTTTTCCTTGTAAATGCAATTCGTCAATCTTTTTTCAGTAAACAATCATAAAACTAAAAATAAAAAAATTGGCTAAACTAAAAATAATCGTGGATAGATTGTTCTTGTAAATTTATCTACGATTATTCAAATTTGGAGAGCTGCCATGAAAAACAATACATTAAACCAATGCACAATCGGCTTTAGTGATGACGATATTATTGAGGCAATGAGAGATATTTCAGGCTATTTAGATATAACTCCCTCAGATTTTAAAGAGATTTATCAAATAGCATCAAGACACGCTTTAGAACGGTTGAAAAATTCAGTTAAAGCAGAGCATGTTATGACGACATCAGTAATAACTGTAGAAGAGAAAACACCGCTTCTTGATGCTGCAAAACTTATGGCTCAAAACAACATTTCTGGAATGCCAGTGCTTGACAGTAAACAATATGTTTGCGGAGTTCTCTCTGAAAAAGATTTTTTGAAAAAAATTATCAGAAAAGATGGACAAATCAACAGTTCATTTATGAGTCTTATAGCCCAATGTCTTGAAGTAAGCGGATGTTTAGCATCAGATATTAGGCTTTTGAGAGTAAATGATATAATGTCATCTCCTCCTGTAACTGTTCAGAAATCTATATCAATTATGGATGTTTCAGCTATATTTGAATCGCGTAAGATAAACAGGGTTCCTGTTTTAGATAGTAATTCCAAACTCATCGGGATTATTGCCAGATCAGACCTTGTTCAGGCTTTGTGCTGATATTATCTTTACGCTTCGTGTTAAGACGAGCCTTAAAATGTAATTAATATCGTATCGTGTCGATTAGTTAATGCTTATGAAAAAAAGCAGAGGAGAGAATTTTGATTGAGTTTTTCAATAAAATGAGAGGAGGAAAAGAGAGTCCTCCTGCTGTAAATATATCTGAAATTTTATGGTCATGGGTTGGTGCGTTTTTAGGCATAACAGCAGTTGCCTATCTTCATTATAAGTTATTGTCAGAACAGCATATTGTTTTAATTATCGGCTCTTTTGGGGCATCAGCAGTGCTTATCTACGGTGCAGTAAGAAGCCCTTTAGCACAGCCGCGAAATTTTGTGGGAGGACATCTTATTTCAGCGGTTATCGGTGTGGCCTCTTATAAACTCTTTCCTGATGCTGTCTGGCTTGCATCTTCATTTGGCGTTGCAACAGCAATTGCAGCCATGCACGCTACAAAAACCCTTCATCCTCCGGGTGGAGCAACTGCACTGATTGCAGTTATTGGAGGAGAAGAGATTCATAAATTGGGTTTTTATTACGCTTTAGCTCCTGTTGGTGCAGGTGCTTTGATTATGCTTTTAGTTGCTCTTGTTGTAAACAATCTTGCAAAAAGCAGAAGATACCCTGAATTTTGGTTATGAATCTACAATATTTGTTTCTTATTAGGAATAAATATTTAATAATACCCTAAAATATGCCCAGCAAGGTAATGTAGGGAACAACGATCGTTGTTCCCTACTAAAATGTATAGGACTTTGATGAATTTATGGTGTTATTAAATTCTCATTCCTTAGGTAAATTTTTTACGGCATATCCTGTGTATTTTCTATAACTTAAATTAATAAGGAGATTGTTATGAACATGAAAAACTGGAAACTTGGAACTAAGATGGGCTTTGGTTTTGGTCTAATGATTGCTATGGCTTTTTTGATAGGAATTATCGGCACAAACAAAATGAAGGAGATCGCAAAGAATCTGGATAAACTTTACAAACACCCCCACACAGTTATCACCACAATGCTTAGAATTGACGGCAACATGTTTAGAATGAGACTTGGTATGAGATACCTTCGTTTTGCAAAGAACGATGCTGACTTTAGAAAGATTGAACAGCAGCTGGCAGAATATCAAGAAGAGATAATTAAAGAGTTTGATCTTATAAAAGAGCGTTTTCTTGGAGATCAGACATCTGTAGATGAAGCTATTAACCTGTTTATAGGGTGGAAAGCATTTAGAGATGAAGAGATTGCATTTGTAAAAGCTGGCAAGATCAAAGAAGCTGACGAAGTTGCAGAAAATAAGGTTATACCACATGCAAATAAAGTTGACTCTGCCATTGATGGTATAATTGATTTTGCAGAAAAGAAGGCAATCTCTTTTGTAGAAACATCAGAAAAATCAGCTTCAGATGCTATTACCCGAAGTTATGTAATTCTTGCCATTGCCGTTGTTACTGGTTTTCTACTTGCGTTTTTTATAACTAAAGGAATAACCAACCCGATTAAAAAAGCATTAAGCATGGCTGATTCAATGTCTAAGGGAGATTTTACAGTAAAGATTAATAATGACAGAAAAGATGAGGTTGGAGAGCTTGTTGATGCACTTAACCAGATGAGCCAGAGCCTTACTAAAGTTATTCAAAACATAGTAAATGGTGTTAAAACCCTTACTGAATCATCAACTCTTATGACTGATGTTTCTAATATTATGGCATCAGGAGCAGAAGAGACAGCTTCCCAAGCAAATTCAGTTGCAAGTGCTGTGGAAGAGATGAGTTCCAGCATGAATTCAGTTGCATCTGCTATGGAAGAGTCAACAACTACAATTGGAATGATCTCTGCTGCTGCTGAACAGATGGCTTCTACAATCAATGAGATTGCCCAAAATTCAAGTCAAGGCAGAAACATTGCCAATGATGCAGTAGTAAAAGCAAAAAATACAACTCAAAGAGTAGAAGAGTTGGGGGCAGCAGCTAAATTGGTTGGTAAAGTTACAGAGACAATCACAGATATTTCCGAGCAGACAAACCTTCTTGCACTTAATGCCACAATAGAGGCAGCAAGAGCGGGTGAGGCTGGAAAAGGCTTTGCAGTTGTAGCAAATGAGATAAAAGACCTTGCAAAACAGACAGCTCAGGCAACACAAGAGATAAAAACAAATATTGAAGGAATGCAGAATTCAACATCAATATCAATTCAGGAGATAAAGGCTATTTCAGTTATTATTAATGATATAAGCGATATTTCAGCAAGTATTGCTGCTGCTGTAGAGGAACAGTCTGCTGCTACAAGCGAAATAACCAAAAATGTGAAGGAAGCATCAGAAGGATTGCAGGAAGTTAATCAGAATGTGGCTCAGGTTTCAGATGTTTCACGAGATATTGCAGGCAATGTTGCAGGAGTAAGTCAGGTTGCAGGAGAAATGGCAGAAAACAGCTCTCAGATCAGTGCAAACTCCAAAGAACTGTCAAGCCTTGCTCAACAGTTAAACAAGATAGTTGCGGGATTTAAGATATGAAATAGCTCAATGCTTTAGAACAATATCATTGATTATGCTTTCAGCTGCTCTTGTTGTAAATAATCTTGCAAAGAGCAGAAGATACCCTGAATTTTGGTTTTAAAATAAAGGAGATAAAAAAAATGGCTATTCCCGGTAACCTTTTGACAACTGCAATGGCAGTTATGCCTCACAAAGATGTTGATTCAGCACTTAAAGCCGCCTGTTCCTTAGACATTCCATTCTGGCCCCAGCTTCCTCTTTTAAACTATTATGAAGATATGTATGTTCAAGCATCAGAAAATTTTCCCGGTATTCTTTTAGATATGGAAAATCGAACCCTTAGATTTTCTACAGATAAATTTGCAATGGAGCTTGAAGATGCAATGCTCCATTTTGATGATCCAGCCTATTTTGACATAAGCAGCACTTACTCTCAGGTGTATCATAAATTTTTAGAGATCGATTTTTCTGACAGACCAGCAATAAGAGGGCAGCTTGAAGGACCTGTCAGCTTTGGATTTAATGTGCAAGATGAGAACGAGCGTCCCATTCTTTTTAATGATACTGTTCGAGAGTTTATGTTTGATTTTATGGCACAGCGAATAAATGTGCAGCTTGAGAGGCTGAAAAAGATCAATCCAAATGCCTTTATGTTTATTGATGAGCCGGGACTTCAGTATATTTTTAGTGCAATGTCAGGTTACAACGACATGACAGCCAAAACTGATCTTGATAGATTTTTCTCTCTTATTGAGCATCCACGCGGGATTCATCTGTGCGGAAATCCTGATTGGGGTTTTCTGCTCAATTTAGATTTAGATATTTTGTCAATGGATGTCTATCTGAACGGCGATATTATTGTCTCTTATCACAAAGAGATTAAACGGTTTTTAGATAGAGGAGGCGTGCTTGTGTGGGGAGTTGTGCCGACAAATTTTGAGCCTTTTTATACTGAAAGCATTGATTCATTAAAAAAACGTTTTGTGCATTTATGGGATACGCTGTCAAAACGAGGGATTGATAGAGATATGCTGATTTCACAAAGCCTTATCTCTCCTGCAACCTGCTGTCTTGTTAATAAAGATGGAGAGCAGACAGTAGAAAAAGCATTTAAATTGGTTTCAAATCTCTCTCGTGAGTTGAGGGATATGTATAAAATTGGATAGTGCACTCAAAAACTTATTAGAATCACTCTTGACGCAGGAGGTAAAGATAATATAACAGTTATAGCAGCAAATTATTTGGTATTATAAAATATAAAGTAACACTTATGAGCTTATATAAAAACGAAAAAATTTTTAGAGCTTCAGAGTATATATGGCAACCATTTATTTTAAAAATAAGTGTTGCAATACTTATCTTTTCCTTAATACTATTCATAATACTATTTTTCAGAAATAGACAGCTTATAGAAGTTCAACATAAAATTAGAGCACGTTCATATTATGATCTTATTGTTGTTACACGAGGTTGGGTCTCAAATTATGGAGGTGTCTATATCGAAAAAAAAGCCTCTGTTAAATCCAATCCATATCTACAAAATCCAGACATTCAATCCACAAATGGTAAAATATATACTTTAAGAAATCCGTCATTAGTTACTATAGAGATTTCAGAACATGCCAAAATCAATAATATTGTCTCATATCACATGACAAGTTTAAAACCTATAAATCCCGCTAATCTCCCTGATGAGTTTGAAAAAGAGGCTTTAGAGTTGTTTGAAAAGGGTGAAAATGAGCTATGGACAAAGCAAAAAGGGAATAGCGGAGAGATCTATTTTAGATATATGGCTCCTGTTTTTAGAGAAGAGTCATGTTTAACTTGTCATGTAGAGCAACAGCAGAAAAATAGTGCAAAGCATAGAATCAGAGGAGGAATCAGTGTTAAATTTGATATTTCTGATATTGAAAATATGTCAAAACGTCATAGTGCAATAATAGTTTTCTTAGGCATATTATCTACTTCTCTATTTATTTTAGTTATCTGTTTTTTCACTGTCAGACTAATGAAAAAACTCTCTAAATTTCAGAAGAAAATTGAGGATATGGCTATTACCGACGAGTTGACAGAGCTTTATAACAGAAGATATTTCTATTCCAAATTAAATTATGAGTTTGAGAAGGCAAAAAGGTACAAAAAAGATATTAGCTGTATAATGGTAGATATTGATTTTTTCAAAAAAGTTAATGACAATTATGGTCACCATACAGGCGATAATGTCTTACGAGTGGTTTCAGATAGTATTAAATCAGCATGTCGCAATGTAGATACAACTGCACGCTATGGAGGCGAAGAGATAGTTATACTGCTGCCAGAAACTGACAAGTTAAAGGCTTTATTAGTAGCGGAAAAAATTAGAAAAATAGTTGAAAATAGAGAGATACCTTATGGCAGTAAAGGTAAGATTAAAGTTACAATAAGTTTGGGAGTAGCTGGTTTTAGTTCTGATAATATAGTAAATGTTGTTGATCCAAACCAGCTTGTAAAAGATGCGGACACAGCACTTTATCGTGCTAAAGATGGCGGCAGAAATCGAGCAGAGATATTTTCTACATAAAATTTAATTAATATTGTCTATGGAAAACGAGTATATTCCCGTAAAAAAATCCCAAGTGAATCTCTTAAGGAAAATTCCTCTTTATTACTTTTCAAAGGATGGAGAAGCTCTGGTTTATAAGAAAGATGGCGTTGAATTAGAGCCATCAAGAATCCAGTTAAAAAAATATCCTGAGCTATTCATTCATAAATCATATAAACAAGAAGCATCAAAAGAGCTTTATAAAGCATTGAACATCTCTCTTGCCAAAGCTATATCTGCTAAAGGTTTTGCAACAATAAAGGCACTTTTGTGCGAAATTATTGAAGAGGCTTTGAATGATCCGTTTGGCTCTTCTTTTGATATGTTGCCAGAAACCTTAGAGCTTTTATTTCAAGGATATAGTGAAAATAAAGAATTACTTAAGTCATTGACTCTTATCTCAAACACCTCATCTTTACTTGTTGAACATACTGCTAATACTTTAGCTCTAACAATGCACTACTGTATTTGGAACAAGCTTTCTGATAATGATATCAAGTTATTAGGAATATGTGCGATCTTACATGACATAGGCTTGACTCAAATTGAACCGGAAATTATTGAAGCAGATGATAAATTAACAGATATTCAGTTTGAACGGTTTAAAACACACACTTTAAAAGGCTACAAAATAATAAATAATACGTCCAATTTTGAAAAAGAGATTGCTTTAGTTGCATTAGAGCATCACGAAAAACCGGACGGTAGTGGATACCCTAAAGGCATAACAAATATCTCAGACCCTGCCCATCTTATTGGCTTAATTGATAGCTATGAATACATGGCATACCGAGATAAAAAATTTAGAAAGGCACAAAAACCTTTCGGTGCTATGCAAATATTGAAAAAAGATGTTATGGCAGGAAAATACAACAAAATGATGTTTGTGAACTTATGTTCTTGCCTTACCCATTAATATAAATCTATATTTCATTAATTCTGACATAAGTCATATAAATTGTTAAGTGTAATTTAAAAATGATTAAACCGTCAATTATACAAATGGCTGACAATTTTTTAACATATAGTAAGATGCGATAATATTCTGAGATGTTTATAAATATTGGAGATAAAATATCTATGTCGTATATGTCAGCAAGTACAATTATTTGTAGTAATTTATATTACCCTTAACTCTTTTCCGACCTTTTCAAATGCATCAACAGCCTTGTCAAGGTGTTCCTGGTTATGAGCTGCTGACATTTGTGTTCTAATACGTGCCTGACCTTTAGGAACAACAGGAAATGAAAATCCCACCACATATATTCCTTCATTAAGCATCATTTTTGCCATTTTAGAGGCAAGCGAAGCATCTCCGAGCATAATAGGTATTATTGGATGATCTCCCTGAATCAATTTAAATCCAAGTTTAGCCATTTGATTCCTAAAATATAGGCTGTTCTCTTTTAGTTTAACTCTTAAGTTATCACTTAGTTTGAGCATATCAAGGACTTTAATTGAAGCAGCAGCAATTGAAGGGGCAAGAGTGTTAGAAAATAGATAAGGGCGAGAACGCTGACGAAGCCACTTTATAATTTCACCTCTTCCGCTTGCATATCCTCCTGATGCACCTCCAAGAGCTTTTCCAAGTGTACCAGTTAGTATATCAATACGACCTTGAACACCACAATATTCTGGAGTACCACCGCCTTGTTCTCCAATAAATCCAACTGCATGAGAGTCATCAACCATCACAAGAGCATTATACTTGTCAGCAAGATCGCAAATAGCTTTAAGGTTGGCAATAATACCGTCCATTGAAAATACACCATCTGTGGCAATCACCTTGAATCTACAACCTTGAGCTGCTTTTAACTGAGCTTCAAGGTCATTCATATCGTTGTTATTATAACGAAATCGTTGTGATTTAGACAATCTTACCCCGTCAATAATGCTTGCATGGTTAAGAGCATCGCTGATAATAGCATCTTGTTCTTCAAAAAGAGTTTCAAAGAGTCCACCGTTTGCATCAAAACATGAAGAGTAAAGAATTGTATCTTCAGTTTTAAGAAAATCGCTCAATCTATGTTCAAGTATTTTATGAATATCTTGCGTACCACAGATAAATCTTACAGATGCCATGCCAAAACCATGCTTATCAAGACCATCTTTTGCTGCCTGTATAAGCTCTCTATTGTTGGCAAGTCCAAGATAGTTGTTTGCACAAAAATTTATTACCTTATAAGTTGGATTTACAGACATCTGCCCTAAAGATGGATAAACTTCAATTTGCTCATCTAAGTATTGACCATTTATAACGGTAATTTCTGCCTGCTGCTGTGAGGTTATTATCCGTTCTTCCTTATAAAGCCCCTCTTTATGAAGCTCTTTTGTCTGCTGGGCAAGATGTTGAAGAAAATTCCGATTCATCTCATCTGTTCCTTTTTAAAATTATCTTTGTTTATTAATAAATGTTAATTTTTGTATTAAAATTGTGATATTTTAGATATTGTTTTCCATATCTGCAAAAAGTTGATTTAACTCTTCAAACGATATCTTATTAACAATGCAATTGCCAATTCCATTTAGAAAAACAAAACTTATTTTATCTTTATCCTTTTTTTTATCTTTGGTCATAGCACTTAAAATATCATCAGATTTTAAATTAAAAGAGTCTAAATTAACTGGCAGGTTTAACGCTTGAAGCACACTTTTAACTCTTTTGCACTCACTGTCACTCAAAAGCCCCTTTTTTGCAGAAAAATATGATGCAGCAACCATTCCAATGCTCACTGCTCTTCCGTGTCCAATTGGTTTTAGCTTCTCAAGAGCGTGTGCAAGAGTATGCCCAAAATTGAGTTTTTTACGTTCTCCAGCCTCTTTTTCATCTTTTTGTACAACTGCTGCTTTAAGTTTTACAGACTTTTCAACAAGATGCCTAATCACATCACTATCAAGAGCAAGAGCTTTTTTGATATTTGCTTCAATATAGTCAAGCATTAAAGCATCTGCAATCAAGCCATGTTTTACAATCTCTGCAAAGCCGTTAGAAATCTCCTCAGAGGGTAGTGTTTGCAAAAGCGATGTGTCGCAAATTACGAACTTTGGTTGACAGAAGACCCCTACCATATTTTTATATGAGTCAAAGTTTACTCCATTTTTTCCACCAACACTTGCATCAACTTGAGATAAGAGCGTAGTTGAGACAAACCCGAACTCAACACCTCTCATGTATATAGAGGCAGCAAATCCTGTGATATCACAGACAATTCCGCCTCCAATACCAAGAATAAAAGTTGAGCGATCTGCACCAAGGCTAATCAACTGTCGAAATATCATCTCTATAGTTGCAAAGGTTTTGTTCTCTTCACCTGTGGGTATAGTTATAACATCAATTGGTAGCGTAGATGAGATGACTGGGAATTGATGCTCATAATACTTTTTTATATTTATATCAGTAACTATTACACATTTTTTCCCTTTTGGTAGATATTTACTTACATTTTTAAGATATTCGCCAACATAGATATAAGATACTCCCTGACTGCCATGAACTTCAATGGTTTTCACAATACTCTCTTCTCCGGTAATCTCTTAAGATTGCTCTTTTTATTTTGTTTACGTTACCTTCTGTCTATTAGAGTGAGATGTTCAATTTTTATTTTTAAAAAATCTCTCATCTAATAATAGCATGAATTTTATTCACCATTTGCATAAGTTTTTCAAACTGCTCAGGATATAGAGATTGAGCACCATCGCTCATAGCCTCTTCTGGCTTGTGATGAACCTCAACCATCAATCCATCTGAACCGACTGCTACAGATGCACAGGCTAATGGAATAACCAGGTCTCTTACACCAGCCGCATGGCTTGGGTCGAGTATTATAGGCAGATGACTCTCCTTTTTAACTGCTGGCACAACAGAAAGATCAAGCGTGTTTCTGCTATGACGAACAAAGGTTCTGACACCTCGTTCACACAAGATAACTTGACTGTTTCCCTCTTCCATAATGTACTCTGCTGCCATGAGCCACTCTGGAAGCATTGCAGACATGCCCCGTTTTAGAATAACTGGTCTTGTTGAGCGTCCAGCCCGTTTAAGGAGGCTAAAATTTTGCATATTTCTTGTACCAATCTGAACTACATCTGCGTACTCTTCAACAAGATCAAAATTTTCAACATCCATAACCTCAGTTGCTACTGGTAACCCAGTCTCCTCTCTAACCTTTGCAAGAATCTCAAGCCCTTTTTTGCCAAGCCCTTGAAAATCATAAGGAGAGGTTCTTGGTTTGAATGCACCTCCGCGAAACATCACAGCACCAGCTTTTTTTACAGCTTTTGCAATTGTAATTGCCTGCTCTTCACTCTCAATTGCACATGGACCCGAAAGCACTGGCATTGAGCCATCACCAAATAGAACATTTCCAACTTTTACTATGGTATTTTCGTTTTTAAATTCACGACTTACCAATTTATATGGTTTTGTCACAGGAATTACCTCTTTAACGCCTTCAAGACCCATAAAGAGACCAGCATCTACAGAACCTTTATTATATAAAATTCCTATAGAGACACGGTCTCCACCCGGAATTGGTCTTGCAGTATATCCACGTTTTTCAGCTGCATTTACAACACGCTGTACACTCTCATCAGTTGCACCCTTTTTCATTACAATAAGCATTTTTGGTCTCCATGTTTATAAAAATTATTAGAAGTTGAAATGGTTATCACTGGCTTAACTTACAAAGATAGTCTCAACTTCTTAACTATTTTGATCTGTTTTAAGATTATGAAATTTGTACTATATTTCTATTGTTTATTAAAGTACAAGTTCTTTAATAAACTCGGTTAGATGGTTTAAATTCATGCAGGTACGAATTTCATGGCAGTGTGATTTGTAAGCAAATATTTCACTATCTCCACTTCTCCATGTATTGCAAGGTTCTGGGTTGAGCCAGATAATTCGTCTGCATCTCTCTCTTATTTGACCTAAAATATGTGCCTGAGGGTTAAGATAATTGGAACGACCGTCTCCCATTATAATTACGGTTGTTTTATGGTTTAAAATATTGAGATATCTTTTTTTAAAAGAGCTAAATGCAGAACCATAGTCTGTGTGCTCATTTATGTTTATTATATTTTTATTCAATATGGTTTCAATTGCTAAATTAACTGTATTAAGCCTATCTTCACCTATTTTTTCAAAATACTTTGTAACCTCAACAAGTTCAGCAACAAAGACAAAACTTCTGACCTTTGAAAAACACTCTTGTAATGCATAAAGAACATTGAGCATAAATCTTGCCGATGACCATACAGAGCCTGATATATCACAAAGAACTATAAGAGAGCTTTTGTTTAACATCCTATCTTTAAACTTTATCTCCAATGGAACTCCTTGATATTTGCCTGAAGTGCGAAGAGTCTTTTTTATATCAATAACACCTCTTTTTTTTATCCTAAAACGTCTGCTTGCCTGATCTTTAAGTTTTTTTACAAACAGCTCTATAACCTCTATAACCTCTTTTGTCTCTCTATCACTCAGTGAGGAGAATGGTCTTTGTCTAAGCTCGTTTGTGGATAATATTGTAGATTTTCTCTCCACAAGGCTATAATTTATTTCTCTGGGTTCATCTGTTAGTAAGGAGTGTGCCTTAGATAGAATTTTATCAAAGTAGTGATTAACAATTTTAATACTTGCCTTATCTAAATTATCAAAATTGCTTCCAATTAGCTCAGCTATATTTTGTCTCATCTGGTTTATTGCAAGCATGATATTAAGTTTTGCAGAGAGTTGATCCATATTTGATTTAAAAAATTTTTGTTCTCTTACAGCCATTATATTAAGTTTATGAACATCTGCTAAAAATTGTGCGGGTCTTCCACGTATAAATTCACTAAGAGCCTGTTTTATAGGTTCATTCTCTCCATTTTTTTCCACCATATCGATAATTTTATTGAATGTACCAGCAAGATGTGTGAAACTATCTTCTGAATTTACAGCCTCTTTTCCATGAAAAAAAAGGTCGTAAAGAGAGTTAAAACGGCTCTGATCACGCCTGCTTTTTGCATAATTACTTCGTATAACTGTTTGGAACTCCTTTTCGTCCATAATATTTATAATGGCAAGATGACGGATAGAGTCTAAAACTTCACTTGTTGACACTCTAAGCCCATATAATCGACAGCAGTTTGTAAATTCAATCATTGTATCAAGCATATTCTATATATTTTATATACTTTGTAGGTTTCTTAAATAATAGAGTAATTTTTCCAGTTGTAAGCTATAAATATATTATTATAGTATGCAGTGATGGGCAACATAATAAAAGAACAACTTTAAATAAGAGAGTTGACTATGAATCTTCAAGGTGATTTTGAGGGGCTGTTTCTGACAAGTATTCTTCAGCTTTTATGCAATGACCAGAAAACCGGTCTGCTCAGGGTGACAAGTGGAGATAATGAGTGTAAAGTATTTTTTGAAGAAGGAACTATTGTATATGCTTCTGGCTCTCAAAAAGAGTCTCGCCTTGGTTATATATTAAGGCGAGATGGTATTATTTCAGCAGAGCAGTTACAAAAATGTCTTGCACTTGGACGTGAACAGAAAGTATCTCTTGGCAAAATACTTGTTGATAAGGGATATGTAACTATGAGCACTCTTAAAAAATATAATACCAAGCAGGTAGAGGAGATTCTCTATAGCCTCCTTCTCTGGAAAAAGGGAAAATTTGAATATAAAGATATTAAGCTCAACTTAGAAGGTATGGTTGTAACTCAGCTCAATCCTATGAAGCTAATTCTTGAAGCATCAAGGAGAATTGATGAGTTATCTGTACTTAATACTGTTATTACAAGTGAAAATCTTGTATTCAGAATTTCAGGTCATGTTCAAAACAAAGAAGATGAGATAAGATTAAATGCCAATGAGTGGAGAATTCTCTCCTTAATTGATGGTAACCGTACAATCAGGCAGATAGTGTCACAAAGCGGTTATGATGAATTTGCTGTTTATAAGATTATATTTTCTCTTAACTCCTACGGTCTTATTGAGCAAAAAGAGGAGATTCAATTAAGTGATAGCCCTACTGGTGGTAAGGAGGAGTATTCTGCTGTTATTACAGTTTATAATGATATTCTTCAATCGATTCTAAAAAATATTGAACAGGAGTTAGGAGATAGGGCTTCATCGCTTTTTGATGAGGTAAAGCAGGCTCTTACTGACGATTGCAGACAGGTGTTTGAGAATTATCACCCTTCAAATCACGTAAATTCAAACATAAAATCTATTATTGAACAGATGTCATTAGTTGAAAAAGAGGAGGAGAGTGGTAAAGAGATTCTTATTAATGGTTTTAATGCCTATACAACTCTTGTGTTGAGGAAAATTGCATCTATTCTTGGAATGAACCCTATGCATACCATACTGCAAGAGATAGAAAATATAATTGGATATGTAAAAAAATACCATACTGAATCGTTAGAGAAGAACCGAATAGTTAATGATGTTACAGATATAGTCAACAGCATGGTATCACAACACGCTGGGGATAAAAAACGTGCTAAAGGAAAGGGGATATTTTCACTATTTAGTTAGAATTAGTGGTTACGAACCAGCTACTCTTACACCACCATAAGCAAGAAATGATAGTCCGGCTGTTCTGAAAAGAGCTTTAATTATATCAATAAGTTCTCTATCAACATAAGCTGAAAGCATTCCTGCATAGTCTGCTATAAACAGAAGGGCAACTGTTACAATAATTAGATTAATAACTTCACCAACCTTACCTCCTGCATATTTTTTCCGTGCTTTATTAAATACAAAAATAATAATCATGTAAATGACCAAAGTGAAAATAAGAATGACTGTCTGAGCTGACATTAAAGACCTCCAGTTGATTTTATTTAAAGTTAAGTACTCTGAGATTTTATTTAAGTTATTTTTTTATTCTCCTTTTTTATAGGAGGAGTTTTTAGACTTCTACTCTTTTTAAGAGTTATATCTATGTTGGATTGCCGAGTAGTTCCCGGAAGTGGATATGAATTTAAGTAGTTGCATGATTTACATCTAAACGTGACAATACCTTGCTTGATATACTCATCTGTTAAGCTGTTTCTTGCTCCACAATCTTCGCAAAAGAAAATCAATGTTTAAATCTCCTAATAGCTTTTTATTTTCTCTCTAACCTTTTACGTGCATAATATAGTGTTAGAGTAACAATTTTATAAATTATAATCCTAACCAACGTTTAATTTTTGACCAGATACTCTGTTTTTGTCTGATACTATCTTCGATCTCAAACTCCTCTTCCTGCTGATTAGGCTCACTATATAGAATCTCCCTATCTGCCAATGTCTCTGCTTTATTTTGCTGCGGTTCAGCAGTATTGCTTTTAATTAGTCTATTTTGAAAATCTATATATTTAGAAAATAGTTTAATAATGTCATTTTCGCTAATTTTTTCCCCATTTTTGTTAGTTGGTATAGCTTCTTTATTTACGTTATCACTTGTATTTTCCATTGATTCAACAATATAAAGCATAAGTTCAAGAGCTTCAGCTTTAGGAAGTGTTTCAATCAGATTAAAATATCCTATAAGCGATTTAACTATTTTTAGCATAATCTGCTTTGCAGGCTCTTCACTCCATAGTTGTTCCAATGTTGTGATATTATAGTTGATCTGTTCAATACTTTGAAGTTCACCATGAAATAGAGATTTTCCAAAAGCAGATTTAAGCTCTTCGAGAAGTTCCATCTCTTTACTTTTGTTAATCTCACTGATACTTCCAATCTCTTCTGTACTTATCTCTTTTACGTTTAATACTTTATCCTCTGGCTCTGGTGATAACTCACTTTCAAAAAACTCATTTTCAAACTCGTATGGAACCATGCCTTCAACTTTTTCATCTTCAAATGAGATATCTTGTGTATCAGGTTCAACATCAGATAAAGGTTCATCTTCAAATAATATCTCTTGGCTATCCTCTAAAATATTATCTGTAGAGTCTGGCTTATACTCTTTTTCTACAGTGGCATAGCCTGATGTTGTTGTATCCCCTTTGTATGGAACAACCTCATCTCCTGAATCTGCAAATGCAAGTTCTGATAAAGGCTCATCTTCGTCAAAAAAAGCATCTAATCTTGTCTGAATCTCCTCAATCGGCTGTTTTTTAAGTCGATTAGGTATGACCTCCTTTATTTCAGGATTAGTGTTCGCACTTCCTGAAGCATGAGAGGTTATGTTTGTATCAACAGAAGAGTGAGAACCAGAGTCTTGAAGCATGTGAATCTCTTCAATAAGTTCGTCCACAGGGGATAGGTTACTGCTACTTTTTGTTCCAATAAGATCATCCATTGGGCTCATAGTTGGAGCAGAGCGTGTTTTTACAGAAGAAGATGCAGCAGAAGATGTAAAGTGTGAAGCAGTTATATCAGGACGTGGTTTGGATATTTTTGCAGAAGAGATTAGCTGTTTGAGCTCATTGAATTTTTTCATCTCTTTTAGTAGTATATTTTTCTGATCCTCAATTGTCATCGAAGAGTTAGATACGATAAGTTCAAAATTTTTGTAAAGTGAATTTAGAAGAGAAATAGCATCTGGATGGGTGTTAGAACCTCTGTTTAGAACATAGTTGCCAATGCTTTTAAACATCTGGAGAAAAGAGAGGTGAATTTTACTGTTTTTCCAGTGAGATTGTAATTTGTTTACCTCTTTTTCTAACTTTTGGATAAGCTCCTCTGTTATTTCCCAGTCTAATGACAAAATGATACCTTTAAGTTCAGAAATTAGGCTGCTATCCGTCTCTTCTCTAACTTGATTTTGGCTATCTGAACTGTAATCATCTTCTGATTTATCATCCCGAGATATAGATTTTATTTGCTGTTTTAGTGCATTATATTTTGCAATCTCTTGAGCAAGAATAGCCTGTTTTTTTGCTATAGTAAGACTCGATCCAGAGGGGGTAGAGAGATTGTCTATTTGTGTCACAATTGATCTTATCAAAGAGATAGCATCTCTATTTACGTTGCTCTTTCCGGATGCTGTATAGTCTGATAATGCACGGAGCATTTTAGTAAATGTTAAAAGAGCTTTATCATTTTGCCACTGTTGAGCCAATTTATCTGTTATATTAACAATCTTCTGATTCAACTCAAGTGTTATGCCTCCATCAATGGAGTGCATAAGGTGCTTTAGGTCACTGACTTGAGAATTGCTGTTTTTGGTAGATAGTGTGTTCAAAATTTCACCTCCTTAAAAAAAGAGCTATTTTTGATTAAAAAAATTAAAAGAGTTGATCCTGAATTGATGATAAAGTCAGTGAGATGATCTTTTTTAGAGTAGCAATTACGTTTCCTCCTACAAGTGCACTTGCTGCAAAAGCTGGAACTCTTAACGTACTATTAAGGTCTTGTTGCATAATTTGAGGTGAAAGTAGAGGAACTCCTGAATCTTTGAGATCATATTTATTATACTGCATTACAAGTGGAATGGTATTTAAACTTAAATTGTAGGCTTCAAGATTCTCTTGAAGCTGTTTTAGAGAATCAATATTGCTTTTTCTTTGCTCTAAAGTTGCATCAGCTACAAATACAATTCCATCAACACCTTTTAATACAAGCTTTCGAGTTGCATTATATTTTACCTGCCCGGGCACTGTGTATAGCTGTATTGATACGTCATATCCCCTAATTTTACCAACATCAAATGGAAGAAAATCAAAAAATAGTGTTCTATCATCATGGGTTTTGAGGCTTACCATTTCAGTAGTTATATTATTGCGGTATTTTTTGTAGATATACTCAAGGTTTGCAGTTTTGCCTCCTCTGCCAGGTCCATAATAGACTATTTTTACCTGGACCTCCTTGGTTTTAATATTTATAAAAGCCAAAATATCTCCTCCTCACCACAAACCACCACAAATAGCATATCATCATTATTTATAAATAGTGTAAAATATAGTTGTATTACTAAAGGGGCTGTGAACTATTTTAAGTGTAAAGAATTTTATTAAGAGCCTTAATAGTGTCAGTTACCTTTAAGCGTATAATACCAAGTGAGAGGTCTTTTTGAAACATGGTAATCAAAAGAAAATCATTATTTATTTTACTGAAATGTACGCTGGCTGTCTCTCCTTTATGAAATAAAAGAGAAAACTCTGACTCTCCAACAAGTTTTGCCATAGCTTCCACAGCCGCAAAATTACCGGCAGCTAATGCTGCAAAAGAGATTGTATCGAGCTTAAACTTACCGTTATTCTGTTCTGAAATTGTATTACCTGCCATATCAATAAGCATAACGTTTCTTACACCTGCTTGGATAAGTTTTTGCTGAAGAATCTCATCAATAGCATCAAGTTGCTGTTCAGTTAAAATATTATGTTTCATGTTCACCGCCATATTTAAAATTAAATATTTAATTTTTTTTGACTTTATGCAATGGTTTTTGCTTTTGTGCAATAGCTCTTATTATATTTTTTGTGACAAAATTTGTTCTAAATTGTGACTGACAGTTTGATGATCTGAATGATATTTGCAAATCACATTAAGAGTCTCTCTGATGTGGTTCTCATTTAACTCTATTACTCCGAGTGCCATTAGTGCTTTTGCCCAGTCAATAGATTCTGAAACACAAGGACTCTTTTTAAGCTCCATTTCCCTTATTTTATTTATGCTTAATATTATTTGATCTAAAAGTATCTCATTTATATATGGAAGTTTTCTCAAGACAATCTCTTTCTCTCTTTGTGGTGTTGGATAGTCAATATAGAGGTGAAGGCATCTTCTTTTAAGTGCATCACTCATATCCCTGTAGTTGTTAGATGTTAAAAACACAAAGGGTATAGTAACTGGTTTACGTGTACCAATTTCAGGAATTGTAACCTGAAAATCGCTAAGAAGTTCGAGCAGAAACGCTTCAAATTCAGGGTCAGATTTATCAACCTCATCAATTAGCAACACAACAGGATCAGGTGATGAGATAGCTTGAAGAAGAGGACGTGGTTGGATAAATCGCTCTGAAAAAAAAGCATCTTCTTGAGCCGCTATTTTATCAACAGCATCAGATAATGAGACTGTATCTGCAATAACCGTGTTGATTCTATCCTTTACCATTTGGGTATAGAGCAGTTGTTTGGCATATTCCCACTCGTAAAGAGCTTTTGCTTCATCAAGTCCTTCATAACACTGGAGTCGTATAAGTTTTCTTCCCATACAGTCAGATAGAGCTTTTGCAAGCTCAGTCTTACCAACTCCAGCAGGTCCCTCAACAAGCACGGGTTTATCTGTAGATATCGCAATAAATATTACAGTCGCAATCTCTCGAGATGCAATATAGTTTGAAGCCTCTAACTTTTCTATAACATGTTCCACGCTTTTGAACGACATCTGAAATCTTTCCCTTTTTGAGTAAAATTTTTTCCTATACCATTTTCAGGAGAGGGCTGGTAGGGTTATTTTAAATGTGCTCCCTTTTCCGGGTGTGCTCGTAACAAAAATATCTCCTTTATGATATCTTACAATATGTTTTACAATTGCAAGACCCAAACCAGTACCACCCATCTCTCTGCTTCTTGATTTGTCAATCCTGTAAAATCTCTGGAAAATTCTCGAAAGATGCTCTTTTCCAATGCCTGTACCATAATCTGTTATTTTTATTACGATAAAGCGACTGTTTTTTGTTATACTCTGTTTTTCCTGATTGTACTCTTTATCTTGTTCTGTCTCTTGTTCACAACTTACAACCACCTTTCCTCCTGATTCGCTATATTTAATGGCATTGTCAATAATGTTGACTATAGCCTGCTCCATCAAAATAGGATCCATTAGAACTGTGTAACTATTTTTTCCAATTAAAATATACTCGATCTCAATATTTTTAGAGGCACTTACTATACTGCAAGCGTCAATAGCACTCTGGATAACTTGATTTATATCGTGGGGTTCAAGATGAACCGTTGCTCCTTCATCTCTTTCAACTCTTGATAGTGCAAGTAGATCATTAATTAATGCAATAAGTCGCTCAACATTTTTTTCAATTATTTTTATAAATTTTATAGCTTTTTCATGTTTAACACCCTGGCTATTATCACTTTGTTGCTGCTCTTGCATAATATTTTCAAGAGTCTCTACAAAGCCTTTTACAGATGTTAATGGAGTTTTTAACTCATGGGAGACATTGGCTGCAAAGTCTTTGTGCATTGTTTCAAGTTTTCTGATCCTTGTGATATCGTGAAAAATAATCAATGTTCCAAGTTTTACCCCTGAGGCATTACAAAGAGCTGTTGAGTGGACATTGTAAATGTGATCATCACTACCAGTTGAGATAACAATATCATCTTCAACCGGTTCAGGATTGGCAAGAGCCTTACGGATAAGTTTTTGAAGTTCATAGTGTCTTGAAATTTCGTGGATATTACGCCCTTTTATAAGATTTGCAGGATAGCAAAATATTTGAGCTGCGGCATTGTTTGCAGTTATTATACTCTCTGTTGAATCAACAGCGATAACACCCTCTCTCATACTGGAGTGTACTGCCTCAAGCTCCATAGTGCGATCTTCTAATGTTCTTATTTTTTCGTCAAGCGTTTGTGCCATAAGATTCATGGTAAGGGCGAGTTGAAAAAGCTCTTGGGGTGAATCAGGCAATGGAAGAGGTGTTGTCAATTTCCCGTCCGCAAAATTTTTAGCACCACTTGTCATCTCTTCAATTGGTTTTGTGATGCGCCTTGCCACAAAAAGGCTTGCTCCGGCAGCAGCTGTGACTGTGATCAGAAGTGCAATAAAGATGCTTTTTTGCATTGTTCTTATCTGCTCTTCAATAGCTGCTATTGAAATCGCAACTCTTACAATCCATAAAATATCACTATTGTTCTTAAACATGGGAAGGGCTATATACATCATGTTCTCCCCCAATGTTCCACTTTTTCTAATAGAGATACCTTTGCGATCTTTCATTGCAAGGGCAATCTCATATCTATGCTTATGGTTCTCCATAGAGTCTATATTACCAAAAGAGTCACCTGCAACATCACCTGAAGGCAGAATAATAGTTACTCTGGTTCCAGTAGTTTGACCAATATCTTTACAAATAATATCAATATCTTTTATATTTATAACTGATGAGCTACTATTAAAATCAGGGTAACGAGCAATAAACTCCCTTTTTACAAACTCAGCCCTTATCGTCAGCTCTTGTTCAGTGTTATTAAGAAAAAAGGTTTTTAAAACAGTGGTAGCATAAAATGTTACAGCAGTAAGGGATAACAGAGTAATAATTAAGAAAGATGGAAAAATCTGCCACAAGATTTTTCTTCTTCTTCTATTCACGATTATCATCTTTAAACCTATATCCAACCCCTCTTACAGTCTCAATAGAGTGGGAAAATGCTCCGAGTTTTTTACGCAAACCAGCAACTATTACATCTACACTTCGCTCTGTTACTGCATAGTTATCACCATGAATCGCATCCATAATCTGCCCACGGGTAAATACCCACCCTTTTTTAGCTGAGAGAAATGCTAATAACTCAAATTCTGAATAGGTTAAATCAATAGGTGTATCTGCTATCTTGACAATATGCCTTCCGTGATCAATTACCATCTCTCCTAAGATAGTATATCCACTAAGGTCATTTTGTTTAATAGTTTCATTATGGGGAGGACTCCTTCTTAAAATAGCCCTGATACGGGCAACTAACTCTCTTGGGCTAAATGGTTTTGACATATAGTCATTTGCCCCAAGCTCTAAACCAGTTACAATGTCTGACTCTTCTCCTTTAGCAGTAAGCATTATAATAGGGATATTTGATGTTGAGCTGTCTGTTCTAAGAATCTTGGTAACTTCAAGTCCATCAATACCAGGAAGCATAAGATCAAGAACAATAAGAGAAGGCTTTATATTAATCGCCAATTTTAGAGCAGCCTCTCCAGTGACAGCAGATATGGTTGTATAGCCTTCTCGTTCAAGATTGTACTTTACAAGCTCAAGAATATCTTCTTCGTCATCAACAATTAGAATGGTCTCTTTTGACATTTATATACCTATTTACCAAAATTTCCAAAAAGGCTTTTTATCCTCTTCTAAATCTTCATCTTCAGGATCAATGGCTGTATTTATTACAACCTGATCCTCTGATTCAGTTGGACTGTTACTTGTAGAGGTTGAAGTATTAGGATTGGTTACTACTAATTCATCTTCGTTTTTATCTTTGCCCCAGAATTTCCAAAAAGGTCTCTCTTTTTTTTGTGTGTTCTGCTCAAGAGAGGCTAATGGCATTAGTCGTTCAGGATTTGCACGGATTGAGTTTTGAGCTGCTCTGTTTTTATCCTCATCAATCAGAGCAAGAGCTGCTGTATCTCTGTTAAAAATATCTTTGTTGATTTTTGCACTTAATATCTCAACGCTTGGTATTATCTTTTCAGGACTCTCTGCTTGTGTGAAGAACGACTGGAGTTGATTTTGACTTACATTGTAAACAGTGGCGTCAACACTAAAAGCCCCTGCAAATTCAGTTATACTTCCACGTATAATATAGTTCGATTTTGTATTTTCTGCTATTTTGGTAAAATAGTCGATAGTATTATTAACAGGCTCTTTTTTTGTTGGTTTCTCAATGTTCCCAACTTTTATGATGCTCTCATCTATCTCCTTTTCACTTGCTACAAACGTATTGTCTTTCCATGCAAGCCTTGAGGATAGCATTTGAAAAACGCCATTTTTTATATACGAAATATCTTTCTGAGAGTTAATTTGAAAAGGAATTATAGCAATTTTTTGGATTTGAGAACCTATCTCTGCTGAAACAGCACTGCCAGTCAAAGCCAAATAGCTTATACTATATAGTAAAGAGAAAAATAAGATGTAAAAATTACGGTTTAGATAGAACCACTCTTTCATTGACCTAAGTTTTAATGGGAATAGTTTTGATTTCATTAAAGCTCCAGTTTATAATTTTTGATTAAGTAGCTGAGTCACTATTTTGGGATCTGCCTTTCCTTTGGTCTTTTTCATAATTTGTCCCATAAAAAAGCTGAAAAGTTTTGTTTTACCGTTTTTGTACGCCTCAAGTTCAGCAGGATTTTGTGCAATAACCTCATCAACAACAGATTCAAGCTCAGAATGGTCTGATAGCTGCTCAAGCCCCATTTCACGCACTAAGTTAGTAGCTTTCAACTTTTGATTCTTATCATCTGAAGAGATCATTTTTTCAAAAACAGTTTTAGCGGCATTGGCATTAATCACACCCTTTTCAAGAAGGCTTAAAAGCTCTGCAAGATCAGAAGATGATATTGGAGGCTCTTCAATGGTGTTTCCTTCACTCTTTATGATTGCAAGCATTGGACCCATTATCCAGTTAGCCGCAAGTTTCTTATCATCAATAAGTGCGGCAGTTGCCTCAAAATAGTCTGCAAGAACTCTTGAAGATGTTAAGACCTCAGCATCATAATTAGAGAGGCTATACTGGTTAATAAATCGTGCTTTTTTAGCGTGTGGAAGCTCTGGCATATCTGCTTTAACTTCATTAATCCATACCTCATCCACAATAAGAGGAACAAGATCAGGATCAGGAAAATAGCGGTAATCATGTGCATCTTCTTTCCCTCTCATTGATTTAGTCAAGTTTTTTACAGGATCCCAAAGTCGTGTTTCCTGAATAATCTCTTTTCCTTCATCAAGCAGATAGGTCTGTCTTTGAATCTCGTACTGAATTGCCTTTTCAACATGTTTAAATGAGTTGAGATTTTTAAGTTCTGTGCGGGTACCAAACTGCTGTTCTCCAACAGGTCGAAGGGAAATATTGGCATCACACCTGAAACTGCCCTCCTCCATATTGCCGTCACAAACATCGATATATTTTAAAATTGAGTGAAGCTTTCTTAAATAAGCACCAGCTTCTGCTGCTGAACGGATATCTGGCTCGCTTACAATTTCCACCAACGGGACACCAGTTCTGTTAAGGTCAACCATACTGCGTGATCTTTGTGGGTCATGTATTAGCTTTCCTGCATCCTCTTCCATGTGAATTCTTGTTATTCCAACTATTTTTTCAAGACCATTGTCAATCTCAATTGAGAGATATCCATGCTCTGCTATTGGATAGGCATATTGTGAGATCTGGTAGCCTTTAGGAAGGTCTGGATAGAAGTAATTTTTTCTGTCAAATCTACTCTCTTTGGCAATTGTGCAGTTGGTGGCAAGTGCACATTTAATGGCAAAAGTTACAGCTTTTTTGTTTAAAACTGGCAGCACTCCTGGCATACCAGTGCATACAGGACATGTATTGGCATTTGGTTCAGCTCCAAATTTGGTTGAGCATCCACAAAATATTTTGGTTTCAGTTTTTAATTGTGCGTGGACTTCAAGTCCTATTACAGGTTCGTACTGCATAGTGTTCTATTCCTGATATTTTTTATAATTAAAGCAGTTAAAAATCATTAAATTTTAGTCAAAAAATAGTGATTTATGAATAATTCCAGCTATATCTTATAACCCTGATGATTTGATTTATCAATAATATTTTTTTGTGATATAGTTTCAAAATAGCGTATATCAGATGAGGCTATTTTTAAACAGATAAAGAGCTTTTAAGATAACTAAAAACTAACGGATTGAAAAGAAAATGAAATTTTTCCTTTGTGTAATGGGAATGGTTATGATTGTGGAGGGATTGCCATATTTTGCCTTTCCAGAAAAGATGAAAGAGATAATATTGACTGTAACCCAACTTCCGGAAAACTCTCTACGCCGTTTTGGAGCGGTTCTTATGCTTTTAGGGCTTGGGGTCGTCTATTTTGGTAATAAGTTGTATTGAAGTGTTATTTTTATAATTGCATTAAAACCCGTAACTATTTTTATACAGTAGAGATGGACAGTTGTGCCTCTCTTGAGAGTTAAACTAATGTATTTAATTTCAGATTATAGATATGATCTTCCTTGTGAGTTAATTGCTCAACATCCTGCAAAGAGCAGAGAGGAGTCAAGACTTTTAAGGCTTAGCAGGAGAGACGGCACAATATCTCATTACTGTTTTAAAGATATTGAAGAGATTTTAAAACCCGATGATCTTGTAGTTATTAACAACACTCGTGTAATACCTGCAAGGCTTAAAGGGCGGAAAGAGAGTGGTGGAAGAGTTGAAGTGCTAATTCTGGATTATGTTGGTGGTATGGCTATCTATAAAGAGAGTGGCTATTTTGAGTGTGAATGTATGATTCGGGCATCAAAAAGTCCGAAACCCGGGACTATACTTCAACTTGGAGAGAGAGAAGATATTAAAGCTATAGTTCAAGGTGTAGATAAGGCAATTTTTACTGTCAGATTTTTCTACACTGATACTCATAAGAGCTTTGATGTTATACTTGAAAACTCAGGGGAAATACCTTTGCCCCCTTATATACAGCGTAATGCTGACTCTGAAACTGGTGATAAAGGTGCTAAATATGAGAAAATGGTTGATAAAGAGAGTTATCAGACAGTCTATGCAACAGAAAAAGGTGCTGTTGCAGCCCCTACAGCAGGACTCCATTTTACTAAATCTCTTATACAGAAGCTCAAAATAAAGGGGATTGAGTTTGTCAACATTACACTGCATGTTGGATATGGAACTTTTGTGCCTGTAAGAGTTGATGATATTCGTGAGCATCAAATTCATTCTGAATTTTTCTCCATTTCAGAAGCATCAGCAAAAGCTATGAATAGGGCAAAATTAGAAGGACGGCGTGTAGTTGCTGTTGGAACTACATCAGTAAGAACAGTTGAGTATGCCACAGATTTGCAGGGTCAAGTTAAATCTGGCAGTGGAAAATGTGATCTTTTTATCTATCCAGGATATAAATTTAAAATGGTAGATGCCATGATTACAAATTTCCATCTGCCAGAATCGACACTTCTAATGTTAGTATCAGCCTTTGCCGGAAGAGAGTCTATTTTGAGGTCATACAAAGAGGCGGTTAGGCAAAAGTATCGTTTTTTTAGCTATGGTGATGCAATGTTTATAGAGTGATTCTTTGTAAATTATCACACTTTGAAGTTACCTATCATATCATTGAGCTGTTCTGAAAGTTTTTTAAGCTCATTTGAGCTTGCTGTAACTTCAGAGCCACTTATAGCCATCTGTGATGCAGATTGGTTTACATCTGCTATATCTTTTGCGATTTCCGCAGTAACTGATGAGCTTTCTACCACATTTGTCCCGACCTCGCTGACTGCCACAGAAGCCTGAGCCACATTGTCTGCAATCTCTCTTGTTGTTACAGACTGCTCTTCAACAGCAGCAGCAATTGTTGATACACCATCATTTACTTGAGTTATAACATCTGCAATCTGTACAATCTCATCAACTGTTCTACCAGTAGCATCCTGAATAGCTTTAATACGATTTTTAATCTCTTCTGTAGCATCTGCGGTCTGCTTTGCAAGCTCTTTGATCTCGCTTGCTACAACTGCAAAACCTTTGCCAGCTTCTCCAGCTCTGGCAGCCTCAATTGTTGCATTAAGGGCAAGGAGATTTGTTTGGCTTGAAATTTCAGCAATTGTTTGGGTAACTTTTCCAATCTCTTGAGCTGCCTGACCAAGGTTGTGTACTCTGCTTGAAGCTGCTTGAGCCTGTTTTTGAGCTTTATCTGTAATAGTGTGAGCTTTTTGTGCGTTACTTGCAATTTCATTTATAGTAGAGGTCATCTCCTCTGCTGCGGATGCAACTACGTTCATATTTGCGTTTGTCTGCTCCATTGCTGCTGCAACTGAGTTGACATTAGAACTTAGCTCTTCGGCTGCTGCCGCAACAGTATGAGCCTTACTTGCAGTATGTTCAGAGCCTATCCCCATCTGCTTGGCAATTGTGTTTAACTGTGTAGCTGATGTGGATAGCGTTTGAACTCCTGTTATAATTTTTTTAAACATACTTCTTAAATCAGATGACATCTGATTTAGAGCTTTTATGAGAGTTCCTACCTCATCATTACGGTCAATAGTTATCTGTTGGGTCATATCTCCTTCTGACATCTTCTTTGCAAAATAAACACCCGCAAGTATAGGTCGTGTTATGGATTTGGTGATAAGAATTGCAAGGATAAAAGCTATAAAGACACCTATAATCATGGCAGCTATTGAGGCTGTTTTTAAAAATTGAGCTTGATTTTCTGCTTTTTCTACCTCTTCTGCTGCCAGTTTAGAGTTAATATGAACAACATTTTCAAGATGCTCAAGTGCTCTATTTTGGATTGGTCTTGCATCGTTTAAAACCATATCCTGCATAGTTTTTTGGAGATTTTCTGCTTTTTGAGCTTCTGCAATCATCTGATTAAAAATTTTAAATACCTCTTCTGCTGCCGGCTTCATATTTGTTTCAAAAATCTGCATAGCTTCATCTGTGCTGCCAAGCTCAACAGCCTTACGAATTGAAGCTACATGGCTGTGAAACTGCTTGTGGTGCTCACCAGCCTTTTTTATAAGATCATTAATCTGTTCGTTTGTGGTTGTAAATGTCTTCAGCCAGAGTCCAAAATTGCAAGATGTATAATCTTCTCCCCCATCAAACTGTGCCCCTGAAATGATAAGCCTAATGACATTAAGCTCAAGCTGAAGATGATCCGCTCGAAATTGCTGCAATTTACTTAACAATTCATCAGGATTAAAAATTCCAATCCTGCTGATTTCATGGTGGAACTCAACGATCTTATCGTTAATAGCTACCCATTCAGGCATAACTTTTATGAATGCCTGCCACTCTTGAGCCTCTTCTGGTACTTGAGGAAGAGGTTCGTAAATTTCAAAAGCCTTTTGGTATTGTTTACGAGATTCAGCAATTCCTTCATATTGTCTCTGGTAATCTTCAATACTAAGGCTTGGTATAAGCAAATTTCTTATATGTCTTATAATCTTATGTATCGCCATCTCCATATCGAGAGTTGACTCTACACTTGGCAGTCTTACAATACCTATCTCATCAAGAGACTCACCATTTTTAATCACGCCATAATAACCCATAATTCCAAGTATCAGAGCTATCAGGGCAACTGATGAAAATCCAAGCATAAGTTTTGAACCCAATTTCAGATTTTTAAACATCTATCCTCCTTGTAAAATTTTTGTCAAAATAAGATGAGTTGCCTATACAAAATAAGCATATCAATATATTCTCTTTTTTAATATTGTTTAAAGCTATAAATATTTAAAGCTCCAAAAACTATATTTTAAAGATATAGATTACAACTTCAAAATTCAAGTAAGTTCAATATATAATTTTTTACGATATAAACGTTTTTCAGATATTTCAGATAATAGAAGTTATTGATATAAAAGGAATTTTAATATATGGGGGAGATATTAGCACCAAATATAAATATCGCACAAGATTTCGCACAAGTAGATAACTCCATAGCCATAATAGGTATGGGGGCTATATTTCCTGCGTCAAACGGACTTAAAGCCTACTGGAGATTAATCTTTAATGGTAAAGATGCTATTACTGAAGTTCCTGAAAGTAGCCATTGGAGATTAGAAGACTATTTTGACGAAGATCCCTTAACTCCTGACCATATCTACTGCAAGCGTGGTGGATTTATTCCAGATATAAACTTTGACCCTGCAAAATATGGTTTTCCACCTAATAACATTGATGCAACTGACACCTCTCAACTTTTAGGTCTTATGGTTGCAGAAATGGCTCTTACAGATGCTGGTTATCCTGCCAATAAATCAGAGAATCATCTAAGAACCAGCGTTATTTTAGGTGTTACTGGGACTCAAGAGCTTGTAATACCACTTGGTGCACGTCTGTATCATCCTGTATGGAAAAGAGCTCTTAAAGATGCTGGAGTGACGGACGAAAAGCAAGATGAGATTATCCAAAGAATTTCTGATAGTTTCCCTAAGTGGCAGGAGAACTCATTTCCCGGGCTTCTTGGAAATGTAGTTGCTGGCAGAATTGCAAACCGACTCAATCTTGGCGGTACAAATACTGTTGTTGATGCTGCGTGTGCAAGTTCGTTAAGTGCAATTCATACATCTTGTTTAGAGCTTGCATCGAGAAGATGCGATCTCTGTGTTAGTGGTGGTGTTGATACTTTAAACGATATTTTTATGCATATATGTTTCTCTAAAACAGGTGTTTTATCGCACACAAGCGATGCAAGACCTTTTTCTAAAGATGCGGATGGAACTGTTTTAGGAGAAGGCATTGGTATGGTTGTGTTAAAACGGCTTGAAGATGCAAAACAAGATAATGATAAAATTTATGCAGTAATAAAAGGGGTTGGCACCTCAAGTGACGGAAAGACTGGAGGAATATATGCACCTGATGCAGGTGGACAGTTACGGGCACTTAAAGATGCATATAGACGAGCTAAAATTGATCCATGCACAGTTGAACTTTTTGAGGCTCACGGAACAGGCACGCGTGTTGGGGATAGAATTGAACTAACTGCACTTAAATATCTTGTAGAGAAGAACAACCTTTTAAATTCCTCACCGGCTGCAAATAAAAGTAGTTTAAATGTTTTTATAGATAATAACTCTATCTATAAGGACAATGGTAGGAACTATGCTGCTGTTGGCTCTGTAAAATCAATGATTGGACATGCAAAAGCTGCTGCTGGTGCTGCAGGTCTTATAAAAGCTGTTTTAAGCCTTTATCACAAGGTTATTCCTCCGACACTTAAAGCAGAAAATCCTGATCCTGAAATTGATATTATAAACTCTCCATTTTATCTAAATAACATTGCAAAACCTTGGGTTAAGTCCAATAACCATCCAAGAAGATGCGGTGTAAGTGCTTTTGGATTTGGTGGAAGCAATTTTCATTTAGTTCTTGAAGAGTATAATACCAAAAAAGAGCATGTCTCATGGGATGGAACTGTACAGATATTAGCCTTTTCAGCCTCTACCAAAGAGAGATTAAAAGATGGTATCATAAAATTTAAAGAGTCAATGGAGTTATTAAAGAAGTTAGATTCTGGAGAAAAAGCTCACAAAATCGCATGGGAGAGTCAGAACTTACGAAAAAAATTTTTAGCATCTGATCCGTACAGGCTTCTTATTGTGATAAATGAAAGTGATGACCCATCAGCAAAGGCTACAGAGGCTTTATCGTATATTGGCAATCTATCAGCTACACAACTACAGAGAGCTCAGATAGAGAAACTTAGAATATTTTACGGCGAAGATATAGATTTAGATAAAACTTTAGATGATAAGAAGCAAGAGAAAAAAACAGAGCAAAAACATAAAATTGCCTTTCTATTTCCGGGTCAAGGAAGTCAATATACAGGAATGGGCAGAGAGCTTATCTCCATGTTTCCCGAAGCTCTTGAGACTCTTGAGTTGGCAGAAGAGCAGTTTAGAAAAATTAACCCCCAAAAGGGTAGATTAAAAGATTATATTTTTCCTCCTCCTCTATATCTTCAAGATGAAAAAAGATCAGAAGAGAGATTAAGAAGCACTGATATAGCACAGCCTGCAATTGGAGCAATAAGCCTTGCAATTGCAAAAATTCTTGCAAGATTTGGTATTGAACCTGACTCAGTTTGTGGGCACAGTTTTGGAGAGTTGACAGCTCTTTGTTCAGCAGGGTGGATAGATGATAAAACCTTTTTCAAATTGGCATCCCAAAGAGGCAAATTTATGGCTGATGCTGCTGGTGAGAAAGAAGACCCGGGAACAATGCTTGCAGTAAAAGCATCAGAAAACGAGATTGAACAGCTTATAAAATTAGAAAATCTTGATCTCGCTATTGCCAACATAAACAGCCCAAATCAGGTGGTGCTCTCTGGTAAAACTGACGAGATAAAGCGGGCTTCTAAAATATTTAAAAGTAAAAAACTAAAGGGTGTTCAATTGAGTGTTGCAGCAGCGTTCCATAGCAAACTTGTTGAAAATGCTGTTGATCTCTTTACAAAGTCTGTATCTTCTATTGATATAAGCAGTTATGAAAAATCTAAGATATCGGTCTTTTCCAATACTACTGGCAAAGCCTATCCTCAAGAGAGAGAGTCTATAAAAAAACTTCTTGGCGAGCAGCTTATAAATCCTGTCCGTTTTATGTCAAATATTGAGTCAATGGTTCAACACAACATTACAACATTTATTGAGGTTGGTCCAAAAACAGTTTTAACAGGACTTACCCGCTCTATTCTTGAAAACTCTATAGGTAATAATGATGTTTCAATGTCAGATAGCAAAGATAGTAAAAATGGCTCATCAACAGCCATTAAAAATATCAACTCTTTTGCAGTGGATCTCTCTTCTGGCAAAAATAGAGCTATTGAAGATTTAGCATCTCTGCTCTGCTTACTTGCAGCTTCTGGTATTCAAATTTATCTTGATAAGTGGGAGAACACAGTTGAAGAGCCAGCAAAAAAGATTATGAGGATTCCTTTAACAGGTGCAAATGTAAAACCAAAACTACAGACACCTATTACAAAATTAAAATCAGAAGAGCCAAAACCAGATGAGAGATCATATCTAAAACCTCAAACAGTAAATAACCAAGTGACTATAAAACAGAACACAACTACTGCATCATACAGCCCGCAGCAAAAAGGAACTGATATGAAAGAAGATATTACAACAAACCAGCAACCATTAAGCCGCCACATCTCACCGTTAAATCAAGTATCATCATGCAGCAATACATCACCACCAACTCAACAGAATATTAATCAGCCATCACCACTTGTTTATACTGCCATGCAGATGGTTCAAAAAGGGATGGAGTCTATGCAAGAGCTTCAAACTCGTACAGCTCTTGCCCACGAAAAATTTCTCGATACTCAAGCTGCTGCGAGCAAAACATTGCAAGCAATGATGGAACAGACCCGTTTTTTTGCAGAGAATGCAATATATTCATCTATCCATTCAGAACTGGCAAGATTTAAAGAGCCTGCAATTCCAAAAGTGAAAATCTTTGAGAACTCAACTGTTCAAAATGAAGTTTTTGAGAAGGCAATACCTCAAAAGAATAATGGAAAAAATAACACAGCTGTTCCTAACATATCTTCACAAAGTGTTATGCTTAATCAGCAAAGTAGAGCAGAGTCTCAAGAACAGGTTGCAACGCACTATATTGATAAGACTACTCAACAATATAATCCTTATACTAATCAATATAATCCAACTGATGCCAAATTAAAGGATGAGCCAACTTATGCTGCTTCAAAGTCTCAGAGTCAACCTAATATGAGTAGAGCAGACGAGGTTGTAAAAGTTGAAACAGTTCTTCTTGAGACTGTAAGCAAACTTACCGGTTTTCCCGTAGAGATGCTTACCCTTGATATGGATATAGAGTCTGATCTTGGTATTGATTCTATCAAGCGTGTTGAAATTGTCTCAGAACTTGAAAAATCTATTGCAGGAGCAGATTCGCTTACGCCTGAAAATATGGGAACATTAAAAACTCTTAAAGATATCTGTGATGCACTGGCTATATCATCTTACAGTTCTTCCCAATCAGAAGAAGCAATTCCAGTGATAAACACCTTTATTCCTACTAACCATGGTACTATTTCTACAGAAAATGCTAATAGTAAACTTCACACCAATATACAAGCTCTTAATTGTGTAAAATCTGATGATAGTTCACAAACTGTTAAGAATAATAGCATTAACCAAGAGAGGTCAACCGCTGCAAGTTCAAACAGAGATGTGATGGAAATTTTGATGGAAACAATTAGCACCTTGACGGGATTTCCTGTGGAGATGCTCACACCTGATATGGATATAGAGTCTGACCTTGGTATTGATTCAATAAAAAGGGTTGAGATTTTATCCAAACTTGAGGAGAAGCTGCCTCAAGCTCAGCAGATATCTCCAGAAGATATTGGACGCCTTAAAACAATTGAGCAGATTGCACAGAACCTTTTAGATGTTTCTGAAATTGATAGTTCTCTAAACAGCTCTGATAGTGCTCCACAATTAACACAAGTTGAGGCAGTCGGATGCAATGCAACTGCTGCCTGTCAAAAAAAAAACTTTTAAGACAGGTAATATCTCTTAAAAAGATTCCATTTGATGCTCTTGATTTGGAAGATGGTCGAATAATTACCATTGAGAAGTCTAAAAAGATATATATAGTATCTGATAAGACGATATTAGATGAGAGTAAAAATAAAGTAGATGATGCTTTCCTATTTGCCACTACTTTTAGCTCTCTATTTAGTAAAAACAAGATTCAATCCAAGATAATTGGAATTGATGATGCCTTAAACAGAGACCTGTCTGACATGGCAGGTCTTATCATAATCTCTCCAAACAGAACTTCTAACCATAAAAATAGCTCTGACACTTATAACATTTTGAATAGTGATGGTATAAATCACACAAAATTGTTTCTTAAAAAAGCCTTTCTTCTTGCAAAACAGAGCGGAAAATATCTTATAAAAGCAGCTTCTAAATTTAAACAGACAAAAACAGAAGCGAGCCATTCTGATTCTTTTAAATCAGAGTTTTTTAAAAACAGTGCTATTTTTGCCACAATCTCTTTTCTTGGCGGAACTTTTGGTTTTGCAGATGACAATATTTCTGATCCTATGCAAGGTGGATTTGCAGGTCTTGTTAAGACCGCCGCCCTTGAATGGAATGGTGTTTTATGCAGAGCTATTGATTTTCCATCTACAGATATTCAAATCACAAATTTTGACTCAACATCTAAGCATTATAAAAAGCTATCAAACTTTGATGCTAAAGCTGCAATTGAGGCTGCTGTTTTGCTTATGCTTACCAGTTACAGTGTCAACTCATATTTACATGGCGTTGTAGAGATTGGGATAAAAGATCAATGTTGCTTTATCCCTGAACTTATTACATCTGCTATACCTATCTTATCAGTAAATTCTGAACCTGATAAGAGTTGCGATAAACAACAAATTGATTTTAACATAAATCATGAAGATGTAGTTGTTATTACAGGCGGTGCAAGAGGAGTTACTGCTGAATGTGCTGTTGAACTTGCATCAAGATTTTCTCCTGTAATAATACTTATTGGAAGAACTCCTTTTCCAGAACAAGAAGCAGAGTGGTTGAGAGATGTTATTGCAGAGGCAGATATTAAAAAAGCTATTCTTGCCAATTTTCTCCAAGATAAATCAACAAATAAGGGGGATGTAAGAAAATCTCTTAGCCCTGTAGAGCTTCAGAAAATGTCAAATAAAATAGCTGCAAATAGAGAAATTATACAAAATCTTAAAAGGATATCTGATGCAGGTTCGGTTGTTCAATACTATAGTGTTGATATCAGAAATTTTGAAGATATCAACAGAGCAGTTAAAGATGTAAGAGAAAAATTTGGCAAGATAACAGCCATTGTTCATGGTGCTGGCATTTTAGAAGACAAATTTATTGTTGATAAAACTGAGGCTCAATTTTCAGCAGTGTTTGACACAAAAGTTGTTGGCATGGAGAATCTTTTAAATGCCACTATCCATGATAATCTTAAATATGTAGTCTTTTTTTCATCAGTTGCGGCAAGAGGTGGTAATGTAGGGCAGGTTGATTATGCAATGGCAAACGAGGTACTTAATAAAACAGCTCAATACTACTCAAAGTTACACGATAAAAATAGGCTAAATTCTCTTGTCAATTGTAAATTTTTGTCAATAAATTGGGGACCATGGGAAGGCGGTATGGTATCGCCATCACTTAAAAACGCCTTTACAAAACGGGGAATTGAGTTAATTCCATTAAAGCAAGGGGCGGAAAGTTTTGTTGATGAACTTTGTGTATCTCTATTTAACACAGATAAATCCAAAATAGAGACATCTAATGTTGAAGTGGTTATTGGTGCATCACTTTTTGGCGATATTAAATCTGATTCTAATATACAACATATTAATATAACAACTAAAATACCAGAAGATTGTAGAGAATTTGATACTAACAGCAGTCAGCCTCAGCATGTTTTATTTAGCAGAGAGCAGATACTTGAGTTCGCCATTGGCAGCCCATCAAAAGCGTTTGGGGAAAGATACAGGGAGTTTGACACTGAACGTGAGATTGCAAGACTTCCTGGTCCCCCATATTTTTTCATGGATAGAGTTATAAAAGCAGATGCAAAACAGTGGGAGGTATCTTCTGGAGGGTGGATAGAGGCTCAGTTTGATATGCCTTTTGATGGGTGGTATTTTAGAGCATCTGATACTGACTATCTTCCGTTTTGTATTCTGCTTGAGGTTGCACTTCAGCCTTGTGGGTGGCTTGCGGCATATTGTGGCTCTGCCTTAAAGAGCAGTGAGAGGCTCTATTTTAGAAATCTTGGAGGTGAAGCCCAGATTTTTAAACCTGTAAAAAGAGTCGAGCTTTCGAGCACCAGCATGTCAGAGCAAAAGATAGTAGCTAACGGGCAACAAAGGTTAATTTCAATCAATAGAGATTTTATAACTCTTACAATGCGTTCTAAAATGACATCTGTTTCTCAAGCAGGTGGAATGATTATCCAAAATTTTCTTATGGAAGTTATGGTTGGTAATAAGTATATCTATAAAGGAAAGACAAATTTTGGATTTTTTACGGCTCAGGCTTTTGCAAATCAAACTGGAATAAAAAATTCTCCTTTGATGGATTACAGCTTACCCGAAAATGGAGATACTCTTTTAGATCCAGAATGTAGCGGATTTGATACTAAAGAGTGTTATGGTATGCCTACAAAACCTCTTCTTATGGTTGATACTATTGAAGTAATGTTGCCTGATGGTGGTAAATATGGAAAAGGTTTTATAAAGGGGAGTAAAAAGGTAAACCCTGAAGAGTGGTTTTTTAAAGCCCATTTCTATCAGGATCCTGTCTGCCCCGGCTCTCTTGGTGTTGAGTCATTTTTGCAGATCGTAAAGTTTTATGCACTTAAGACATGGATGTATGATCCTGATAAATACGATTTGGTAATGAATTGCCACACTCATAAATGGACATATAGAGGGCAGATTATTCCATCATGCAAAAATATTGAAATTTATGTCCATATAAAAGATATTATTAATGACGTATCTCCAATTATTAGTAGTTCCAATAAGTTATCTGATAGATTTAACAAAAAAAATGAAATAGAAAACCAAATGGAAATAGATGATTATTCTAACAGTAAGGAGAAAAAGAGTAAAATCAGAGCTGATGGTCTTTTGTATGTTGATGGTTTGTGTATTTATCAGATGGAGGATTTTAGTATGGAACTTGTTAAAAGGTAATTTTATCATCTCTATTTAGGAGTAGTTCTAATGTCAATACATAGATTTTATATAGACCCTGATGATATTGATGGCACTTCTGCTACCATTACAGGTCAAGATGCCAGACATCTTGTTAATGTGTTAAGGCTTGGCATTAGAGACAGGGTAGAACTTGCAGATGGTTGTGGTAACCAATATCTGTCTGAGATTGAGAGCGTAAGTTCTAAAAAAGTTATATTGAAAATTATGGAGAAAAAATTTTTAGATGTAGAGTCACCAGCACATATTACGATTGCCCAAGGAGTTCTTAAAGACAAAAAGATGGATGTAATTTTACGTCACCTTACAGAGCTTGGAATTAAAGAGTGGATACCTTTTTTTGCAGCACGTTCTGTACCTTGCCCTGATCTATCTGATAGCAAAAAAACAGATATTGCAGTTCCAATAAAATCAGGAACGGGCAGAAAATCTTTTGATGCAAGGGTTGAGCGGTGGGAAAAAATTGCAAAAGAGTCCATAAAGCAGTGTGGACGCAGCTTTCTGCCTATAATTCATCCGCCTACTTCATTTGAAGAGATGATAAGGCACAGTGATAGTTATGATGAAAAAATAACGTTTTGGGAGAGAGCAACAACTCCATTTGATGATATAAGAAAGCGTGCCAATAGTGTATTTAATAGTGAAAATAGAGTTGAAAATCTTAAAATTATAGTGATGATAGGACCTGAAGGTGGTTTTTCTGAACATGAGGTTGAACTTGCACAAAAACATGGGTTTCGATCTTTTTCTCTTGGAAGTAGAATTTTAAGAGCTGAAACTGCATCAATTGCTGCATCTACACTTGTTCAAAATATCTTTGGCGATCTTGGTAGAAAACCCTTGACACACTCTGGTATTTAAAATATAAAGGCTCTGTTTTTTTAAGCCCAGGTAGCTCAGTCGGTAGAGCAGGGGACTGAAAATCCCCGTGTCGGCAGTTCGATTCTGTCCCTGGGCACCACAAGAAATTAAGGGTTTAGCCAATATGGTTAAACCCTTTTTTTATTGGATGTGCCCGAAATTGTGAGCTCAATCTATCCTTCAGTGTTCCTCAACAGACTCCAAAGTCTCACCCCAGATGTCCACCATCTTCTGCCTGAAAATGTAAAGATAAATTGATAAATCCTTATATGCAGCTTCCATGCAGACCGCAAGAGCTATATCTGCTTCTTCCTCTGGATAGCCATAGACACCGCATGATATGGCTGGAAATGATGTTGTTCCTCGTTTAATATTTTCATGATTGTATTTATCTGGAAAACTGTATATCAAAAAGATAGGTAAAAATATTTACATTTTTTGAAACATTATATAAATAAAGAGTCTTAATTAAATATTTCTAATCTAACGGGTTGCTTTTTATGAATATCCCTCAAAATACAATTTACAACGGTGATACTGCCGCAGGAGCTTTGCTTGTAGAAGAGAGCCGAAAAATTGCATATCTTCTTATTCAAGGTGTCAACTCTGATGAATGGCACAAAGCAATTGTGCTTGACAATATTTTACAAAAAAGAAGTCCTGTATCTGCAAAAAGACAAGCATACCTTATCAAAAATCGTCTTACAACTATGAATGAAGAGCTATGGCAGCTTATCTATGAAGGTTCATCAGAAATAACTTCACAGGCTCTTCTTGCAGCATCGATAAAATACAGCCGTCTTGTTGGCGATTTTATGGATACTGTTTTACGTGAACATTGGCAGACATTTACAAAAACTATATGTGATAATGATTGGATTAAATTTCTTGAAGTTTGTGCTCAAGTTGATCCTAAAGTTGAAACATGGAAAGAATCAACAAGGAAAAAATTAAAACAGGTTGTATTTAGAATGCTTGCAGAAGCAAAATATATTGATAACACAATCAACTGCAACTTGCTTCCTGTATCTATAAATACTGAAATAGAACAGTATTTGCTTAAAAGAAATGAATCCTATGTATTAAAGTGCATGAATATCAGATAGTATGTTTTACAATTTTATTGTTATGCCTTTCAGTTATAAGGATTTATATGACTACATTTAAAAACCGTTTAGACAAAATTCTTGATCGCCTCACATCTGATGAACTTCTCTCTAATTCAGGTCTTGGTAATGAGATTGGTTTTTATATTTTTGATTACCCACCTGAACTTGAACTTGAAGTTAGAGAGCATATTTATTTCATATCAAGACAACTTCCAAAAAGAAAACCTGACATGCGATTCAAACACATCAATTTATTTGAATTGATTATTACTTATCTTAAAAAGAGAAATCTTATTGAACGAGTTATTGATATACAGACTCAAAAAGGCGGTGAAGCTCTTTTAAAGGCTCTAAAAGGTCCGCTTGATTCAAAAAAACTTGCAGGAGAATTTATTGAACTTGCTCCGCCTGATGAAAATGACCTAATTCTTGTATCAGGGATTGGAAGTGCATATCCAATGTTAAGAAGTCATAATCTTTTAAATAATCTCCACCCATTAATGGAGACAACACCATTGGTTATGTTTTATCCGGGCATCTATACAGGACAGGGGCTTAAACTTTTTGGAAAGCTGAAAGAAGTCAATTATTATAGAGCATTTCAATTAGTTGTTTAATTGATAGGAAACAAAAATAGGTTAAATTAAACAATAGTAGAAACTCAATAACTCAATAAAGATAAAAGCACATAGCAGTTCTTTTAAAGGAATTTTAACGTTATGCAGATTTTGAATATTTTTAAAAAAGATATTAAACGCCCCATAAACGGAGTAGTAAAAGCTGATCAGCTTGATGAATCTATTATATGGCAGGAGCTTGATGAATATGTCATTACACGAGAAATTGACAAACATTTGAGAACATTCCTGTCATCATATCTTGGTGCATTGGACAATCCAAATGATCCAATAATAGCAAGCAGAATGGCTGTCTGGATATCAGGTTTTTTTGGTTCTGGAAAATCGCACTTTATTAAAATCCTCTCATATCTTTTAGAAAACAGGGACATTCATTCTCCTGACAACTCAGTCATCAAAAGAGCTGTTGATTTTTTTACTGACAAAATAAAAGACCCAATGCTTTTGGCAGATATAAAAAGAACCACAACTTTTAATACTGACATTATTCTTTTTAATATTGACAGCCGTGCTGATTCAACTGAAGGGCGAACGGCAATTCTTTCTGTATTCTGGAGAATGTTCAATGCAACTCTTGGGTTTTCTTCTGATTCTCTTCCTCTTGCTGAAATAGAAAGATATTTGACCAAAAAAGAGAAATATGAAGCATTTAAAATCAAGTTTAACGAGATATACGGCTCAAAATGGGAAGCTGAACGTGATGCCTATTCTCTTCTTCAAGATGAGATAATCCAAGCCCTCTCAATAGTTCTTGGCAAAAGTCTTGATGCATCTAAAGAGTGGTTTGAAAAACATGAACAGAGCTTTAATCTTACGGTTGAACACTTTGCAAACAGGGTAAAAGAGTATTTAGATTCAAAACCAGCCAACCACAGAATAATATTTTTAGTAGATGAGATAGGTCAGTTTATAGGGGACGACAGCCACTTGATGCTGAACCTACAGACAATTGTGGAAGATTTAGGAAGAATCTGTAATGGACGAGCATGGGTTATGGTTACATCACAAGAAGATATTGATGCTGTTATAGGTGATATAAAATCTTCAAAAGCAAATGATTTTTCCAAAATTCAAGGGAGATTCAACACAAGACTCTCTCTTTCCAGTGCAAATACAGATGAGGTTATTCAAGCCCGTCTGCTTGAAAAGAAAGATGAAGCACAAAAGGAGCTTGGCAGACTATTTTCTCAAAAAGGAGATATACTTAAAAATCAACTAAGTTTCACACATGACACAGCAACATTAAAAAACTTCTCTTCTGAACAAGATTTTATCAAAAATTATCCTTTCATACCCTACCATTTCCAGCTTATTCAAAAAGTATTTGAATCCATCAGAAAAGCAGGGGCAACAGGTCTTCATCTAAGTCGTGGAGAGAGATCAATGCTTGATGCATTCCAATCTGCTGCCATTACTCTATCTTCAAGAGAAATTAGTGCATTAGTTCCATTGCATGAATTTTTCCCATGTATAGAGAGTTTTCTCGACACCTCTGTAAAACGCAGCATTGAACAGGCAAAAGAGAATAAAGGACTGAACCCGCAATTTGATATAAATATTCTTCAAACACTTTTTTTGATTCGTTATGTTGATATTATCAAGCCTAATATAGATAACCTTGTTACACTCTCTATTGATTATGTTGATGCTGACAGAATAGCTCTAAAGCAGAATATAAATGAGGCACTTTTACGTCTTGAAAAAGAAAATCTTATCAGCCGTAATGGAGACCTCTATTTTTTCCTTACCAATGAAGAGAGAGAAGTCTCACGAGATATAAAAAATATTGATATAGCTCCACATGCAGAGACAGAGCTTTTAGCAGAGATTATTTTTGAAGATATTCTTAAAAGCAAATCAAAACATAGATATATTCCTTTTAAAAGGGATTATGCTTTTAACAGAATATGTGATGAAAAACCTTATGGAAGGAAGTGTGAAGATGAGCTTGGACTTGAAATAATAAGTCCTCTCCACGACAGCTATTTAATGTTCAGTGCTGGTAAATGTTCTATGCACAGCCTTGATAATGGCAGCACAGTTCTTGTAAAACTTGATAATGATAAAAATCTTTTTTCTGAAATAAGAACCTATATCCAGACAGACAAATATATAAAAGGTAAAAGTGATGCAGCTGCATCAATAAGCCTTAAACAGATTTTAAGAGATCGAGCAGATGAAAACAGGGCAAGAAAAGAGAGACTTATTGCAAAGATAGATGAGCTGATTTTAAATGCAGAATACTACGCTTTAGGAAAACAATTAGAAACAAAAGCATCTGTAACATCTAAAGTAATTGATGAAGCGTTGGATTATCTGATTTTAAATACTTTCAGCAAGTTCAACTATCTGACTTGTGTGTATGAAGATTCGATAAAAGAGCTGAAGCAGATTCTTCTTTTAGATGATATTGCCAAACAGGGTATAATAGCTGAGTTTGAGCAAAAAGAGCCTCAAGATATTAAAGAGGTAAGAACCTTTATTGAACTTAAAATTGCAAGCAATAAATCTGTTATTCTTGATGAGCTGGTAAAGCAATTTTCAAAACGTCCTTATGGGTGGCCTGAGTTCCAAATTGTAATTCTTGCTGCTAAACTTTTCATGGCTGGGCAGATAAGCCTGCTTGAGAACAAAACTAAACTTGCCCCTAAAGATGCACTACCTCTAATGTCAAAAACCCAGCAGTGGAAAAATATTCAGATTATTATAAAAGCCAATCTTTCAACAGCAGAACTTCAAAAAGCACAAAATCTTGGAAAAGAGATATTTGGCTCTATTGCCCCTGATGGACAAGATAATATCAGCAAATATATCAAAGATGGTCTGCAAAACTGGGTTGCCAATTTGAATAAATACAAGCTGCTTGCTGATACAGGGAAGTATCCTGGCAAAAAACAGATTGATGAGTGTTTAAAAACAGCAAGCTCTATACTTCACATACATGATGCTTTTGAAATGATTAAAGAGTTTAATGCAAAAAAAGAGTCTTTGCTTGATGCTAATGAGGATTTCTTAGATATCCAAGATTTTTACACAACCCAAAAAGATACGTGGGAAGAGCTTAAAAAAGCATTAAACAGATTTCTTCCAAATAAAACCGTCATTGAAAAAGATGTTAAAGCATCTAAATCATTAAGCCAGATGATTGATATTGAAAAGTTAGAGAGTCCTTATAACAGGTTAAAAGATGTCAAACCGCTTATATTAGAAGTTGAAAACTTTAATGATAAAATTGTCAAAGAAAAACAGCAGAGTGCCATAAATGAAATTGAGAATAAAATTAAACAGGTGTCCCAACTCTTAAAAGAAAAAAATGCTGATGATAATTTTAAAAATAAAATATTATTACCGCTCCAGAACTCTAAGAAAAAAATAGAGGCTGAATACAGCATTCCTCAAATCTCCTACAGCGTTAATGAGGTTCAAGAGTCATTTGAAGAGGCTTTAATAAGCATTGAAGAGAAATTCACTCCTGTAATTGACACTAATAAACAATCTGCTGAAAATAATTCAACATCAAACCGCTTACCAAATAGTTCAAAAACAGCTTCTGTAAAACCAGCAAAACAAATAATAATTATCAAATCCTCTGATTTTATGCACAAACCATATCTTGACACAGAAGAAGATGCAGCTGTTTTTATTGACAAGGTAAAAACAGAATTGCTCAATGCCATAAAAGATAATTTAAGAGTAAGGATTAGATAGAATAGAACCGAGTTATATAAATTAGTAAATTACAGCATTTTATAAAAGGAAACCGAATGAACACCTCTCAAATCAAAATATACGCCCCAAAAGCAAGAACTGATTTTATCAAAGCTGTTACACAAAGAGCTGCACGATTTGGTATCCACTCAGATAAAGCCATTGAAGAGATTCAATTTACAGGTGATGTTGCAATTATTGGAGGTAAGGCGGTTTCAAAGCAAGAAGGAGAATCAAGGGAAAAACTTGTAAGTCAGATTAAATCCTTAGGTTTTGAAACTTTTATCCAATCACACGCATACAGATGGTTCAACCGTTTCATTGCTATCCGATATATGGAGCTTCACGGATTTTTAGATCATGGATTCAGAGTTTTAAGCAATCCCAATGGTTCTGATACTCCTGAAATATTAGAACATGCAGCAGATGCTGAACTTTTAGATCTTTTGAAATTAGATAAAGAAAAGATTATTGAACTGAAACTTGCAGGAAACAGAGACAACGAACTTTACCGCATCATTCTTCTTGCCCAATGTAATTCTCTTAATAAATCAATGCCTTTTCTATTTGAAAGGATTGACAATGAAGCTGAACTTCTCCTGCCAGACAACCTTTTACAAACAGACTCTCCCATCAAAAAATTGGCTGCCCAAATTGATGAAGAGCTTTGGAATGATGTTGAAATAATCGGCTGGATTTATCAATTTTACATTTCTGAAAAAAAAGATGAGGTAATAGGAAAGGTTGTCAAAAGTGAAGATATTCCAGCAGCCACGCAGTTATTTACACCAAATTGGATTGTAAAATATATGGTGCAGAATACACTTGGCAGAATGTGGCTTGCAGCTTATCCAGATTCTTCTTTAAAAGAAAAGATGGAATATTACATAAATCCATCAGAACAAGATGCAGAAGTTCAACAAGCAGTTGATGAGATAGCTCCCAAATCTTTAAACCCAGAAGATATAACATTTTTAGACCCTGCCTGCGGTTCTGGTCATATTTTAGTTGAAGCCTACGACCTCTTAAAAGAGATTTATCTTGAACAAGGATACAGAACAAGAGACATTCCCCGCCTGATTCTTGAAAAAAATCTTTATGGCATTGATATTGACGACAGAGCAGCACAGCTTGCTGGTTTTGCTCTTTTAATGAGAGCAAGAAACGATGACAGACGGCTTTTTAGTCGTGATGACCTTCAATTGAATATCATCTCAATTGTTGAGACAAAAGGATTTGATAAGCTCAATATTTTGGATTCTGCTGCAAGACAAAATGTCAATCAAGATGTTTTGGAGAGCATCAAAGAGCTTATTGAGCTTTTTGAACATGGCAAAACCTTTGGTTCTCTGATTACCATTCCTGATAAAGCAACTCAGAACATAAGTGAAATAAAATCTCTTCTCGAATCAGACCAGCCTTTAAGCAAGAACATTTTCCACCAAAAAGATGATGCTCAATTAGAGTATCTTAAACCTGTAGTCAGACAAGCTGAAATCCTCTCAAGAAAATATGACTGCGTGGTTGCCAATCCGCCATATATGGGAACAAAAGGAATGAATCAGGTTTTAAAGGATTTTGCAAAAAAGCATTTTCCAGACAGTAAGTCAGATATTTTTGCAATGTTTAGTGAGAATATTATGTCCATGACTGAAAAATCAGGGTGTATAGGCTTAGTCATGCCTTACGTATGGATGTTTTTATCTTCATACGAATCTTTCCGCAATAAAGTAATATCAAAGACTACACTGACTTCTCTTATTCAGCTTGAGTATAATGCCTTTGAACCTGCTTGTGTTCCTGTTGCTACATTCACTCTTTTCAATCAGTCCATACCCCAATATAAAGGAAATTTTATAAAGTTATCAGATTTCAAAGGACATCAAAATCAAGCACCTAAAACTCTTGAAGCTATTAAAAATCCAGACTGTGGGTGGTTGTTCAATGCATCTGCTGCTGACTTCAAGAAAATTCCGGGTAGCCCGATTGCTTATTGGGTTAGTCAAAAACTAATCAATGTTTTTTTAAATAGTGCAATTGGCGAATTACTGACATTCAAACAAGGTATTGCAACATCTGATAATGAGCGTTTTTTACGCTATTGGCATGAAATAAGTTATGCAAAAATTGACTTCATATGTAATACGCCAGAAGAACTAAAAGTTTCATTGAACAAATGGTTTCCATACAACAAAGGTGGTGCATTTAGGAAATGGTATGGGAATAATGATTTTTTGGTAAACTGGGAAAATGATGGAGAAGAAATGAAAATATTTACTTCGCAATTACCTCAAGGGACGCATGTTAGACTTAAAAGTCGAGACTACTATTGCTTACCATGCATAACTTATTCGTCACTTTCAAGTAGTACTTTTGGTTGTAGAATAAGTTCCCCAGGATTTCTATTTGATACAAAAGGTTCGTGTATTTTTGCAGAAAAAAATGAATTAATAATATATGCAGGTCTTCTAAATTCAAATCCAGCAAAACTACTTTTAGAAATTTTATACCCAACTCTTGATTATAATATTATAGGCATAAAACAAATCCCAAGCCCTAATGACAATAAGTTGTTAAATAAGAATGTTATAAATAATTGCTTAGAACTATCTATAGCCGACTGGAACTCCTACGAAACCTCTTGGGATTTTGCCATCCTCCCGCTTTTGCAACCAGAATATCATCAACCCACCCTGAAAGATACCTACAAGAAACTCCGTGAACATTGGCAGAATATGACTTTGGAGATGCAGCGGCTTGAAGAGGAGAACAACCGCATTTTTATTGATGCCTACGGGTTGCAGGACGAACTGACTCCTGATGTTCCGCTTGAAGAGATTACTCTCACCTGCAATCCCCGTTACCGTTACAGCGGCAAGAAGAGTGATGAAGAGCTTGAGGCTCTGCTCTTGGCTGACACGCTCAAAGAGTTGATAAGCTACGCTGTGGGCTGCATGATGGGGCGTTATAGTCTTGATGAAGCTGGGCTTGTTTATGCAGAGAGCCAAAATCAAGGATTTGACCACTCAAAATACAAAACCTTTCCAGCAGATGATGACGGTATTGTGCCAATCATGGATATGGATTGGTTTGAAGATGATGCTGCAAAACGGTTTGTTGAGTTCATCAAAACAGCATGGACACAAGAGAAACTTAATGAAAACCTCAAATTTATTGCAGATATACTCAATCCCAAATCAAATGAATCCCCTGAAAATATAATCAGACAATATTTTAGCAGCTCATTTTTTAAAGACCATCTGCGAACATACAAGAAACGCCCGATATATTGGCTCTTTTCAAGCGGAAAACAAAAGGCTTTTGAAGCTCTTGTCTATCTGCATCGGTATAATGAGTCAACACTTGCAAGAATGAGAGCAAACTACGTAACCCCGCTTCAAGGCAATATCAATGCACGTATTGAGTTTATGGAACATGAAAAAAACTCCTCTGCTGCTGCATCTTCCCAGCGGAAAATCCAGAAAGAGATTGACACTTTAAAGAAAAAACAGCTTGAACTCAAAGCCTTTGATGATGAGCTTCGGCATTTTGCAGATATGAAAATCTCCCTTGATTTAGATGACGGGGTAAAGGTTAATTACAGCAGGTTTGGTAATTTAGTTGCAGAGAAAAAGGCGGTTGCTGGGGATAAATAATTTTTTTGTATTAATGTAAAATGGAGAGTTTTATGAAAATAAAGAGCTTTCAATATGAGAATAAAAATTTGGAATTAAAAATTAATCCAATAAAGTTTTCTAATTTGTCATTATTGGTTGGTGTTTCTGGTGTTGGTAAAACCATGATATTACAAGCAATATTAGATTTAAAGAGAATCGCACAAGGAAAATCTTTAAGCGGTGTTGAATGGGAAGTTGAATTTATAATAGAAAAAGAAGAGAAAAAATATCTTTGGAAAGGTGCTTTTGAAGCAACAGAAGTTAATAATATAGATGGTGATTTATATGATGACGATGATGAAACTGAGAATATGCTTCCACGTCCCAAAATTACCTATGAGGAACTTTATATTGAAAATCAGTTAATTATTGAAAGAAAAGAGAATGATATAAAACTAAACGGACAACCAACTCCAAAGCTCTCTTCTTATAAAAGTGTTGTAAATCTTTTTAATGAAGAAGAAATAATATCAATAGTGTATGAAAATTTTAATAAAATTACAAGAAGTGATGAATCAGATATAAAAGGCATACCTGTTGTTGAGAATTTTGAGATTTTTTGTAAAAAATATATAACTATCTCAAGTATTCAAAATGCTAACATACCGATTTTTTTAAAACTCGCTATTGTTTATAAAAATAGATTGGAACTATTTGATATTATAAAAGAAAATTTTATTAATGTATTTAATCAGGTTACTGATATTAAATTAGAGCCGTTAGAACAAAATACCTTACCTTTTTTTCTTCGTAATTCGCCTTGTCTGCAAATTAAAGAAGACAATGTTTCTAATTGGATTCCTCAAAATAAAATTTCTTCTGGTATGTTCAAGACATTGATGCAGATTGCACAATTATTTTTATGTGCAGAAAGCACTGTTATTTTGATTGATGAATTTGAAAATAGCTTAGGAATAAATTGTATAGACACATTAACTGAAAATTTACTTTATGATAACAGAGATCTACAGTTTATTTTAACAAGTCATCATCCATATATTATTAATGCGATAGGTATGGAATATTGGAAAGTTGTCTCAAGAAATGGAGGAGTTATTTTAACTAAAAATGCAGAAGAATATAAATTGGGTCAATCACGACATGAGGCATTTAAACAGCTTATCCAATTAAATGAATATAGAAAAGGTATAGTCGTTTGATGAATATATATTTTTTAGTTGAAGGGCAAAGTTCTGAAGCAGATGTATATCCAGCGTGGTTATCTTATCTTATTCCTGAATTAACACGAGTAACCTACTTTAATGAAGTTGATCATAACAATTACTATCTGTTTAGTTCTAATGGAATCCCATATATTGAAAAAGATATTGTAAATGCTGCTATGGATATAAATGATTTCGGCAGAGACAGTATTGGCGGCGAGGTGGTTTCAACTACTTCTTTTGTGTTGGCTAACAGACACAACCCATTTTACAAAGGCGATTACATTCGTCTGGTTGATGGCAATTCAGAAGCTGAAAAATCAAAGATGTTCAGGGGGGCGATAGCTTGAGTAATTTTTTCCACGCAATTATTAAAGAGTCAGAAGGTAAAACTATTGAATTTAAACGAGATTTATCCTCGCCTAAACGAATAATGAAAACACTTGCAGCATTTGCCAATACTGCTGGTGGAAGGCTGATTATTGGTATTAATGACGACCGCCAGATTATTGGTGTTCAAGACCCTCTTGCAGATGAGGAACGGCTGTGCAGCATCATTGCAGATTCAATCTCTCCCCGACTTGTGCCAAATATAGAAATGATAACAGTTGAAGATAAAACTTTGTTGATTGTTGAGGTGTTTTTGAGCAGCTCACGTCCCCATTTTATTCTTTCAGAAGGTGTGGAAAATGGCGTTTATGTAAGACTTGGTTCAACAAACCGTCAAGCTGACCGTGAGTTAATAGCAGAACTCCGCCGTTCTGTAGATGGAGTTGCTTTTGATGAAATGCCGATGGTTGAACTTTCGATTGATGATTTAGACACAAAAGCCATCGATCAGAGTTTGCGTGCAAAATCTCCTGTTACTGAAAAAGAACTCAGAACCCTTAAAATGCTTGTTCCTAATCAAGGAAAACTTGTTCCTTCAAAAGGGGCAATAATTTTGTTTGGCAGAGAACGTAATATCTACTTTTCTGATGTATGGGTGCAGTGTGGACGTTTTCTTGGTAAAGACAAGGCAGAAATTTTTGACCATATCGAAATTCACGACCATTTGCCTCATGCGGTTGACAGCATCATGCTGTTTTTAAAAAAACATGCCATGCGGGGGGCTGATTTTTCAGAAATCAGGCGTAAAGATGTATGGAGTATTCCACTTGGCATTTTACGTGAAGCAGTCATTAATGCCCTTGTTCATGCTGATTATTCACAACGTGGTGCACCAGTCCGAGCAGCCTTTTTTGATGACCGTATTGAAATTGAAAATCCAGGGATACTTCTGCCCGGCATGACTGTTGAAGATATGAAGCAGGGTGTATCAAAAATTAGAAATCCAGTCATTGCCCGAGTGTTTAGAGAGATGAATCTTATTGAGCAGTGGGGAACAGGCGTGCCTCGAATGTTTAAAGAAGCTCAAGAGCTTGGTCTGCCAGAACCGCAGATTATTGAAATTGGTATGAAAGTGAGATTTGTTGTGCCTTTAAAAGAGCAGATATTTGTTAAAATTGATAAGGCAGCCGAACAAGTAACCGAACAAGCAACCGAACAAGTAATAAAGCTCCTTGATACTCTTAAACAAGTTGCATTAAGCACTAAAGAAGCCATGCAATACTTGCGATTAAATCATCGTCCTACATTTTTATATACCTATCTTCAACCAGCTTTACAGTTTGGTCTGATTGAAATGACACAGCCTGATTCTCCAAGAAGTCCAAACCAAAAATACAGGCTTACAGAAAAAGGAAAGCAATTTTTGAACACTCAAAATATTGGAAATAAATAAGATTGAAGTTAGTTTGTATCTAATCGGTAACATTATGATGAACACTATAGAAATTCAAGGTTATAAGGAAAATTATCATGCCTGAGACAAGATTTAATATTACGCCTGAACTCTTTGAGCTTTTAGATAATTATAAATTATACGGATTCAATGATATGAGTGCTATGGTGAGGGCTGCCTTAATTAGATTCAAGGAAGAACTTGAATTGAGAAATATACGAGAATCCGCAGAGTTATATGCTGATGTTTATAAAGAAAATAGCGAATTACATGAATTAACTGAAACAGCAATACAGGAATGGCCTGAATGACTACTTTGCAACGAGGTATGGTTATTGATGTTAATCTTGACCCGACACAAGGAGCAGAAAAGGGCAAAATCCGTCCATGTGTAATTGTAACCAATAATGTTTACAATGAAAGAGTCCCTGTGATCCAAGTGATTCCTATTACAGAATGGAGTGAAAAGAAGAATCGCATTATAACAAATATTGAAATTTTGCCGAGTAAAAAAAATGGACTTTCAAAAAGATCAATTGCCGACTGTTTACAAACCCGCCCTATTGACCATAAGTTCAGGTTGGTTAAAATCAGAGGAGAACTGACATTGGAAGAAATGAAAAAAATAAATGAGGCATTAAAAGTTGTCTTTGCTTTGTAGCAAACAATATTGAGAACTCATAAGTATTGGATTTTGCACGCTTTTTATTTTTCAAGAATTGCAAAACAATCTAATACAGCATGAATGGTTTATTATGGATAAAAATGAAATTATCAAAATTCTGTGCCAGTATAAAAAAGAGTTTGCAGAACAGTATGGTATTAACAAAATGGGTATTTTTGGTTCTGTGGCACGAGATAATACTAATAAAAACAGTGATATAGATATTTTTATTGATATAATTAAACCAGATTTATTTCTTATTGCCGGCATTAAAGATGATTTAGAACAGAGATTGAATATTCATGTTGATGTTGTTACTTACAGTAAAAATATGAATGCTTTTTTGAAAAAGAGAATTGATAGAGAGGCGTTATATGTTTGATAAAGAACTTGCATTGGAAATATTACGCCAGATTGAAGATGCTGAGGATATTGAGTCAAAACTTTAACACTAAAGGAGCTACCCCAAATGCCCAACACCGCCGCCACTAACCAAAACATGGAACGCCATTTTTTCCGAGCCTCTGCCGCTGACTTCAAGAAAATTCCGGGCAGCCCGATTGCGTATTGGGTGAGTGATTCTGTGAGAAAAATATTTAGTTATCCACCAATAGAATCAATCACTATTTCTGACGGACAAAATAAAACTGGTAATAACGACAAGTTTGTTAGATCTCATTGGGAAGTCTCTAAAAATTGTGTTGGAATTAAGATGCGGTGGTTTTTTTATGCGAAAGGAGGCGGTTTTAGGAGATGGTTTGGCAATTTGGACGATGTGATAGATTGGTCTGAAGATGCACGATTGCACTATCGCAAAGATCATGTATGTAGAATAATTCCAGAGTATCTTTGGTATAAAAAAGGAATAACGTGGGGCTTAATATCGTCAGCAAAACCAAGTTTTAGATTGCTTCCATCTGATGCTACTTTTGACGTTGGTGGTTCATCAATATTTTTTAAAGATGATGATGATATTACATATACGTTAGGGCTATTAAATACTCACTTTGCTTTGAATATATTAAAAATAAGCAATCCAACTCTAAATTTTCAAGTAAAGAACATTAGGGAAATACCATTTGCCTCAGTTATTGATAAAAACATTATTGAGGAATCTGTCAAATCTGTAATTGCTCTATCCAAAACCGACTGGAACTCCTACGAAACCTCTTGGGACTTTGCCACCCTCCCGCTTTTACAATCAGAATATCATCAACCTACCCTGAAAGATACCTACACAAAACTCCGTGAACATTGGCAGGAGATGACTTTGGAGATGCAGCGGCTTGAAGAGGAGAACAACCGCATTTTTATTGATGCCTACGGGTTGCAGGACGAACTGACTCCTGATGTTCCGCTTGAAGAGATTACTCTCACCTGCAATCCCCGTTACCGTTACAGCGGCAAGAAGAGTGATGAAGAGCTTGAGGCTCTGCTCTTGGCTGACACGCTCAAAGAGTTGATAAGCTACGCTGTGGGCTGCATGATGGGGCGTTATAGTCTTGATGAAGCTGGGCTTGTTTATGCAGAGAGCCAAAATCAAGGATTTGACCACTCAAAATACAAAACCTTTCCAGCAGATGATGACGGTATTGTGCCAATCATGGATATGGATTGGTTTGAAGATGATGCTGCAAAACGGTTTGTTGAGTTCATCAAAACAGCATGGACACAAGAGAAACTTAATGAAAACCTCAAATTTATTGCAGATATACTCAATCCCAAATCAAATGAATCCCCTGAAAATATAATCAGACAATATTTTAGCAGCTCATTTTTTAAAGACCATCTGCGAACATACAAGAAACGCCCGATATATTGGCTCTTTTCAAGCGGAAAACAAAAGGCTTTTGAAGCTCTTGTCTATCTGCATCGGTATAATGAGTCAACACTTGCAAGAATGAGAGCAAACTACGTAACCCCGCTTCAAGGCAATATCAATGCACGTATTGAGTTTATGGAACATGAAAAAAACTCATCTGCTGCTGCATCTTCCCAGAGAAAAATTCAAAAAGAGATTGATGCTTTAAAGAAAAAACAGCTTGAACTCAAAGCCTTTGATGATGAGCTGCGGCATTTTGCAGATATGAAAATCTCCCTTGATTTAGATGATGGGGTAAAGGTTAATTACAGCAGGTTTGGTAATCTGCTTGCGGATAAAAAGGTGGTTGTTTAGATTACGGCTGATTTTAAAGAGATTAAAAGAGAGAATCCTATGAAAGTTGATAAATTGTTTCTCAAAAATTTTAGAGGAATCCGAGATATTAAGTTAGATTTTCATAATAATATGAATATATTTTTTGGAACTAACGGCTCTGGTAAATCTACAGTACTTGATGCCATTGCAGTTATGCTCTCATGGAGTGTCAATAGACTCCGCACTGTTAATGCTTCTGGTCGTCCTATCATGGAAAAAGATATAACTAATAACGCAACCCCAGCAATTATAGATATACATTGCAGTGATGGTAATAACAATATTGAGTGGAAACAGGTAAAAAACAGAAAAGGTCATGCAGTATCAGAACAAAAAAGCGACTACTCAAAATTAATGTTTTTTATTAAAAATCTTCAAGAAGAGATAACTCTTTCACAGGAAAAGACTAATCTGCCTCTGTTTGTTTATTATCCTGTTCATAGAGCAGTAATTGATATTCCTTTGAGAATAAAAAACAGACACAGTTTTAATCTGCTTGATGCTTATGATAATGCGTTGACAAGCGGAGCAGACTTTAGAACTTTTTTTGAATGGTTCAGAGAACGTGAGGATTTGGAAAATGAAAATAGAAAATATAAAGATGATATTATCAAACCTGAGGGTTATCAATTCCCTGATATTCAGCTTGAAACAGTTAGAAAAGCATTGGCAATGTTTCTTCCTGCTGGTTTTGTTAATTTAACTGTCCGCAGGAATCCGCTCAGAATGGAGATTCAGAAACATGGGGAAATATTGACTGTTAATCAGCTTTCAGATGGTGAAAAATGTTTGATTGCAATGATTGGTGATCTTGCAAGAAGAATGGCTATTGCAAATCCTTTGCTGGATAATCCTCTTCAAGGAAGCGGAGTTATTTTGATTGATGAAATAGACCTTCACTTACACCCTGAATGGCAGCGGATGACCATAACAAAATTGAGTGAGCTATTTCCAAATTGCCAGTTCATTATTTCCACCCATTCCCCTCATGTCATCACTCATGTAGAGCCTGAAAACCTCTGGCTTCTCAAGCAGTTTGACAATCGAATTGTTGCAGAACGTCCTGTTGAATCCTATGGAAAAAACGTAGATCGAATACTTGAAGACCTTATGGGAATGGAAACTACTCGTCCAGATACAGTTTATAATGATATAAAAGAAATTTTTGACTCTATTAACAACAATGAATTGCAACATGCAAAACAAAAAATTGATATTGTATGATCTCTGTCGAAAATAGTAGACACCAAAGCACATATTATCCAGCCATTTTT
>CAYRLG010000009.1:0-116445 GCA_964425195.1 uncultured Desulfobacterales bacterium
TGTTTTTACAATTCAACTACGAATCAGATGGTCGGACGTTCGAATCGTCTCGGGCATACCAATAAAATCAAGGGGTTACAGTCAATCGGCTGTAACCCTTTTTTTGTTGGTTGCGTATAGGTTGTGTTTTGCTAATCTTCATCATTGTCCAAACTATCTACCGCTGATATGATAAGATAGAAAATATATGAACAGTTAAAAAGGATAGGTATTATGCTTAACACAATATTCAAAATATTCATCTTGATACTCATTATTGCAATTACATTTATTGTTATATTTGTGCCCTATCTTATACCACCTATTGCAGAGAGGTTAGTTCTTGAAAAAATAAAGTCAATAAAAGGGCTTGAGCGTTTTGATCTAAATGTTCAGACTATATCTATTGCAGGGATTGGAGTTGGCAATATCACTACAGGAGAGTCAATCTCAATAGACTCAATTTTTTGCCATTACTCTTTAAAATCCCTTATAAATAAAACAGTTAATAGTATTAATATTTCAGGTCTTGAGATAAATGGGGTTATGGATGGCTCATCATTCTCTTTGACAGATTTTGCAATGCCCAAAAAAGTTATGGACAGAGATAATAAAAACAACAGAGGATTAAACAATATTGGCGTTATTTCTCAGCTACTTCATTTTGTTCCATCTGTCATAAAAATAGAGCACTCTGTTTTTACATTGCAAGATAGCATTAACAACAGAACATTTGCTCTACCTTTTAATCTTATATGTAAAATTGACAATAAAGAGCAAATGAGCAACATGAAAACTGTTAATCTTTTATTAACACCGATTTTATTTGGAAATAAGTTAAAAATCTCTATAGAGATGGAGATAGCAACGAATGTTTCTGAAAATATTTTTCGCTCTATAGTTATAAGTGTTCATAATATCTCTTGGTCATTGGTCAATGAGCTTATCAATATTTTCTCTCCTGACTTAGGTATAAAATTTACTGGAAACTCTGATATCATTTTTGCAACAGTTGGTGACGATATATCACAATGGAAGATTGCTCTTTCGCATATTGGTATGGCTAAACCAATTCAATCAGAGATAAATAATGTGGTTCTAAATATTCACTCTACTGATTTAAATCACCTAATCGCGGCAGAAGGAACTTTCTGGTTTGGCAATAATATTATATCTCCTATAAACTTTGTTTATAATTTTACTTTAAATAAAGACAAGCAATGGTCTCTTCTTTTAAAGGGAAAAGAGATGTGGAGAGATAAGCCATTTATAATAAGAGTAGGAGAAGAAGATAGTATTAAGTTGACCAAACCCACTTTTCAGATATTTTGTAATGGAGGGCAAGCATCTTTTGACGGAAAACTGACAGCAGGAGTAGGCGATCTAATTTACAAAGAACAAGGGATAAAATTGGGCAGAGTTGATGTTAATTTGCCATTTAACTATAAAAACAATACAAAACGTTTGACACTTGATGGAAAACTAAATGTTGGGGAAGTGGCAACCCTGCCTGTAAGATCGACAATTCTATTACTCAAAGATACTGGGGTTAAAGCTGATTTAAATTATAAATTGAATCGTGTAAATTTAACCCCTAATTTAATCAAGAAGATTTATACTGATCAGAATCTTTTTTCAGGTATGGATTTTAGTATAAATGTCGTTTCAGATGGGAATTTTTATCTTTTTGAGAACCATATAGAAAGTACGATCAATCTTAATTTTGAGAATGGTAGATTTTCCATTCCCGAAAAGAAGGTTGATATCAGTGGGGTCAACACATCTATATCTTTCAAGGGGATTCCTGAGATAAAGCCTATTCCAGCTCAGATACTTACGATAGATAAGGTCAATATCAAAGATTTAAGAGTATCCAATGCACAATTAAGATATACTATTGAATCAATACCAACTAAGCCAGATATTTACATCGATACTCACGCTAAAAAATCAGAAATTGTGGAGAAATCAAGCAGGGTAAAATCTAAATACTCCCCTTCTTTATTAATTGAAAATCTCTCTTTTAACTGGTGTGATGGCAAAGTTATATCAGAATCAATGCGTTTATCTTCTAATCAAGATGAGTATCAGATTAATCTTTTTTGTGATAGATTAAAATTATCATCAATTCTTCAGCAGATTGGAGCGTTTAATGCAGAGGGTGATGGTGCTCTCAATGGTAGGATTCCAGTATCAATCTCAGGACAAAATATCTCGTTTGACAATGGTTTTCTCTACTCAACTCCCGGTGAAGGTGGAACAATAAAGATCTCTGGGGCAGATAAAATTACAGCAGGGATTCCAGAGGGTACGGTTCAGTTTAATCAGTTAGATTTGGCTAAAGAGGCTTTGAAAAGCTATAAATATGAATGGGCAAGGCTTGGATTTGATACAAAAGGTGAGCAGCTTTTTGTTAAGATGGAGTTTGATGGTAAGCCTGAGAATATATTACCTTTTGTATATAAAGAGGAGTTAGGAGGTTTTGTAAGGGTAAGTGCAGATAACGCTGGTTCTAATTTTCAGGGAATAAAGATTGATGTGAATCTGCAACTGCCATTTAATAGGGTATTAAAATTTGGAAACAAGATTAATAGTCTGTTTAAATAGAAATTAAATAGAAAAAGGAATTTAAACTTTGGAATCAAATCATAAAGTTGCGATATTAAGACTTACTATTATAAGCGGTACAGTTATTTTATTGGATCAGTTGACAAAGTATATCATCTCAAACTCTTTGATGTTACATGAAACAATTTCTATCACCCCTTTTTTTAATATTACACATGTTTTAAATCCAGGAGGGGCTTTTGGGCTATTTGCTGATCACTCTGCTGTGGTTAGAAAATTTTTTTTCCTTTTTGTATCTTCTGCCGTATCTCTTGCTCTTTTGTGGTTTTACAAAAAAGCTGCCAATGGCTATCCATTTCTTGCGTCAGGTTTAGCTGCAATCTTTGGTGGAGCTGTGGGTAATTTGATTGACCGGTTTCGATATGGAAAGGTTGTAGATTTTTTGGATTTTTATGTTGGATATTATCATTGGCCAGCCTTTAATATCGCAGATAGTGCAATATGTATAGGAATGACTATTTTTGTATATCACGTTATTCTCAATAAGGTGCCGGAGTTTTAAACAGATTTTTAATATACCCAAAGCCCAAAGCGATAATAAACTGAGGTTCTACCTAAATTTATCCTCGTTTTATACTATTTAAGATTGTTTTGTTAACAACTCTTATGCATCTGCTTTAGAGTTGACAAGGATATAAATATTGCACCCAAATACTATCCCGTGCTAAAATGAGACATTTAAACACATTCATAGAAAAATATTTTGTATATTACTCTAAAAAGGTTATTAATAAAACTGGAGATTAGAGTGGGTAAACTTTCTGCCCTGAGAATAGGACATTTAAAAATAGTTGATCATCTTATACTTGGATTTGCCTATGACGGTTCTGGTCAAGCTTTGCTCAAACACACGGGGCATCTTATGGAAGCAGTACCTATGGGAAGTTGGGGGCAGATAAAAAAAGCTTTTTGTGATGGCGATCTTCACGGAGCTTTTATTCCTCTTCCAGAGGCTATAGCTCTATTTGAGTCTGGTATGGAGCTTAAAGTTCTTCTTTATGATTGTCGTTGTGGCGCAAGTCTAATAGGTAATAGCTTAACAAATATAGAGAAGTTGAGAGATTTTAAAGGCAAAAGAGTTCTTATATCAAACTATCTTTCTGTTCATCATCTTCTATTTTATAGATTAATGGCATCAGTAGGATTAAGAGCTGGGCTTGAAAATAGTAGCCATACAGATGTATATATCGAAATTGTACCGCCATTTATTGTTCCTGAGATGTTAAGGTATGACAATGCAGGAGAGATTGCTGGGTGCTTTATTGAAGACCCTTTTGGTTCAATGGTTATTACAGATGGGTTGGGAAAACTGCTCTTATCTTCATTGCAACTTTGGAGTAACCATCCTTGCTCAGTTTTAGTTTTCCACGATTACGTAATTAAAGACTATCGCCGACATCTTATGGATATTATTCATCTTATCGTAGCTACCAGCCATTTTATCTGTAAAAATTCATACGATTTAAATAGGCTCTCTTGTAACTTTTTTGATAAAGATATAAAACTTCAAAAGAGTCAATCTGAAAATACCTCTCTTAAAGATAGAGTCCTTAATAATAAATTTCTTTCTGATTTTATATTTTTATCTTTTTTGCCAAATAGAGCTAACTCTCTGATGCCAGATATCAAATCTATTGAAACTATTAACAGGTTTATGGTCAAAGAGATGGGTATTATTAAAAACCTTATAAATGTTGGTGAGCTTGTAGATATATCTTTTGCTCTTGAGGCAGGAGCATAAAAAAATTGAAAATAGATGTATGTAATATATCGAAAGTTTTCCCACGATTTGATGGTGGTGAAAATATTGTTTTGGATAATATATCCTTTTCCGCTGATAGTGGTGACTTTGTTGTTATACTTGGTGAGTCAGGTGGTGGAAAGACAACGTTACTTAACCTTGTAGCTGGACTTGAACTTCCTACATCTGGAGAAGTTTTTGTAGATGATGTAAAGGTTAATGGTATTGATCCTTCACGCTCAATGCTTTTTCAACAACCTGTACTTATACCATGGCTTACTGTGAAAGATAATGTGGCTTATGGCTGTCGCATTCGTGGGGATATTGAAAATCTTGATTACCGTGTCTATCAGTTTATCGAGATTATGGGACTTTCAGGATTTGAGAATGCTAAACCTATATCTCTCTCACTTGGGATGGCACAGAGAGTCTGTCTTGCACGAGCCTTAGTTGGTCGTGCAGATATACTTCTTCTTGATGAACCTTTTGCATCGTTAGATACTTTTACTCAGGCACACATACAAGAAGAGTTAATAAATATATGGCTTAGTGAAAGGTTTACAGCAGTTTTTGTAACCCATGATATAAATGAGGCTATACTTCTTGGAAATAAGATTGTTCTACTTGGAGGCTACCCCGGTTCTGTAAGCGGAATATATAATATTGACGATCCATATCCAAGAAATATAAATACACCATCATTCAAGGAGTATAGAGCAGAGATATTATCAAATTTGAAACAGGCACATGTAGGTAGTAGAAGATTCTTTAAATAGTATTTTTTTGAGTACTATTTTTAAACTAATAATTTCACAATTTATTTACTACTAAATCCATCTAAAGCGTAAGGGATTTTAGCCCCCGTTCAGGAGATTGTTATTATGGGTAATACTATAGACAGACGCTCGTTTATAAAAAAAAGTGCTGCTATAACTATCGGAGCTGGAGCAACATTTAGCTCTTCACTCTTAACTAATACTTTATTATCTCCTATCTGTGCATCTGCCTCAGATAGGAGAGCAGAGTTAAAAATTGGCTATATCCCTATAACAGATGCAACACCTCTTTTAATTGCATACTCGCTCGGTTTTTTTAAGGAAGAGGGGCTGACTGTTCAAAAACCTGTTATGGTAAGATCGTGGACAGTTCTTACTGAATCTTTCATTGGAGGTCAATTTAACTTTACTCATTTGATGTTTCCTATACCTATTTGGATGCGGTTTAGACAAAATATTCCAGTTAAGGTTCTTGCATGGGATCACACCAATGGCAGTGCACTGACAGTTGATGGGAATTCTAATATAAAAGGATTTGCAGATTTAGGTGGTAAACAGGTTGCTGTACCTTCATGGTATTCTACCCACAATTACATGGTGCAGATGGGAATTATAGCAAAAGGGCTTAAGCCTGTTATTAAGCCACAAGGTGCTGTAATTGCACCAGATGAGGTAAATCTATTTGTTCTGCCACCGCCTGAGATGCCTCCAGCACTTCTTGGAAAAAAGATGGATGGATTTATTGTTGCAGAGCCGTTTAATGCACTTGCAGAGATGAAAATTAAAGCAAGAATAGTTCGTTTTACAGGAGATATCTGGAAAAATCACCCTTGTTGTGTTGTTGTCTCTAATGAAAATTTAATAAAAGAGCAACCTGATAAGATTCAAAAAGCTATAAATGCGGTTGTCAGAGCACAATTATGGTGCACAAAGAACCCTGACAAAGCTGCTCATATTTTAAGTCGTGACAAAGGAGAGGGCTATCTTCCTGTAAATGAAGATGTCTTATTGCGTGTGTTTACAGGTTATGATCTTAAGGAGTATCTTTCAGGGTCAAAACCTCGTCCCATCATGCACCCTGAATGGAATATCGGTAGAATCGGGTTTCAGCCATATCCATATCCATCTGCAACAAAGTTTATTGTAAGCCAGATGGCAAAGACAAGGGTTGAGGGAGACTCAGATTTTCTTCAGTCTCTTGATCCTGCTTTAGCAACAGCAGAACTTGTTGATGACACATTTGTGAAAAAAGCGATGAAAGATATGAGTATTTACGGCTCTTTTGAGCATGATACTGATAATAATATTGACAATAACTACTTTCAACGTGAAGAGGTCATTGAAATTGGTTGATAAAAAACGCCGTCATAAATCACAAAATATTAAATTTGAATTTTTAGGGATACTTATTCTTCTGCTATTCTGGTTTATGGCTGGTTCGATTTTTTTACTCCCCTCAGTTTTATCTGGAGAAGTTGCATTTTTTAGCTTGTTTAACGGAGATGCCCAATTTAGCGAGCTTAACCATTTTAAAGATTTTCTTCCTATCCCAACGTTCAAAGCTCTCTATAACCTCGCACTGGACGCAAGATTTTGGTCATCTGTGGAGGCAAGTTTGAGTAGAGTATTTATAGGTATATCAATTGCCGCTTTTATTGGAATTCCTCTTGGGCTTGTTACAGGATTCTATCCTATTTTAAGGAATATTACGTATGCCCCAGTCCAATTTTTAAGAATGGTAAGTCCTCTTGCATGGATGCCAGTTGCCCTTATTCTGTTTACTGGGTTTGAATCTGCGATCTGCTTTCTTATAGTAATGGCAACTGTATGGCCCATTATTTTAAATACAGCCTCAGGTGCTGCTAATGTAAATCCTAAATGGATAAAGATGGCTATGAATCAAGGGGCAAATCATTTTCAGATATTTCGTACAATAATCATTCCAGCATCTCTGCCAGATATTATGGCAAGCATTAGATTGGCTCTTGGAGTTGCTTGGATTGTACTTGTTCCGGCAGAGTTTTTAGGAGTTGCAAGCGGATTAGGTTATCTTATAAATGATGCAAGAGATACAATGTCATATAACAATTTGATGGCTATTATTGTTGCAATTGGTATTATAGGTTTTTCTTTAGACAAAATATTTCAGACGATTCAGGTCTCATTCACTCGGGCATGGATTGAGTAAAGATTATCGCATTTTTTAGATAGTTTGAGTTTAAATTGTTGTAATCGCACTTTTATTGTAATATTTACCTCATTATTGCTTAATTTTTGAATATATAAAATATTCTATTTTCAAGATATAAAAATCAAGGAGCTTTTTTATGGCAGTGGATCCGAAAATAAAAATTCTGATAGCAGATGATTCCGGCACTATGCGCATCATGTTCAAACAGATGCTTAACAAAGCTGGTTTTGATAATATTGTTATGGCTGTAGATGGGCTTGATGCTACAAAGAAAGTTCAGGAATCAAAGCCTGAACTGATTATAAGTGATTGGAATATGCCTCGAATGGATGGTTTAGAGTTTCTTAAATGGATAAGGCAGACACCTCCATATCAAGATATTCCGTTTATAATGGCAACTGCCCAGGCTGATAAGGGGCAGCAGATTGCCATTTATGAGGCAAAAGGAAATGCTCATGTTCCAAAGCCTTTTGATTCAAATCAGATTAAAGAGGCTATATATAAAGTTTTTGCTCCAGAGGCCGTTACTGTTGCTGGACCTAAAAAGAGAAATGTTATTGATGGAAAGGTTGAACTTACAGTTGCTCATATTCAAATTACAGATCACCTTGCACTTGGAGCCTTGAAACATAGAATAGAGACTGGAGAAGTTACACCAAAATATTTTCAACTTAAAACTGAGAGAAAACCGGGTTGGAATCCCATACAAGAAGGTCTTGAAAGTGGTGAGCTTGACTGTGCATTTGTACTTGCACCTATTGCTATGGATCTATTTGCCTACGACTCTCCTATCCAACTTGTCCTTCTTGCTCACAAAAACGGTAGTACTTTTGTGCGAAGTCGCAACTACGATCCCCGTTTTGATTCGTTGCAAAGTTTCTATAAATACAAAGTAGTCGATATTCCACATAAGATGTCTATTCACCACATGTTAGCACATCAGTTTTTAAAAGAGCTTGGACTAAAACCAGGTGTCCCCGGTAAAAAGGCAATTAATGTAAGATTTGAGGTTGTGCCCCCAATCAAGATGCCCGGTATTATGAAAGAGAACGAAGATGTTGCAGGATTTATGGTTGCAGAGCCAATTGCCACAAAGGCAATTGCAACTGAAATCGGAAATCTTGAGTTTATATCTGCCTCAAGATGGGATAAACATCCTTGCTGCATTGTTGCTATGCAAAAAGATTTTATTGATAAATATCCTGATGCTGTTCAAGAGTTTGTAGAGCTGCTAATTGATACTGGTCTCTATGTTGAGGATGACAAAGTGAGAGCCGCTGATATTGCTGTAAAGTTTCTTGACCCTGATGGACAGCTTGGACTGAATACAAAAGTTTTAGAGAAGGTATTTTCTCAACCTTTGGCAATTAGAATGGATGATCTCTATCCTGTAGTGGATGACTTTGACGTAATACAAAAATATATGCATGATGTTATGGAGATTGGAAGATTAATTGATCTGGAAAAATTTATAAACACAACTTTTGCAGATAGATTTTTCAATAAATAGTCTCTTTTTTAAAGAAAGGTATCCATTCGATAATATTTAATTAACTACAAAAAGGAGTGGGGATTGAAAGTCACAGATCCAGATGTCATAAAAGCAGGTGAAAGAGATTTGATTGAAGCTATTAAGGATGATCTTGACTGGAATGCTATTAAGGAGGTTTTTCTTAATAAGATTAAATCATCTTCTTTTGATATTAAAGATGGTGCTTTATCTTTTGACGTTAGTGGTGGAGAAATTGTTGTTCATGGAGGAGCAATTGCATTTAGGTTAGATGTTCAATTAAAAACAGAGATACCAATAATGTTTGATAGAAAAGGGAACTACATTTTTGATAAAGATCCTCTTTTTTATGAAGATAATAGTAATTCTGATGTAAAAGAAAATCATAATATAGATGATGATATTATAGATGAACTGAACCTTGAGGCATCCTCTGAAAATATCGCTTCTGACATTAAATTAGATTCAGATATTAACTCCGAACTTGACTACAATGGTGACTCTTCGATTGGATCAGAAGTGGACTCTGATCAACTTATTGATGATGATGAGCTTCTTGATGATATATCTTCACTTGAAGATGAAGATATTCTTGGAGATATGGCTGGAGAGGAGAGCGAAGATATTTCTGCTATTGAAGAATTGAATATTTTAACTAAAGACGATGGTATTGAGGAGATTCTTCAGGAGAGTAGAGATTTCTGGAAAACAGATTAGAAGTAACTAATTGTATCTAAACTATTTGGGCTTTAATGGCTGATTGTTTACTGGTTATTTTTTTATAAAAAACAGGAATGGACGCAAAAGAAATGGTTAATAAGGTGGAACAGAAAGCAGGAGCTGATATTGCAGAACAGCTTGCTAATATTAAATCCAGTGAAGATGTAAATAATATTTTTAGACAATATATGGATGATGAGCAGTATTCTAAAATGGAAGCTATCACCAATATTGATGTCAGGCGTAAAGTTGCCAGTTCTATTGTTATATGCCACCCCGACTCAGTTTTTATTAATACGGGGGATGAGGCAGATAGACAATTTGTTCGTGAACTTGCACTTAAAAAGGGTGAAGAGACTCCGCTTGCAATGAAAAATCATACAATTCATTTTGATCTTAGTCAGGAACAGGGTAGGATTGTTGATAGAACCTTTTATATTGTAGATGACTTTGAAGATGTAAGCTCTCTTGCCAAAAGGATGGATCGTGAAACTGCCCTTAAAGAGATTGGAGAAAATCTTACCAATATCATGCAAGGCAAGATTATGATTGTTGGTTTTTACATGAGAGGACCTGTTGGAGCAAAGGCTTCTAATCCTGCAATTGAGATTACAAGCTCTGCTTATGTTGCCCACAGTGCTGAAATTCTTTATAGAAATGCTTACTCTGCCTTTAATCGTGAAGTTATAAGACAAGGACATTTTTTTACAAATATCCACAGTGAGGGGCAAAATAGACCAGAAGACCTTCCTAATGCTCGTGTATTGATGGATAGGCATTACAGAACTACATATAGTTTTAAATGTACTTATGCTGGCAATACCCTTCTCCTTAAAAAAGGAAACCATCGCTTTGCAGTTGACATGTCTGTCTATGAAAAGTGCGGTATAGAAGTCGCGGAGCACATGTTTATTACTGGAATCAATGGACCTAAGGGGAGTGGAAAGTATAGTAACTTAAAAGACCCTTCAGGTAACTTTAGGGTAACATGGTGTGTTGGTGCAGCCCCAAGCGGGTGCGGAAAAACAACGACAGCGATGGCTGGAAACCATTTTGTTGGTGATGATCTTGCACAGATGTGGATTGCAGAAGATGGCTCAATACGGGCAATAAATCCTGAGTGTGGAATTTTTGGTATTGTAGAGGATGTCAACTGGGAAGGCGATCCAATGCTTATGGAGAATTTAAGAAAACCCGGAGTTGAGGTTATCTGGTCAAATGTTCTTATAGATGACAAAGGTGTTCCTCACTGGGTTGGAAATGGAGAAGAAGTTCCTGAAAGTGGAGTAAATTTTCAGGGTAAATGGCATAAAGGTATGGTTGATACCAATGGGAAAGCTGTCCCAATGTCTCACCCTAACTCAAGGTGCACTATATCGTCATCGGCTCTTGCCAACTACTCTCCTGAAGCTGAAAATCCAAATGGTGTTGAAGCAAGAATCTTTACCTACAGTGGAAGAGACAGCGATACAATGCCTCCAGTTTGGGTTGCAAAAAATTCTGAGCAAGGTGTAGTGCTTGGAGCGTGTATAGTATCAGCAGCAACTGCAACAGAAGTTGGGGTAAGCGGTGTAAAAAGAGCACCTTGGGCAAATGCACCATTTATTCCGGGCTCTCTTGGAGATTATATGGATGCTCAGTTCAAATTCTTTGGCAACCCTTTAATTGCACCTGACAAAAAACCAGTAATGGCTGGTTTAAACTACTTTTTGACAGACAAGGCAAGAGGCGGGGAGTCAAACAAACTTCTTGGTGAAAAACGGGATGTAAAGGTCTGGCTTGCATGGCTTGAGCGTTACGCTCACAATGAAGTGGAAATAATTGAGACTCCTATTGGATATATACCAAAGTATGAAGACCTTAAAAAACTGTTTACTGAAATTATCAATAAAGAGTATCCTGTTGAACTTTATGAAAAACAGTTTTCCCTTTATGTTGATAATATTGTAAAGCGGTTAGACCTTCAAATTGATGCGTATTCAAAGGATAAAGGAATTCCTGAAACTTTATTTAAAGTTCTCAATTCTGAAAAATCGGAATTATTAGAATTAAAAGATAAAATCGGTTCAATAATTCTTCCATCTGCCCTTATCTAAAATGATAGGATACAAATATAGTTTTTTTTCAATTGTGGCTATTTAAATAAGAGAATTAAAATTCATATAAAAAATTGAGAGGAATAAAAATGATAAGACTTGAAACAAGTATGGGTGAAATATGTTTAGAGCTTGATGCCGAAAAAGCTCCAAAAACAGTTGAAAATTTCATCTCCTATGTAAATGAAGGACATTACGATGGAACTATTTTTCATAGAGTTATAAATGGTTTTATGATTCAAGGCGGGGGAATGACTGCTGATATGAAAGAAAAACCCACTCGTGAGCCAATTTCTAATGAGGCTGACAATGGACTTAAAAATGATGCTTATACAGTAGCAATGGCACGGACCATGGATCCACATAGCGCAACGTCCCAATTTTTTATTAATGTTAAGAAAAATGATTTTCTAAATTTTTCTTCCAAAACTCCTCAAGGTTGGGGTTACACAGTATTTGGTAAAGTTGTAAAAGGGCAGGGGGTTGTAAATAAGATTAAACAGGTTACAACTGGCAGCAGAGCGGGACATGATGATGTTCCTAATGAACCTATTACCATCATTAAAGCTGAGGTAGTTCAAGGCTAATTTTCTCCCTTTTGTGGTGCTGCTAAATTGTAATAGTGATAAATAATAGCGGTTAAAAAAGTGGGCAGAAACAGTTAGCAGAAACAGTTATTTGATCTGTCCACTTTTTTTAATTTAACGCATTAATTAGGTTAGTTGTTCAGATAAATAGTATGGAAAACTTTGCAGTTACAATAGCTTTTCTCCTTATTGGAATGGCTTTAAAATATATTCCCGATTTTTCTATTGAGACTGGAAAGATATTAAATCTGTTTGTAATATACATCTCTCTTCCAGCATTAATTCTACTAAATATACCCAAATTGGTATTTTCATCTGCTCTACTTGTTCCGGGATTAATGCCGTGGGCAATGATTCTTTTTTCTTCAGGATTGGTAATTGGTCTTTCCGCTATCTTTAAATGGGATCGCCCTATTACAGGCTCTCTTCTTCTTTTAGTTCCATTGGGTAACACATCTTTTCTTGGAGTACCTATGGTTACAGCTTTTTTTGGTGAGGAGTCTGTGCCTTATGCAATTTTATACGATCAACTTGGCTCTTTTTTAGCTTTAGCAACTTATGGCTCTGTGGTTATAGCCTTTTATGGAGCAGGAGATATGAAACCTTCGCTAAAGTTTATTTGTAAAAAGGTTATTTCATTTCCTCCCTTTATATCCCTAATATTTGCTTTAAGTATTAAATCAATATCTTATCCACAACTCTTTATAGATATCTTAACAAAGCTTTCCTCTACACTGGTACCAGTTGTAATGATTGCGGTTGGATTTCAGTTATCACTTCGTATCGATAGAAGCCTAATACCTCCAATGTTTATAGGTTTAGCTATAAAACTTGTTGCTTCTCCACTAATGGCTCTATTTGTGTGTAAAATAGTCGGGTTGGAAGGAGATGTTGTTGATGTATCAATTTTTGAGGCTGGTATGCCTCCAATGATTTCAGCAGGAGCAGTTGCAATAATTGCAAATCTATCTCCTGCTCTTACCGCTGCATTAGTTGGAATGGGAATTGTTCTAAGTTTTATAACTTTACCAACTCTTTACCAAATTATTTTATGATCAATCGATCTTGAAAAGGTTATCATTAATCTCTTCTTTAAGTTCACTACTCTTTATTTTTACTAATTTGTGACCAGAATCTTTAACTTAAGAATAATCATAAACCCCTTTTCCTGTCTTTCTGCCAAATCGTCCAGCTCTAACCAATTTTTTAAGATATGGAGCAGGCATATATTTATCGCCCATCTCTTTATGAAGCCCTTCCATAACACGAAGCAGAGTGTCAAGACCAATAAGATCGGAGAGTGCAAGAGGACCAATTGGATGGTTGCAGCCAAGAACCATTCCTTTGTCAATATCTTCAGCAGAGGCAACACCTTCGCCTAATACAAGAAACGCCTCATTTATCATTGGACACAAAATTCTGTTGACCGCAAATGCAGGAGCTTCATCTACAAGAATTACATCTTTGCCAAGATTTTTACCCCACTGTTTTGCGATCTCAAGAGTCTCATCAGATGTCTGGTATCCTTTTATAATCTCAAGGAGTTTCATAACTGGAACAGGATTGAAAAAATGAGTGCCGATAAATTTATCAGGACGATCTGTTACAGCAGCAAGCTCTGTTATACTTAATCCTGATGTGTTTGTAAAAAATAGGCAGTGGGAAGGGACAATTTTAGCAAGATCAGTATATACCTTCTTTTTAACATCCATAACCTCAATTATAACTTCAACCACAATATCAGCACCAGTTGCAGCCTCTTCTAAAGAGATTGTAGGTTTAATTCTTGATAAAATTGCGTCCATTTCACCTTGAGCCATCTTCCCTTTTTTAACGCCTTTCTCAAGATTCTTCTTTATTGTTGACATTCCGCCATCAACAAAACGCTCTTCTATATCTCGTAAAGCAACTTCATATCCTGCCTGTGCACATATTTGAGCAATACCGTTGCCCATAAGTCCTGCACCTAACACACATACTTTTTTAATTTCCATTAATTCTTTCCTTATTCTACGATTTATATTTTTTTACCATTTGGCTGGTTTATTAATTCTTAATCCAACCTCTATTTTCAAAAGATATCTTTATAACTCTCTCTCATGTTTCTTTTCAATATTTTTCCTGTCGGGGTCTTAGGAAGTTCATCAACAAATATTATCTTCTTGGGTATTTTAAATGAAGATAGCTTTGCCTTGCAGTGGTCCATCATCTCATTTTCTGTAACTGTATGTCCTGCTTTAAGTTTTATAACTGCTGTTACTGCCTCTATCCATTTTGGGTGATATACGCCTACAACTGCAACCTCTTCAACAGCAGGGTGGAGATATACTGCCTCTTCAACCTCTCTTGATGCAACATTTTCTCCGCCGGTTTTGATCATATCTTTTTTGCGATCCACAACAGTTATGTAGCGATCTTTATCAAGCACACCTAAATCTCCGGAATGAAACCAGCCCCCTTTCATAGCTGCTTCTGTCTTGTCAGGCTCTTTAAAGTACATGGTCATAACGTGCGCACCTCTGCCGCATATCTCTCCTGGAACATCAACCTCTGTTATGGGATTTCCATCATTATCCTCAATTCTTGACTCCATATGAAGCCCAGCCATACCAGCAGCACCAATCTTTGACATTGCATCTTCTGCCTTTAAAATGGTGTGGTACGGGGCAAGCTCTGTCTGTCCATAATAGTTATAGACACCTGCTTTTGGGAATTTTTCAAGAAGCTCTCTTAAAATTTCGCGAGGCATAATAGATGCACCGTAGTAGCACTTACAAAGAGTTGAGAGATCGTGTTTGGCAAAATCAGGGTGGCGGAGCATTCCAATCCAGACAGTAGGCGGAGCAAAGAACATTGTGGCTTTGTATTTTGCTATATTCTCAAGAATAAGTCCTATATTTGGACCCATAAAGATATTTGTGCCTCCTAACCAGAATATTGGATTCATAAATACATCACGCTGGGCACAGTGGTAAATCGGAAGTGCATTTATATTGACATCGCTGCTCTCATATTTTCCGTCAATAATGCAGCCCATATATTCAGCAATCAAAGATTGATTACTTATTATAACGCCTTTGGGAAGAGATTCTGTTCCGCTGGTGTAGGTCATCTGAACAGGGTCTTCAATTCTTAATACAATATTTGGTGCAGTTTTAGGATATTTTTTATACCAATTGTTAAAATCAATAAACTTATCTTTATCTGGAGACGGTTTGTTTTCGCCCTGATTAGACCAAATAACAGTTTTTACGGTGGGCATCTTCTCAAGAACAGATGCAACCTGCGGATAGAGCGAGTCTTCAACAATAAAGACTTTGCTTTCAGAGTGGTTGATGCAGTAGGCTATATCATCGCCACCGAGCAGATAGTTGACAGCAAGATAGATTGCACCAGCCTTTGCACACCCCATCCATGTTATTACGTGGTGGTGCGTGTTGTGGGCAAGAATAGCAACTCTGTCATATTTTTTTATTCCTAAATCAACAAGGGCATTTGCAACCTGATTGCACTCATCTTCAAGTTCAGAGTATGTACGGACAATATCATTAAAGATAAGGGCGTTTTTATCTGGAAAATGGTACGCTGTTCTTCGGAGCATATCTGCGATAACCCATCGATTAATAGAGTTATTCCGCTCCATTATAAAATCAATGTTCTCTTTATTTATAACGCTGTATCTCTCTTTATCCTGCTTAGAAAGCGGTGATGCTGAACTTGACATGCCTTGTCTCCTTGTTTGATATTATTTGTTAGTTTGAAAAAAATTAACTCCAACAACAAAATAAATAAAAAGCAGAGAAATTATGTTATCTCCTCTGCTTTTGTAAGAACTAAATCATCTCTATTGCACAAGCCATTGAAACACCGCCGCCTCCGCAGAGGGTTGCCATTCCAAGATTTTTCTTTCTATTTTTCATGGCATGGATAAGAGTTACCATAATTCTACAACCGGTTGAGCCTACAGGGTGCCCAAGACCAATACCTGAACCATTGACGTTTGTAATCTCTCTGTTTAGTCCAAGCTCTTTTTCGCAACCAATATATTGTGCTGCAAAAGCCTCATTAACTTCTATCAATTCAAAGTCGTTAAGAGCAAGACCGCTTTTTTGCATAAGATTTTTAACAGCAGGTACAGGAGATATACCCATAACAGTTGGATGACATGCACCAATTCCAGTTGCCTTTATTCTTGCAATTGGGGTAAGTCCAAGCTCTTTTGCCTTTTCTGCTGACATGATGATCATGGCTGACGAGCCGTCATTTATACCGCTTGAGTTGCCAGCAGTAACCTTTCCTGTTTTTGGAATAAAACCTGGCGGAAGTTTAGCAAGCTGCTCCATTGTTATTCCGGGTCTAAAATGTTCATCTTTATCAAAAATCAGAGGGGATTTTTTCTTTTGTGGAACCTCAACCGGTACTATCTCCTCTTTAAATGAACCGTCATTAGTTGCTCTTTCTGCATTATTGTGGCTTCTGAGTGCAACTTCGTCCATCTCTTCTCTTGATATTCCATATTGCTGAGCCACAAATTCTGCGGTGTGCCCCATTATGTAAGGTTTACCCATAAAAAGACTTGCTGGTGCCTCTGACGTGTTTAAGGGTGTATCTGCACCAAATGGAAGAATATGAGAGCCACAGTGAAGTGCGTGAATCATAGCATCTACAAACTGCTGATCTTGAAGGCGACATCCCCATCTTGCATTAGGCACTGTATAGGGAACTCCAGACATGTGTTCTACTCCGCCTGATAAGATGATATCAGCCATTCCAGCCTGAATCATTGCCATGCCTGATATAGTAGCTTCCATACCAGAAATACATACACGATTGATAGTAGCAGCTGGTACTGTATCTGGTATGCCTGCCATAAGTGCTGCAACTCGTGTAACGTTAAGGGTATCGTGGTGCTCTAAACAGCAACCGTATCTGATATCATCAATCATTGAAGGATCAATATTTGCTCTTTTTATAGCCTCTTTCATGGTAATGCTTGCAATATATGCACCATTCAAATCTTTCATACTTCCGCCAAATGTGCCAATAGCAGTTCTACAAGCTGAAACAATAACTACATCTTTCATTATAATATCCTCAAAATTAAAGTTTTATTCTATTTTTATATTAAGTAGAGGCGCACGGCTATGTGTCTCTACGAGTTGTATATATTAAGATTTTATTCTTTGTTAAGTTATCTTGGACCAAATGAGTCTTCTTCTATATCAATAACTGCTGTATCGCCTGACATAATAACAGCCATCTTACCAAGAGAGACAGGCATAACAGAATTGATGTAAAACTGGGCGCTTTTAAGCTGCCCGTCATAAAATGCAATATCTTTACTCTGTGGATTGTTTTTAAGTTTTTCTGTTGCAATAACTGCTCTCCAAAGAAGCATCCAAGCCATAATTGTGTCGCCTGTAACATCAAGAAATGGGTGAGCATTGGCAAAAGCGTTTAAAACTTCGCCAGCTCTCATTTTTTCTATCAAATTTTGTCCAACCTCTTTTAATTTAGAAACATTTAGTTCAAGTTGCTCTGCCAAATTTTTAAGCGTATTAAACTCTTTTGCACTATTAATTGTCTTTTCTACTTCATCTAATAGATTTGTAAAAGCCTGACCCTTGTTAAGACCAAGTTTTCTTCCTAAAAGATCCATAGCCTGAATGCCGTTTGTCCCTTCGTATATCTGTGTGATTTTGCAATCTCTTAAAAGCTGCTCTTGAGGATACTCTTTTGTAAATCCATATCCGCCAAAAACTTGAACTCCAAGGCTACACATCTCAAAAGCTCTGTCAGTTACATAACCTTTTGCTACAGGAATTAAAACATCAATAAGCCCTTGATATCTTAGCTTATCTTCTGAAGTTTTACTTAACTTTACCATATCTTCCATAAAGCCAGTATAAAAAAGGATACTTCTCATTGCTTCAGAATTTGATTTCATTGTAAGTAATATACGTCTAATATCAGGGTGGCGAATAATTGGAACACCAGTTGCATTTTTATCTGTTTCTGTAAGGCTTCTTCCTTGAACTCTGTCTCTTGCATAATTCAAAGCGTTTAGATATGAAGCAGATGCACATGAAAAACCCTGCATTCCAACATGAAGGCGTGCCTCATTCATCATTACAAACATGGCACTCATTCCCTTGTTCTCCTGTCCTAAAAGGGTTCCTCTGCAAACCCCTTTGCTTCCAAGAGCCATTGAACAAGTCGGGCTGCCGTGAATGCCCATCTTCTCTTCAATGCCTGTGCAGACGATATCATTACGCTCCCCTAAAGAGCCGTCATCATTCACCCAAATCTTAGGAACAAGAAACAGTGATATCCCACCAGTACCAGCAGGAGCACCCTCTATCCTTGCAAGAACAGGGTGGATAATGTTGGGCACAAGATCAGTCTCTCCGCTTGAGATAAATATTTTATTGCCAGTTATTGAGTATGTTCCATCACCGTTATTGACAGCTTTTGTGGTAAGTGCTCCAACATCAGAACCAGCTTCAGGCTCTGTTAAAAGCATAGAACCACCCCACTCACCTGAATACATCTTTTTAAGATAGAGTTTCTTTTGCTTTTCAGTGCCAAATTTCTCAACAAGTTTACCAGCACCATGGGCTAAAATATTGTGAAGCATAAACGGGTAGTTAGAGCCGTTAAAATAGTTGTTTGCAGCCAAAGCAACTGTTGCAGGCATACCTTGACCACCCCATTTGGGATCATCACTCATGGCAATCCAGCCGCCCTCTCTAAAAAGAGCGTAAGCCTTGTGAAATGATTTTGGAACATTCACAACACCGTTTTCAAACTTACATCCCTCTTCATCACCCTCTTTTAAAAGCGGGAAAAGCTCTTTAAGTGCAAGATTTCTTGCCTCAGAGACAACCATATCAATGGTCTTTTTGTTAAAATCTGCAAACTCTTCATATCTGCTTAAACTCTCAACATTTAACTGCTCGTGTAGAACAAAATCGACATCTCTTCTATCTGCAACTACTTGTGCCATATTATTTACTATCTCCTTATGCCTATTTTAGCGTTGATAAAATATTATCAACAATTACTAATAATTATTTGAATACTAAATATTTACTGAAAAATTTAATAAATTTAAAAAAGTGGAAATTAGAAAAGCAAAAAAAATGCCATACAAATAAATATTATAAAAACAGATAATTATAAAACAACCTATATTTTTCTACGCTATAGCAAAGAAAAATAATGTGCTATTTTCCAGTTTATCTGTAAGATTAAAAAACTGGAAAATAGCACGGGAGTAATCATTAACTTTGTTCATATTCAAAGAACAAGAGAGTAGAATTTGCATTTTGATGATATCCAAAATAAAATAGAGTATCATAAAAACATTAAGGGCTAAAAATTATGCAATTAGATGAAAAAGATTTCTTCAGAGAGGCGACTCTCAAAATATGTGGAAGCCTTGAGATTGAGAGGGCTTTACATCAATGTCTTCTGTACATTCGTCAATTTATACCAGCAGATCAGATGGGTTTTCATGTCTATCATAGGGATGTGGGAGTTGTTGAAACTGTTGCGTATGCGACTCCTGAAGCTGGAAGAATCATGTCTGTAAAGATAAAACTGAGTCAACAGGCAATTATGCAGATTGAAGCACAACGTTCTGTAAGGATAAGGGTAATTGATAGGCTTGCAGATGATCCTGTTGCTTCGCCAGTTGCTCAAAGAATGAATGCATTAGAGCTGTCTGCTGTGGTTCTGGATCTTGTTTTAGATAGAACAATGCTTGGTGTCTTTTCAGTTTTTAATAATGGTAAAGAAAAATTCTCTCAAGAACATGTCAACCTTTTAAAACTTTTGAGTAAACCTTGTGCCATTGCATTAACAAACAGCTTAAGATACAGAGAACTTAAAAATCTTAAAGAGATGCTTGCTGATGATAACAGGTATCTGCAAGAGGAACTCAATAAAATTTCAGGCGAAAAGGTTATCGGTGCAGATGGTGGTTTAAAAGATGTGATGCGTATGGTTCATCAAGTTGCTCCGCTTGACAGCCCTGTTCTTCTGCTTGGAGAGACTGGAACTGGAAAAGAGGTTATTGCAAACGCAATTCATAATCTCTCTTTACGTAAAGATCGTCCGTTTATTAAAGTAAATTGTGGTGCAATTCCAGCCTCTCTTATTGATAGTGAGCTTTTCGGGTATGAAAAAGGTGCTTTTACAGGGGCAGTTAATACAAAAAGAGGACGAATTGAGCGTGCTCAAGGTGGAACTCTTTTTTTAGATGAGATAGGAGAGCTTTCAAAAGATGCACAGATTCGTCTTCTGCGTGTGCTTCAAACAAAGGAGATTGATAGAGTTGGAGGAAGTGAAACAATAAAGATAAATATCAGGGTAATTGCAGCTACTCATAGAAATCTTGAGACGATGATGCACCAGAAAAAATTTAGGGCGGATCTATTTTTTAGGCTTAGAGTCTTTCCAATCACAATTCCTCCGTTACGAGCAAGACGAGAGGATATACCTGATCTTGTTCACCATTTTATATTAAAAAAATCAGGAGAGATGAAGCGAGAAGTTATTCCTAAACCCTCTTTTGAAGCAATGGAACGTCTTATGAATTACCATTGGACTGGAAATATTAGAGAACTTGAAAATTTAGTTGAGCGTTCCCTTATACTTGAACAGGGAGAAAATCTTTTTTTTAGGGAGATAGCAAACCCACAAGATGGTAAACAATCGGTCAAATCAGAGTTTTTTGATGTATCTTCAGAAGATGTTTCAGCTATCCCCGAATCTGATACCATTAACAACGATGATAGCAATATATCTATTAGCTATAACTTAGGTTTGGAGAAAAAACTCTCTTCACTTGATGATGTTATTGCAAATCATATTAAAGATGCTCTTAAAATTTGTAATGGTAGGGTAGAGGGGGGGAAAGGGGCTGCTAAGTTGCTTGATATAAACCCATCTACCTTAAGAAAAAGGATGAAGAAACTTGGAATCACGTTTGGACGAAAAAACAGACCAAAAAACAGTTGACTTTTAAGTTGTTTTTTTATTGACAAGGTTTCAGAACTCTTTTAAAGGTAATTCATACTAATAAAGTATGGATATACTTTATTATGCTCCCTCCTAAATAATTTTAAGGTACAAAAAACCGTCAAATTTCATGATTCAACAAGAGGAAATAACCATGTCTAAAAAAAGTTTATCTCTGAGGTTGATTTGTCTGTGCTGTACAACCTTGCTTCTATTGCTGTTTATGGAGCAGACGACCATTTATGGCAGTAACACAGGGGAACTCAAACAAGGGAGGTCAGATACTATTTTAATTAACCTCCCAACTATTCCGGGTGGAGAACAGATGCCGGGAGTAGAATTTTTACATGATCTCCATACTGAACAAGTAAAGGAGAACGATTGTAGTGTCTGTCACTTAAAGGATGATGAGAGATTTGTTTTTAAGTTCAAACGTCTTAAAGATACAACTACCGAGACTGATATGGCAATCTACCATGACAACTGTATTTCATGCCATGATGAAGCAAAAAGATCGGGGAAGCAAAGTGGTCCTCTAAAAGCTCAGTGCAGAGATTGCCATAGTACTAAGTCTTTTGCTGATTCAACATGGAGTCCAATTGACTTTGATAAGTCTCTCCACTACCGCCATGAAAAGGCAAAGAATATAGTTGGCATAAAGAAAGTACAAGAGCCAACAGTTAGTGGAGAAAAAGAGCCGAATTGCGGAGCTTGCCATCACAGCTATGACGAAAAAACAGAGAAGATATTTTACGAAAAAGGGAAAGAGGATTCATGTTTTTACTGCCACAAGGATGTTAAAATTGGTAAAGCTGACTCCATGCGTAACGTATCCCATGATAGCTGTGTAAACTGCCACCTTGTTGAGATGAAGAACTTTGCAGGTCCAATAAACTGCAAGGGCTGCCACGATATTGAGCAGCGGAAAAAAATTGAGAAACTTCAAGATGTGCCACGCCTGAAAAGAGAGCAGCCAGATGTAACGATAATGGCAGGTTGGAGTGTTCCATCTGCACCACCAGCAGATTCTGCATCTACCTCTTCTAATGTAGATGCCTTAAAGCCTGAAGAGCTTAATAAAATTGTAAAAACTCACATGAAGCCGGTTGCTTTTAACCATCAGGAACATGAGAAATCCTCTAAAAACTGTAGAACCTGCCATCACGGGAGCTTGGATAGTTGTAAAGAGTGCCATACGGTTGCTGGTAATGAAAAAGGAGCATTTGTTAAACTTGAGAAGGTAATGCACGATCCTAAAAGCGATAATAGTTGTATTGGCTGCCATAATAACTATAAAAAACTTTCTGACTGTGCTGGCTGCCACTCTCAAATGCCAAGTAAATCATTTGCAGATAATGACAAGAGCTGCTCTACATGCCATGAAGTGGATGCTGAGGCACTTAATTTGGTTTCAGCAGATGCAGCTGCGATATCAGAGACTGCAGCTAAAATAGTTCAGGGGCGTAATAGCAATTTTAAGAAAGTTGCAGATGACAAAATTCCTGAGCGGATCAATATCGGTTATATTAGCGATAAATATGAGGCTTCAGACTTTCCACATAAAAAAGTAATCAATTCAATTAAAAAAAGAATTGAAAAAAGCGGTATGGCACAGACTTTTCATGGTGATGAAACAACCCTTTGCATGGGATGCCACCATAACAGTCTGCCTACAGAGACTCCTCAAAAATGTGGTTCATGTCATGGTAAAACAGAAGCTGTAAAAGGCGATGGCAGACCTGGGCTTAAAGGAGCATACCACGGTCAATGTATTGCTTGTCATCAAAATATGAAAATTGAGACTGTTGCGGCAACTGATTGCAACAAGTGCCATAAAGAGAAGAAATAACAAGTTTATAAACATATACTCTGGCAAAGGTAATAATAAGGTAGCATAATTTATACTTGAGCAAAAAATAGAGGATTAATATGACAATTACCCGAAGGAAATTTTTGGGCTGGATAGGCGGAGCGGCAGCAGGTTCAGCAACTCTTGCCGGAACCGTTGCTCATGGTGCATCCAATAAGGAATTTAAAGGCTATCCCGGCAGTTTTGGTGTTTTGCATGATATAACAAAGTGTATTGGATGTCGTAAATGCGAACAGGCTTGCAGTGAGGTGAATGCAATGCCTGCTCCTAATAAGCCATTTGACGATTTGAGCGTATTGGAAGAGGAGAGACGGACAACCGTTACTACACACACGGTTGTCAATAAATTCAATAGAAGAGATTTTGATAAATCAGCTAATTCTCAATTAGGAAATGGAGAAGAAGATAGAGTTGATGAGTCAGGAGGCGGCAAACAGATTATAAACAGTTCAGGCAGTCTATTTGTAAAGAAACAGTGTAACCACTGTCTTGAGCCTGCTTGTGCATCTGCCTGCTTTGTCAATGCCTTTAAAAAAGATAGAACTGGTGCAGTAACATATAACGCCTCTCTTTGTGTTGGGTGTCGTTATTGCATGGTAGCCTGCCCTTTTAACATTCCAACTTATGAATATGATGAACCATTAACACCAAGAGTTATGAAATGCACTTTATGTCTTCCGCGTATTCAAGAAGGAAAACTTCCGGCGTGTGTGGAGATATGCCCTAAAGAGGCATTGGTCTTTGGAGAGAGGGAAGAGCTGATAAAACAGGCGAGAATGAGGATTCAAAAATATCCTGACAAGTATGTTGATCATATTTATGGTGAACATGAGATGGGAGGAACAAGCTGGCTTTATCTCTCTCCAGTCCGGTTCAGCGAAGTTGGGATGAGAGAAGATTTAGGAACTAACTCTGCTCCTGAACTTACTGCTGGCGCACTATCTGCTGTTCCTATTGTTGTGGGGCTTTGGCCAGTACTTTTGACAGGTATATACGCTATCTCAAAAAGAAAGGATAAAATTGCACAAGAGGAGCAGAAAGAGGCAGTTGCAAAGGCAAAGGAAGATGCTCAAGAGCAGATGGCATTAAAACTTGAAGAACTTAAGAAAAAAATGAATAAAGAGAGAGAGATTGCTATTAAAGCAGAGGTTAAAAAAGCATTGGATCAGGCTGCTAAGGCATCAGAAGCTAAAGCTGCAAAACTATCAGAGGAGGAACAATAGATGACGCTGCAAAATATCTCTATAAAAAGCAGATTGATAAATAGTCCCCTGATAAGAAAGATTGAGTGGACACCGGTTAATATTATTACTGCCATTATACTGGTGATAGGTTTTTTTCTGACAGCTGCACGTTTCTTCGGCGGACTTGGTACAGTTACAAATCTTGATGACAATAATCCGTGGGGAGTTTGGATCGGCTTTGATCTTCTTTGCGGTGTTGCTCTTGCAGCAGGAGGCTATGTAACCTCATCAGCATGTTATATATTTGGGCTTAAAAGATTTCACTCTGCCGTCAGACCCGCAATCCTTACAGCTTTTTTGGGTTACGCTTTGGTTGTATTTGCCCTTAACTATGATGTAGGACGACCTTGGAGGCTTCCATATCCGATTTTTTACTCACCAGGAACATCATCGTTGTTATTTGAGGTGGGTCTATGCGTTTTTCTCTACCTTAATGTTCTATTTATCGAGTTTACACCCGCAGCATTTGAGTGGCTTGGTTTAAAAAAAATCCGCAGTTTTGTTGTTGGTTTAACAATGCTTCTCACTATTTTTGGTGTTGTGCTCTCCACACTGCACCAATCTTCGCTTGGTGCTCTTTTTTTAATTGCTCCATCTAAACTCCACCCATTGTGGTATTCAGGTTATCTTCCAGTTTATTTTTTTATCTCAAGCATGTTTGCAGGTATGTCAATGGTAATTTTTGAGGGAAGTCTTGCACATAAATATCTTCATCATAAGATGGACGATACCCACTTAAGCGAGAGTGATGGTGTTGTTTTAGGATTTTCCAAAGCTGCCTCATTTGTGATGATGGGATATCTTGGCATTAAGCTGATAGGTCTTGCTATTGACAATAATTGGAACTACCTCTTTACAGGATGGGGAGTCTGGTTTCTGTTTGAACTTATAGGTTTTGTCGCTGTTCCTGCATTTATGTATGCAGTTGCTGCTCGTGATAAAAATGTAAAACTTGCTCGTACTGCCTCTGTTTTTGCCGTTCTTGGCATTATATTGAACCGGCTGAATATCTCTCTTATAGCTTTTAACTGGCATCTGCCTTCATCGCAGCGTTATTTTCCAAGCTGGATGGAGATCGCTACTTCAGTGTTTATTGTAACTCTGGGTATTGTCGTGTATAGGTTTATTACAGCTTATATGCCGATACTTTACGAACATCCTGATTACAAACATGATAATTCAAATCAAAACCTTGACTCCCATGACGATTAAGCTGATGATAAAGTTCAACTATTAATCATATTATGTGTAATTAATTATTTAACTGGAAAGATATATTTAGGAGATAGTTATTAATGGAACACATCTTTTATACTCTTCAAGATTTTATGGTGCATACCAAAGGTATTACCTATCTGATTATGGGTGGACTTTTGATAGCTCTGCCTCTTTTCTGGCTTTTTCTAACCGGAAGAGATGAGAAGAACAAAACATTCTGAACAAAAGGAGATACTATTAATGTATGAATTTATAACAGGCTTCATGTTCTGGTTGGCTCTTGGCGTCTGTCTCACTGGAATGATTGTCCGCACAGTTTTGTATTTCAGGGGGCTTCAGTGGAATCTTGATCGTGTGGCTTATAAAGCCTATCCAGTTGAAGGCTTGAAAGGTGCTATACGCTCGATATACAAATGGATTATGCCTTTTGGAACACATGGGTGGAGGAAACAGCCTTTTATGACCGTTATTTTCTTCTCGTTTCATATAGGAGCTGTTTGTGTGCCTCTGTTTCTTCTTGCACACAATCTTTTTCTTAAAGAGAAATTGGGCTTTAGTTTTGTTTCAATCAATGGTGGTTTAGCTGATTTTTTGACTTGGCTTGTCGTTATAAGCACTATTTTTATCATATTAAGAAGATTAGCTCTTCCTGAGGTAAGAATTCTTACAAATTGGTATGACTATCTTATAATTTTTATTTCAATAACTCCTTTTATTACAGGGCTTATGGCAAGATATGAGGTTGGAAGCTATTCGTTTTGGCTGCTGGCTCATATTATCAGTGGTGAAATTTTGCTTTTCGCCATTCCATTTACAAAGCTGTCGCATGTATTTCTCTTTTTTGCCTCTCGTGCCCAGTTGGGCATGGATTATGGAATTAAACGCGGTGGTCTAAAAGGTACGGTGATGGATTGGTAGTAAGAGTTGGTTAATATCTGTGACTTTTGGGGAACACCCTTGTGGTTACCCTTTTTAAGGAGAATTTAAACCCATGCCAGAAGGTATATTTTGCAATAAAAAACCCATTGAAACTCAAGAGGAGCTGACAGCACTTCTTGGAGATACGAGTGGGGCACAGTATTATAAAGAGATGAAAGAGCTTGATGTTGATACCAAGCTCTTATGGACAACTATTCAGAATACCTGTAAATCCCGAATCCGGACATGGCTTGAGATATGCGCTCATTGCGGAATGTGTGCAGATAGCTGTTTTCTCTATTTAGTAAACGACAGAGACCCCAAACAGGTGCCGGCGTATAAAATACAGTCAACACTTGGTGAAATTGTCAAAAGAAAAGGTAATGTTGATAACCAATTCATGCTTATGGCAATGGAGACAGCATGGGCAAAATGCACCTGCTGCAACAGGTGCGGAATGTACTGCCCTCACGGTATAGACATGGGAATTATGTTTGGCTATCTCAGAGGACTTCTCTATCAGCAAGGATTTGTGCCATGGGAGCTGAAAATCGGTGCAGGAATGCATCGTGTCTTTCGTGCTCAGATGGATGTCTCTGAGGAGGAGTTTGTGGAGACTTTCCAATGGATGGTGGAGGAGAACGAAGATGAGTATCCAGGGCTTACAGTGCCGGTTGATGTTGAAAATGCTGATATAATGTACACTGTAAATGCACGAGAGGTAAAACACTATCCTGAAGATTTGGCAGAAGCTGCTATTTTATTTCATGCTGCTGGTGAAAATTGGACTATTCCAAGTCAGGGGTGGGAACAGACAAGCCTTGCAATGTTTGCTGGAGATTGGGCAGCCTGTAAAATGCAGGTAGAAAATGTCTATGCAGCCATGGATAGATTAAAGCCTAAACGTATGGTTGGAACAGAGTGTGGGCACGCCCATCGTGCAACAGTAGTAGAGGGTCCATACTGGGCAGGAAGAAAAGATGGAAAACCTCCGGTCGAGTGTATTCACTATATAGAGTGGCTGGCAGAGGCGTTAAGAGAGGGAAAACTTAAAATTGATCCAGAAAGAAGAATCAAGGTTCCCGTAACTCTTCAAGACTCTTGTAATTATGTTAGAAATCACGGATTAAGAGATGTTGCCCGAGAGATTTTGAGCTATATTGTAGAGCCTGGTTATTACCGTGAAATGTCTCCCAATCGAGAGCATAATTTCTGCTGTGGTGGCGGTGGAGGCTTTAATGGTATCGGGCTTTTTAGACCACAAAGAAATAAGGGACTTATAACTAAACGAGATCAGATACTTGCCACTGGTGCAGAGCTTGTGATTGCCCCATGCCACAATTGCTGGGATGCTATTCGTGATTTAGAAGAGGAGTTTGAAATCGGCATTAAATGGTCGTTCTTAAAACCGCTTGTGGTCAGTATGCTTGAACTTCCTGAACACATGAAACCTGAAGAGTGATTTTTTAAAGGAGGTTATAAATGTTTAAAAAAATTCTGTTTGCCACCTCAGCAACCGAAGCAAGCGATCATGCTGCGAGAGTGGCATTTAATATGGCAGAATCACTTGGAGCACATCTTGATCTTTTCCATGTACTTGGAGTTCCGACTCGTGGATTCAGTCAAGTTGTGCTTGATGTAAAGACTAAGGAAGAGGTTGCAGTTGATGCTGACTACATCTCTTGGGTAGAAGATGAGGTAAAAAGTTATTATGCAAATCAGCTGGTTGCTGGTTTGAATTACTCCATTAAGGCTGCTGTGGGCGTTCCCCACAGAGAGATACTAAGACAAGCAAGAGATATTGAACCTGATTTGATTATTCTTGGCGGGAGTACAGGTACTGATAACGAGTCTGTATATAAATCGAGTACTGGTTCAACGCTTCAGAGAGTAGCTAAAGCATCGCCATGCCCAATATTGGTAGTAAACCGACCTGCTGCATCTTTCTGGGGCGGTTTATCCTCTATTGTTTTTGGAACAGATTTTTCAAAAGCATCAGATAGAGCATTTGAATTTGCATTTAAAATAGCCTCATCACTTAATTGTGAACTTAATATATTCCATGCCCTTGATATTAGTTCAAAAAATATGGGCATGAGTATGATGCAAGATGAAATTGATTATAAAATACGAGAGGCATATAGGATGATTCGTTCAAAATATGTCTCTAAAATGAAAGATTATAAAAACTACTCAATGAACGTTTGGGAGGGAATTCCATATATTGAGATAGTAAAATATACCAGAGAAAAACAGTCAGATCTGATCATCATGGCACATAACTCAAGAAAGTTAGATGTAGATGGTCCTAAGATAGGCAGCAACATGGAACAGGTCATTATGAGGGCAAACTGTCCTGTTATAAGTGTAAACCGCTGATTTGCATATATATCAAAGAGGTTAAATATGAAAAAGAAAATACTTATAGTTGATGATGATCCAAACATCAGAGATTATCTTGTCTCTCTTTTTGAAGATAATGGATATGACACTTGCACAGCTACTGATGTTCGTGATGGTCTAAAGGTTGTAAAAGAGTACAAACCTGATCTTATAACTCTCGACCTTGAAATGCCAGGAGAGTGGGGTCCCAGATTTTATAGACAGCTTTCTCAAGATAATGAACTTAAGAACACTCCAGTTATTGTAATAAGTGGACTTTCTGGTAATGACTATGCAATAAGCAAAGCTGTTGCGAGTTTAAGTAAGCCTTTTGACAGGGACGAACTTCTAAGTATTATAAAAGAAAACATACTATAAAAAGTTGAGAATATTATTATAAAATCAATATCATAGCATCACATATATACTCCATATCGCAAAATATCCCTTCTGTTATAAGAGGGGATAAAGCGATATTAATTTAGAAGCTATTTAGTTTGGACTATCTTAAGAACTATAAGCAGTGATTTTTACCGACAATCAAATTTTTTAACATTCTTATACATAACATCTTAATGGTGGTGGTGAGAAAAGTGGCTGAAAATATTTTATTGATAGAAGAGAGTGAGAGTCACGCCAGAGCATTGAAACTCTATCTTGAACGCAGTGGAATAACCGTTGTTGTCGGAACAACGGTTGAGGATATGCTGATAAAAAGCAGAGAGAAGAGTTTTGACATTCTGCTTATTAACCCGTTTATTAATGGTCAAAGTATATCTTCTCATATAAAAGATATTAAAGTTTACAACTCTTCACTACAGGTAATTATTATCTGTTTCAAAAAATATCTTGAGCAGGCAATGGACGAAGTGGGGATACACGCCATTAATTTCTTGGAAATTCCAGTAAGCAGTAAGGCATTGAACCTTGCTATAATGCATGCCAGAAAGTGCATTGCCAATGAGCAACGAATTTCTATATATTCTGAACGGTTAGCTGATCTTGAACATGATCGTACACTTTATCATCAGCTTTTTAATCAGGTGCCTTGTTATATATCGATACAGAGCCAAGATTTAAGAATTATTGGTGGAAATAATCTTTTTCAGAAAGATTTTGGTAATGCAATAGGAGAATATTGCTACGAGATTTATAAACACAGAACATCTTCATGCCCTACCTGCCCTGTTATGAAAACTTTTTCTGACGGAAAATCCCATTCAACTGAAGAGGTGGTTACTGCCCTTTCTGGTCAGCAGTATCATGTATTGACTCAAACCGCACCTATATTTGATGATAATGGGGATATAACACAGGTAATGGAGATATCTACTGATATTACCAAGATTCGTCAGCTTCAGGGTCATTTATCATCACTTGGATTAATGCTTGGCTCTATGTCCCATGGTGTTAAGGGGATGCTTACTGCTTTGGATGGCGGAATTTACCAGTTGGAGTCAGGGCTTAAGAATAGTAATCCTGAGCGCATTGATAATGCATTTGAGCTTATTAAACAGATGGCGGATAGAATCAAAAAAATGGTGCTTGAGATACTATACTATGCCAAGTCCAGAAAGCTTGAGTATAAGAGCGTGGATGTTGTAAAGCTTGTCCAAACAGTTATCTCTACTGTAAGTAATCTTGCGAGAAAAAACGGTGTCCAAATTGAAGCCCAAATACCAGAATCTCTTGGAGAATTTGATATTGATTCTAATTGGCTACAGTCTGCTTTGATAAATCTTGCTGAAAATGCTGTAGAGGCTTGTAAGTACGATAAGATAAGAACTAAAAATCACTTAGTTAAGTTTACGTTGTGGGAAGATGAAAAGAAGAGAGTGTGCTTATCTATAGAAGATAATGGCATGGGAATAGACCAAGAGACTCGTGAAAAGATGTTTACCCTTTTCTTTACATCTAAAGGTTCTCAAGGGACTGGCTTGGGACTTTTTATTGCAAACCATGTAGTTCAACAGCATGGTGGAACTATATCTGTAGAATCTACTCTTGGAGAAGGGACAACTTTTAAGGTATGCTTACCCAGGAAAAAGCATGAGGACTCTCTTGCCCCTTTTACGAGAATGATGGTGCAAATTTAAAATATCGTTCTCCTATCACTTTTTTATTTTTGAAATAATAACAATATCTACTGGTTAAATTAGCAATGTCACGGATGATATAATGCGTCTGACAACAAAAAGCAGATATGGTACACGGTTAATTCTTGATCTTGCAATATATGCAGAAAACAATATGGTGCCGTTGAGTGATGTCTCAAAACGCCAAAACATATCTTTAAAATATCTTGAACAGCTTGTTGCTAAACTTAAAAAAGATGGCTTTATAAATAGCCAAAGAGGAGCCTCCGGTGGTCATATATTGGCAAAAACACCGGAGGATATAAGCGTGGGAGATATTGTTAGAAGTCTTGAAGGGGGGATGGCTATTACCGATTGTACTGAAAATGATGAAAAGCTCTGCGGTGTCTGTAACAGAGCTGGAGATTGCCTATCTCGTTGGGTCTGGATAGAAGCCAGCAGAGCTATGTTTGAGCGTTTAGATTCTATTTCAATTAAAGACCTTATTACTAAAAGTAGGTCTTCAATAATTAAAACAGATATTGTCGAGTAGAGCTATTTTATTATATTTCTTTTCTTATACTAAATGCTTTCCAATAGAGTTAATTGATATTTTGATTAACGATTAACTGTTACTCACTTTTGCCCATGTATCACGAAGTGTCACTGTTCTATTAAATACTAAATGCCCCTTTGAAGACTCTTTTGAATCTGCACAAAAATACCCAAGTCTCTCAAACTGATATGCTTTTTCAGGCTCTGCATCTATAAGAGATTTTTCAACTCTGCACCCTTTAAGCCTTATAAGAGATTCAGGATTTAGATTTTTTATAAAATCATCTGTGTTAGCCTCAGGATCTTCAGCCATAAAAAGTCTATCATAAAGATTGATCGCTGCTGGCACTGAACCTTCAGAAGATACCCAGTGTAAAGTCCCTTTCACTTTTCTTCCATCAGGAGCATCACCTCCGCGTGTGGCAGGATCGTAACTACAGATAAGCTCTACAACTTTTCCATTGTTATCCTTAATTACATCCTTACAGGTTATAAAATAGCCATATCTAAGCCTTACCTCTCGACCCGGTGCAAGCCTAAAAAATTTTTTTGGAGCAATTTCCATAAAATCCTCTTTTTCAATAAATATAGTCTTTGAAAAGATGATCTTTCTTGTGCCCATCTCTGGTTTTTGTGGATGGTTCTGTGCCTCAAGCTCTTCTATAAAATCTTCTTCTGGCCAGTTTTCGATGGTAACTTTAAGAGGCTTTAGAACAGCCATAACTCGGGGAGCTCTCTCATTGAGATCGTCACGAAGACAATTTTCAAGAAGCCCAACATCAATACGGCTCTCCTTTTTGCTAACACCAATGATATTACAAAAGTTTCTTATAGATTCTGGAGTATAACCCCTGCGTCTGATTCCCGCAATTGTAGGAAGCCTTGGGTCGTCCCACCCATTTACATGATTATTTTCAACAAGTTTTTGCAGCTTTCGTTTGCTCATAACAGTGTAATTTAAGTTCATTCTTGCAAACTCAATCTGCTGAGGGTGGCATGGAGCTGTTACCTCATCTAAGAGCCAGTCATACAGAGGGCGGTGATCTTGAAATTCAAGTGTACAAAGAGAGTGTGTAACACCTTCTAAAGCGTCCGAGAGTCCATGTGTAAAATCGTACATTGGGTATATACACCATTTGTCTTTGGTTCTTGGGTGGGACATCTTTTTTATTCTGTAGATAACAGGGTCTCTCATATTGATATTTGGAGAAGCCATGTCAATCTTTGCACGCAAAACATAAGTTCCATCCTCAAACTCACCGTCTTTCATACGTGCAAAAAGAGCAAGATTTTCATCAATAGGGCGATTGCGATCAGGACTTGCTTTTCCGGGTTCTGTCAATGTTCCCCTATATTCTCGCATCTGTTCTGCTGTTAAACTGCAAATATATGCCTTGTCTTTTTTGATAAGCTCTACAGCAAACTCATAGAGTTTATCAAAGTAATCTGACGCATAATAAATCTTATCTCCCCAATTAAATCCAAGCCACTTTACATCTTCAATAATAGAGTCAATATATTTTTGATCCTCTTTAGCAGGATTGGTATCATCAAACCGAAGATTACATTTACCTTTGAACTCCTTTGCCACGCCAAAGTTCAGACAGATCGATTTTGCATGACCAATGTGAAGAAAACCGTTTGGTTCTGGTGGAAATCGGGTGATAACTCTTCCGTTATTTTTCCCATTTTCAAGGTCTTCGGTAATTATATTCTTTATAAAATTATTTTTTCTATTTTCGTCTTCCATAAGTTTCCTTAAATATTTTTTTTATGTATAACCACCATGTTTTAACAGAGATAATGTAAGGATGAATAGATTTAGTGCTTAAAAATGGCTGTACAAAAAATTACTGTCCAGTAGGTTTTAGTTTACTTAAAAGTAGTTTATTTGCCTGACTTAAACGGCTTGCCATAATTCCAAATAGATGCCTTGCGACTTCAGGATATTTCTCAATAACTTCAAGTAGCTTATCTCCGGGAAAACGTTTAACTTCCGATCTCCCCTTAGACATTATTGATGCAGTTCTTGGCTCTCCTGTTATGGCTGCCATCTCTCCAAAATATTCCCCAGGCTCATGAATTTCTGCTATCTTCTTACCAGCTTTTACAACATAAAGAGAGCCTCGTACCAATTTAAAGAAATCGATATCATTATTTCCCTCTCTTATGATCACATCCATATCTTCATATTTTTCAATATCAGGATTAACAAGATATGCAGGAAGTGCCTCTTTTGTAATGGTGGTTTTTTTGAGTACCTCCTCAAGTGAAGTAACCCCCTGACGAACCTTTTCAAGACCAGCATCTCTCAATGTTGTCATACCCTCTTGAACAGCTATTTTTCTTAACTGATCTTCAGGCAGTTTAGAGTTAATAGCTTTTGCAACTTCATCTGTGACTTCCATAAGTTCATAAAGACCAACTCTGCCTTTGTATCCAGTTCCATTACAGTGGTTACATCCTTTGGGTCCCATAATTGTAAGAGGTGGAATATTTTTTGCTGGATTTCCAAATATCATCTCTTTAGTAAATCCATGAAGCTCTAACTCTTTGGGATCGTGCCCTGTTACTACCTGCTTACACTGAGGACATAGCCTTCTTGCTAAACGTTGAGATAAAACCATCGTAACAGCAGATGCAAGCATGTAAGGAGGTATTCCGATATCAACAAGCCTTCCAATTGTTGAGGGACAGTCATTTGTATGGAGTGTGCTAAAAACAAGATGTCCTGTCATAGCTGCTTTTACCGCAATTTCTGCAGTCGTAATATCTCGAATCTCACCAACCATTATAATATCCGGGTCTTGGCGGAGAAATGCTTTAAGTGCAGCAGCAAATGTCATGCCTACACTCTCTTTAACTGGAACCTGATTTATACCTCTAAAGTTAAACTCAATCGGATCTTCAGCAGTCAATATCTTTGTATCTTCATTATTCAGACGGTTCAAAAGAGAGTAAAGAGTTGTTGTTTTACCGCTTCCTGTAGGACCAGTAACAAGAAGAAGTCCATAGGGTCTATTTATACAGCGTTTAATTGCTTTAAATGTGGTATCTTCAAATCCCATTTTGGTAAGATCAACATTTAATGCACTCTGATCAAGAATACGAAGAACAATACCCTCTCCCCAAAGGGTTGGAAGAGTTGATACACGAAAATCAACTGTCTTTTTTTTCCCAAGACGGAGTTTTATTCTGCCGTCCTGTGGGATTCGCCTCTCTGCAATATTTAGTTCTGCAAGAATTTTAAACCTTGAGATCACTGCATTCTTAATGCTCAAAGGAAGGTTCATTGCTTTAAATAGAGCACCATCAAGTCTGTACCTTACTTGAAGAGACTTTTCAAAAGGCTCAATGTGAATATCGCTGATGCCGTCATTAATTGCCTTTGTTAATATACCGTTGACCAATTTGATGATCGGAGCATCTGATGCCATGAACTCATCATAGTTTTTGCTATCGTCATCAGCAACCTCAATCTCGTCAGCAGCTTCAGATACCAATGACCCAAAGTCATCTACAGAGGCAATTGGCTCTTCATCCTCTGTCTCCTCTTCAAAGTGGATAAGTTGCTTGTACTCTTCATCACTTATTTTATAAAAATCTCTATAAGCTTGTATTACATCATGCTCTGTAGATACACATACTTTAAGCTCTTTTCCTCCAATTAAATTCTTAATATCTTCAATTGCATCAGTATCAGTGGGTTCTGTCATAGTTATGACAAGCTGATTATCTTTTATCCCCAAAGGAAAAGCCATGTGCTCCTTAGCTTTTTCAATGGGAATTAGATTTAACACGCTTGGCGATGGCTTAATATCTGTGAGTTTAATAACCTGATAGCCATAAATTCTGCCAAGTAGATTCACAATCGTTTCAGGATCAATGAAGCCCATAGAGAGGAGTATTTTACTTAGCTTCATTCCAGTCTTTCTCTGCTGCTCTTGAGCTGACTGCAACTGGACGCTGGTAATTTGACCCTCTTTAGAGAGTATCTCTCCAATACGTATTTTACCAGCACCAGATTGATCTTTAATAGTGTTTTTTAAAGCAGTTCCCTTTTTCTTTACAGGTGTGTTCATCTGCTCCTCCAAAAGATAATAAGCTGTTCACAATTGTGATTTTGCTTAACTTGGACACCACTGTTTGATCCATAAATGTATTTCAATTGTTTAAAAATGATCATAAATTTTCTTTGCACCACCATATATCAGAAGCACACCTAATGTGTAAAAACAGAACTGAATAATACCAGTTGCATTGCTGAAAGCCTCGATAGATGCAATTTTAGGCATAACTTGTGGGATTCTGTAAAATACTCCAAAACCTGCCATTACAAGGGCTGTGCCCCAAATAATCTGTATCTTTTTCTTGTCCATACTTTCCACCATTTATCTATCTCTATACGGTAAGCGATCTATTTTTTGCTACCCCATTAGTTTGCCTTTTTTTGTACTTCAACTCAATTTATGAATTAACATTTTAGTAAAAACAGCAACTATTCAAGCTCTTCAATCTCGGCAAGCCTTGTATCAAAAACTATTTTTTTAGAGTCAAGCTCATCCATACTTTTTTCAAGAGTGTCAAAAAGAAGATCAATTTCTGCCTGGCATCGAGATATTTCTCGTCCAATATAAGCAATCTCTTTACCATTTTTCTTTTCAGCCGCCTCTTGCATTGAGGCATGAAGCTCTTTAAGTTCAACCTCAAATTTATCTATAAGTTTTTCACTCTTTTCAATAGTTTTTTCTATATGGCTGATAGCTTTTGAGCGTTCTTGTATGATCTCTGAGCGTAACTTACGAAGCTCTTTTTTATTCAGGGTAGCTGCTTTGTTAGTTATAGTTTGACTTTTTACTTTAGTGTGGAATGATTTATTACGATTTGCAACTTCGCCATCTTCGTCCCATCCCCCTTTATCTAAGAACTCCTGATATGTTCCCTCAAACAGCTCAATCTTATTGTTTTTGAATACAACAAGGCGATTTGCTAAAGAGTGGAGAAACATCTCATTATGAGTAACTAAAAGAACAGCTCCCCGAAAATTATCAAGAGCAATAACAAGAGAGTCACAAGACTCCATATCAAGATGGTTGGTAGGTTCATCAAGCATCAAAATATTTAGAGGTTCTGCTAAAAGTTTTGCCAGCATCACTCTGCTCTTCTCTCCTCCTGATAGAACAGAAATTTTTTTGAGTGCACTATCTCCTTCAAACATCATTGCACCACAGATATTTCTTGCCTTTTGTCTATCCATGTCAGGGTGAGAATAGATAATCTCCTCTTCAATTGTAAAATTGCTGTTTAGAGAGGAGACGTTGGTCTGTTCAAAGTATCCCATTGCAACTCCGGGATTGTAGTTCACTTTGCCTGAATTGGGAGCAAGTCTGCCAGATAGAATTTTAAGCAAAGTTGTTTTACCTTTTCCATTTTTACCAATAATGGCAACTCTATCTTCAGGTGCAACAGTGATGCTAAAATCGTTAATCAAAGGGATATCTTCAGAATCGTCAGGTAGGTTACAATAGTCAGAAGAAAAGTTCTCTGAGTTTTTATAATTTAAATTGATAAAGTTGGAATCCTCAGACGAGCCATAAGAAAAGGTAATGTTTTCGCACTCCATTATTTTTTTGCCAGCAAACTCCTTATCTCTAAAAGCAAACTCAAGAGACTCTATTTTTTGCAAAGCATCTTTTTTATCCATTTTTGCAAGTGCTTTTACCCTTGATTGAACTAATCCTGCAAGTCTTGCCTTTGCACGAAAACGGGTGATAAAAAGCTCCATCTCTTTTATTCGCTTCTCTTCGTTTAGTCGTGTCTTTTCATAAATCTCTTCATCTTGGGCAATTTGTTCATAATATTTTTGGGTTGTACCTGCAATTTTGCGAATAACACCTCTATGAATTCCAGCTATATGGGTAACAATGCTGTCCATAAAACTTCTGTCGTGTGTCACAAGCAAAATTTCACGGCTCCATGCTCGTAAAAATGAAGATATCCAGCGGATCGATACAATATCAAGATAGTTTGTAGGCTCATCAAGTATCAGCAGATCAGGGTCTGACACAAGTACCTTTGCAAGTGTGAGACGCACCTGATATCCTCCTGAAAAATCTGATGGCTCTCTATTCATATCATCTTCAGAAAAACCAAGACCAGCAAGGATCTTTTCAGCTTTCCAGTAGTGATCTTTCTCATGTTCTGTAAGACCTAACATACACTCTTCAAGAACGCTCTTTTTTGAAAAGGCAATATGTTGGGTAAGATATCCAATTCTATAATCGCTTGGAATCTGTATCTGACCACTATCCGGCTCCTCTTGACCAGTCACCATGCGAAGCAGAGTTGTTTTCCCATGACCGTTTCTTCCTACGAGACCTATTTTTTCACCAGAATTTATCTGAAACGAGGCATTGTTGAATAACACCTGACTTGAATATATCTTAGAAAGGGAATCAATATTAATCATAAATTAGTCATAAAAAAAATAGTCTTTGATTTTTGGAAATACATGATATAGCTAAATACAATGATATGGTTATATGTTTATAATGTCGATTTAACTATCTGTTAGAATTGTCTTGCAAATATGCAGACTTTTTTATGATATAGCCAATTTCAGCTTTTAAATCAACTGTTTTCCCCGCATCTATATACGGGGTGTTTCTAACATTAAATTTAAGGAAAAAATCACAAATGACACAGTATATCTATAATTTTGGAGGTGGCAAGGCAGATGGCAATGCCTCTGAAAAGAATCTTCTTGGCGGTAAAGGTGCCAATTTAGCTGAAATGGCTATTCTCGGCTTGCCCGTTCCTTCAGGATTTACCATTTCAACTGAATGCTGCAATGATTATTTTAAAGCAGGGGGTAAACTGCCTAATTCTCTATACTCTGAACTTGATGAGGCAATGGCAAAAATTGAGCAATTTATGGGGAAAAAGTTTGGAGACCCCCAAAACCCACTTTTAGTCTCAAGCCGTTCTGGTGCCAGAAGTTCCATGCCGGGAATGATGGAAACCGTTTTGAATGTTGGATTGTGTCCAGCAACAATTCCGGGATTGATTGAGCAGACTGGCAATCCATGGTTTGTGTATGATGCCTATCGAAGACTTATTATGATGTATTCAGATGTTGTTATGGAGAAGGCAGAAGGGGTAGAGCCTAAAGATGGAATGGGAATACGCCTTCATCTTGATATGATGTTAAATGATCTAAAAAATGACAGAGGTTATGAGTCTGATACAGAGATTACAGCAGAAGAGATGAGTGCTCTTTGCGATAAATTTAAACGTAAAGTTGTTCAACATCTTGGCACTGAATTTCCAGATGATCCTCGTGAGCAGCTTCTTGGTTCAATTGGTGCAGTCTTTAAAAGCTGGAATGGTAAACGGGCTGTATCTTACAGAAGAATTGAGCATATCCCAGATAGTTGGGGAACAGCGGTCAATGTTCAGAGTATGGTATTTGGCAACATGGGTGACACATCTGCTACTGGTGTTGCATTTACAAGAAATCCTGCAACTGGAGCAAACATATTTTATGGAGAGTGGCTTCCCAATGCTCAGGGCGAAGATGTCGTTGCAGGCATAAGAACTCCTAACCCTTTGAATAATGAGACAAAATCTGATCACAATGCCCATCTTCCCTCTCTTCAAGAGGCTATGCCTGAAATTTATAAAGAACTTGTCCATATTAGAACCACTCTTGAAACACATTATAAGGATATGCAAGATATTGAGTTCACAATAGAGCAGGGAAAACTATATATGCTCCAGTGCAGAGTTGGAAAACGTACTGGAACAGCAGCTTTAAACATGGCAATGGATATGCTTGAAGAGAGCTTAATTGATGAGCCAACAATGGTTACAAGACTTAATCCGGCTCAACTTGATGAGATGCTACACCCAATTGTTGATCCTGACGCTGAAAAGAAAGCAGAAGTTTTAGTTCAAGGGTTACCAGCAGGTCCTGGAGGAGCTTGCGGTCAGATTGTATTTACATCGGAAGATGCGGTTTACTGGAACAAAAAGGGCAAAGCTGTAATACTTGTAAGAGAGGAGACAAATCCAGAAGATATTGAAGGTATGAGGGCAGCCAAAGGTATTTTAACTGCAAGAGGAGGTATGACAAGTCATGCAGCCCTTGTTGCCAGAGGTTGGGGAAAGTGTTGTATCGTGGGAGCTGGTGCTCTTAAGATCAAGTCTGAAATAAAAGAGTTGCACGTAGCAGGTTCAAGCGGAGTTAAAGTATATAAAGAGGGAGATTTTCTCACCTTGAATGGAACTACTGGTGTTGCATATATCGGCAAACTTGTGATGAAAGATGCTACAGCAAACCCAAAATTTAGACAGTTTATGGCAGTTGCAGATAAATATAGGACTTTAAAGGTCAGAACTAATGCAGAGACTCCAAAGGACGCGGCTCAAGCTCTTGAGTTTGGAGCCGAAGGTATTGGACTTTTTAGAACTGAGCACATGTTTTATGGTGCTGATTCTGAAAAACCACTATTTTTACTTCGTAAAGTGATCTTAAGCAAAACACCTTACGAGCGTCAGATAGCACTTGACGAACTCTATCCATTTATTAAAAAGGAGATGAAAGGAACTCTTGAGATAATGGATGGTAAACCAGTTACCTTCCGTCTGCTTGATCCGCCTCTCCATGAGTTTGTTCCAAACTCTCGAGAGACTCAAGAAGAGTTATCAAGAGAGCTTGGTATCGATATTGAGGAGATTGAGAAGAGAAGTGAGGCACTAAAAGAGGTCAATCCAATGATGGGGCACAGAGGAGTCCGTCTTGGTATCACATTTCCTGAGATAACATCTATTCAGTTTAAAGCTATCTTTGAGGCATCCGCAGAGCTTATAAAGGCTGGTAAAAATCCTCTTCCGGAGATTATGGTGCCAGTTACCTGCAATGAAAAGGAGCTGCAATTTACAAAGAGCCTTTGCAATAAAGTTTATGAGGATGTTATTAAAGAACTTCAGAAAGATGATGACGACAAGCTCACATCTATTCCACATCAATTTGGAACAATGATTGAAATTCCAAGAGCTGCTCTTATGTCTCACAAAATGGCTGAACATGCAGAGTTTTTCTCTTTTGGAACAAATGATCTCACCCAAATGACATTTGGATTTAGTCGTGATGATATTGGCTCTTTTATGAACGACTACATTGACAATGCCATTTTAGATGCTGACCCTTTTGCAACTTTGGATCAAGAGGCTGTAGGTAGCCTAATTGAGGTATCTGTCAAAAAAGGGAGAGAGACTCGCCCAAATATAAAACTTGGAATCTGTGGGGAGCATGGCGGAGACCCAGCATCAATTGAGTTCTGCCACAAAGTGGGACTTACATACGTAAGTTGCTCACCGTACAGAGTTCCTGTAGCACGTTTAGCAGCAGCTCAGGCAGCTATAAAATACCCAAATAAACAGTAACAACCCCAAAAAAATAGAAGGAGATAATAAATGATTCTAATTACAAGCGTTGTCTATCCACCTGAAAGTGCAAAAGAGGTTGCAAAACGTTATCTTACAGCTCCTAAGTTACCAGAGTATCTTAAAAAAAAAGGACCCTATATTTGTGCAGATATAAATAATGGAATCAACTCAATAACATTTTATGAACTTGAAAATCAGAAAATGGCAGAGGGGTTGCAGGCACTTGGAAACAATATGGCAGTTTACATTGGAATATCTGGGTATAAGTACGATATCAGACCCTATTATGATCTTGAAGAGGGGTTAAAAGTTATAGGAATGTAAAAAAGATATAGAGAGATGCACGCTTTGTGCGTCTCTCTATATCTTTAGGAAAATAGCTCTATCGTTTTGATAACTTATCTCACTATTTCTACCTCTAAAGTTTACAATAGTAAGATTTTAACAATCTCACACCCTAAATCTTCCTACAATGGCATTTAGGTCTTTAGCCATTACACTTAAGGCAGTAGCACTTAATTTGACTTGATCGCTGCTATTTGAAATTTCTGAGGCAGCAGCATTTACTAAAGCTATCTCCCTTGTAATTTCGTTTGCAACATAAGAGCTTTGGCTTATATTTTCATTTACATCCTGTATCCCCTTAGATACCTGATTTATATTGCTACTAATTTCACTTGTTGCAGCAGATTGCTCTTCTACAGCAGCGGCAATTCCAGAGACAATTTCGTTCACTCCGTTTATAACATCTGATATCTCGTCAATCTCCTTGACGCTCATTTTGGTCATATTTTGTACCTCGTCTATCTGATGTTTGATATTAAGAGTTGCTTGGGCTGTTTGATTTGATAACTCCTTAATTTCGTTTGCCACTACTGCAAAACCCTTACCTGCTTCACCAGCTCTTGCAGCCTCTATTGTTGCATTTAATGAGAGTAGTTTGGTCTGTTCAGATATCTCTTTTATTGTCTCAGTAACTTTACTAATAGCATGTGCAGCCTTTCCAAGCTCTGACATTCTGTTGAATGCACTCTTAGACTTATCTACAGCACTATTTGAGATGCTTCTTGCTTTTTCAGCATTTTTAGCAATCTCGTTTATTGTTGCATTCATCTCTTCTGCAGAAGATGCCACCATGTTTGTATTTGTTGAAGACTCTTCCATTGCTGCTGCTACATTATTTATACTTGTATTCATCTCCTCTGCTGCTGCAGCTACATTGTTAGCTCGTGTTGCTGTATTTGCAGCACCAGAAGAGAGTTCAACCGCAATTGATGACAACTGTGTGGAAGATTTATCGACCTTTTTAGCATCAGATGCAATTTGTCTTACTATCTCCTGAAGTTTTTCCATAAATGTGTTGAACCACTTAGCAAGCTCGCCAATCTCGTCATTGCTTGTAACTGCTAAACATTTGGTAAGATCACACTCTCCGCTGGCAATATCTTTCAAGCTATTTATAGTTGCGTTGACTGTATTGACAATATTTCTGATCACAATCCATGTTAGGAATAGACCTATAATCAATCCTAATAATATAATTGAGATTAAAAAGGTTACTGCAGAACTGTAGGTTTTATCTGAATTATCATTTGCTATTGCTGCATTTGCAAGAGTCAACTCTGTTAGTTTGTCTATCTGATCACGCATTGATTCAAATTTACTATTGGTCTCTCCTAATGTCAGTGCAATCGCTTTTTTTCTTGATTCGTCTGTATTTTTTTTAAGTTCGTTTATTACCATGTGTGTGGATTCAGCCCACTCTTTTCTGGCTCTATCATGTATCTCTATAAATCTCTTCTCCTCTTGAGATGCTGAAAGAGCTTTAAATTTTGCCCACCGTTCTGCTGACTGCCTAAAATTAGTTTCATACTCATTTAAAAGTTTTTTGTATATTTCGGTATTTGGTTCTGCAAAAATAAGAGAGCGTTCAGCAACCAAAAGTTGCTGAAGGTCACGGTCAGCTTCGACCAAAAAATTCATTGCTGGCATACCTATTTTAAAAATATCTGTCAGGTTAGCTTGTATATTTTTCATACCCCTCAAAGATAACCAGCCAGATATACCCATAAGAAGTAGTAAAATGAGACAAATTGAGAAAATCTTTTTTTTGATGCTCATGTTTTGAAATAAGTTCATATAAATCCCAATAATTTATTATTTGAGTTATTAAATATTTTGTCTATACAATTTTACTCTTTATCTTATCTCTTTAAGATGCTCTATTTAAGTTTTTAAGAAGGTTACACTTTAAATTTGCCAACAATTGCGTGTAACTCTTTAGCCATACCATTTAAACTTGTAGCGCTTGATTTAACTTGACCGCTTCCATTAGATATTTCTGCAGCAGCAGCATTAACTTGCACTATCTCCTTAGTGATCTCCTGTGCAACAGAAGAGCTTTGACTTATATTTTCGTTTACATCTTGTATCCCTTGAGATACTTGGTTGATATTGCTACTGATTTCGCTTGTAGCAGAAGATTGCTCTTCCACAGCAGCAGCAATTGCAGAGACAATATCATTAACGCTATTGATAACATTTGATATCTGATCAATCTCTTTGACGCTCAGTTCGGTCATGTTTTGGACTTCATCTATCTGATTTTTGATATTAAGGGTTGCTTGAGCTGTTTGGTTTGATAGCTCTTTAATCTCGTTTGCAACTACTGCAAAACCTTTACCCGCTTCACCAGCCCTTGCAGCCTCAATGGTTGCATTCAAAGAGAGAAGTTTGGTCTGTTCAGAGATATCTCTTATTGTCTCTGTAACTTTGCTAATTGCCTGAGCAGCTTGTCCAAGCTCTGACATTCTGTTAAATGCACTTTTTGATTTATCTACAGCGTCATGCGAAACGCTTCTTGCCTTTTCAGCATTTTTTGCTATTTCGGTTATGGTGGAGTTCATCTCTTCTGCTGCAGATGCCACCATATTTGTGTTGGTAGAAGACTCTTCCATTGCTGCTGCTACATTGTTGATATTTGTGCTCATCTCTTCTGCTGCTGCTGCAACATTGCTGGCTCTTGCTGAGGTATTTTCAGCACCAGCAGAGAGCTGAATAGCAACAGCAGAGAGTTCTGTGGAAGAGTCATTGACTTTAACTGAGTTGGCAGCAATCTGTTTTATGATCTCCTGCAACTTCTCCATAAATGTGTTGAACCATGTAGCAAGTTCTCCTACCTCATCTTTACTTTTTACAGTAAGACGCATTGTAAGGTCGCCTTCTCCTGTAGCAATCTCTTTCAGTCCCTCTACAGCACTATTTATAGGTATAAGAATTCTTTTTGCCATAAAGAGGAAGAGCATAGCTGTTATAAGAACAGCAAACAGAGTAATAATAATAGATATGTTTCTGATAGCAACAACTGAAGAGGTAAATTCATCAATATTTTGGGTTGTTGCAATATACCAATCGTTTATCCCAACAGGAGCATAACCAGCTATCTTATCAACTCCCTGATATATATATTTTTCAACACCACTTTCTCCAGAGAACATTTTTTCAAGAAACAGTTCCATTCCTTTTAAAGTGCGTGCGTTAAGGGTTAGAATATGCTTTTCAACCGGATGAGCAATTACAAGACCATCTTTATTAAGCATGTAGCCATACCCTGTGGTGCCTATTTTTCTGTTAGAGATAAGATTAGTGAAAAAGGAGACACGGATAGTAACACAAAATGTGCCTTCAATTCTATTTTCTGGAGATTTGATAGGAGCACATACAACTGATACTACATCATTAGTGGCTTTTGATCTGATTGCTGGTCCTATTGAGACTTCTCCTGAAGAGATTGTTTTTTTGAAATAATCGCGATCTGCAACATTGATTCCTACATAGCTTTTTTCATTTGTGGATCTTATAGTTCCTGTAAAGATGTTGCCTTTAGAGTCAGTTACAAAAATACCTTCGTAATTTTCTCCCATACTTTGAACTGTTTTTTCTAAGTTGGAGTTTATGTCAGACAGGTCATGAGTCTCTCCTCTATTTTGTGCTGTAGCAGCTTCAACTACTAACTTTTTTTCTGCAAGTATTTTCGCCTTAATGAATTCAGATTCAATAATGTTTCTGGTCATTGTGGCTATATCTTTTGCTACATCCTGTGCCTGCTGTTCAGATAGAGTTGTAAGAGCGTTACTACTTTTGCTTATAGAGATAAAACCCGTAATAATAAGAGGTAGCAGTACTGTCAAAACACCGCCAGCAATCAGTTTAAAACTTAAAGAGTGATATATTTTTCGTCCCTCAGACTCTCTTTTCATAAGTTCTCCTCTCCTTTTTGATAAATCTCTTTTAATCTACTTTTTAATGTAATTGACAATGTAAGATTGGGCTGGTAACTCTACAAGGTAGGTTTATAGTAACTCAAAATGAGTCACAATGATTTTATTAATTACTATTTTTTAATGAATATGGCTACCACTATTTAAGTTTACCTCTATTTTTTAATAAACTATCTTAAAAAGGAGATTAAATATTTGACTCAACCAGCCATCAAAAAAGGATATCTTTCTGTAAAAGCACCACTTAAAGGACTTGATGATGTTCAAGGAGATAAAGTTCCTGAATCGTTACCAGAAATTATTGATGCTCATGTGCATATCTTTCCTGATCTCTTTTTTAGTGCTGTATGGAGATGGTTTGATAAATATGGATGGCCCATAAGATATCAATTAACAACTACTGAGCTTCTAACTTTTCTCTTATCTCGAGGGGTAGGGCATATAGTAGCTTTTCAGTATGCACACAAACCCGGCATGGCATCATATCTAAATAGCTATATGGTGCAAAAAATAGAGGAGTTTAATAACATAGAGAACTTTAAAGGTAAAATAAGCGGTATGGCAACCGTTTTTCCCGGAGAAGATGGTGCTGTTGATATTCTTCAGAACGCTTTTGAGCTGGGTCTTAAAGGAGTTAAACTTCATGCACATGTGCAGTGCTTTGAGCTTATGTCTCAGGGTATGGAAGATATTTACAAATTATGCACAAAACATGGCTTGCCGTTAGTTATTCATGCAGGCAGAGAACCCGGAAGCCCTGCATATTCATGCGATCCATATCAGTTGTGCGGTGTCAATAAGGTGGAGGAGGTTATAAAAAGCTATCCAATGTTAAAGTTGTGTGTTCCTCATCTTGGTATGGACGAATTTGATGAATACAAGAGCATGATTGAAAGATACGATAATCTTTGGCTTGACACTGCAATGGCAATTACTGATTATCTGCCCATAGATAATATTCCAAATCTTGATCTTATGAGAGTTGATAGAATTATGTATGGATCAGATTTTCCTAACATCCCATATTCTTGGGATAGAGAGCTAAAAGCACTTCAAGCATTTAATCTACCAAAAGAGAAGCTAAGAAAAATATGTTGCGATAATGCTAAGGTGTTTTTTTCAATATCTTAATTGCTGAAAGAACAGATGTTTTATATAGCCGTTAACCCATAACTTTTTGATGAGAGGATTATTTAAAATGGAATACCAAAATATTCTTGTTAATGTGGTTGCCCCCCATGTTGCTGCGATCAGCCTTAATCGTCCTAATTTCTTGAACACATTTAGCACAGCTATGGCTTGTGAGTTGTACGATGCAATGATGAGTGTAGAGAAAAACCCTCAAATACGTGTAATAATTATAAAAGGGGAGGGTAAGGCATTCTGTGCTGGAATTGATATAAACGAGCTTGAGGGTAAATCTGCAATGCAGTATCGTGAATGGATTGAGCAGATGGAGAAACCATTAGTTGCTATTTCAAAAATAAAAAAACCTGTTATTGCACAGGTTCAAGGAGTTGCAGCAGCCAATGGCATGGGGCTTGTTGCCTCTGCTGATCTTGCCATTGCAGCAGATAATGTTAAAATGGGATTGACTGCAATTAATGTGGGGCTTAACTGTGTAGGTCCTGTTATTCCAGTTGCAAAGTCTGTTGGACGTAAACGGGCAATGGAGCTTTTGCTATCTGGTCGTCTTATTAAAGCCGACGAAGCTCTATCAATGGGCTTGTTAAATAAAATTGTACCTAAGGACTCTTTAGAGCAAGAGACCTTAAAGTGGGCATCAGAATTTGCAACTAAAAGCCCAATAGCTGTTCAGATTGCAAAGAGTGCGTTCTATACTTCTGAAGATTTGGAATATACAAAGCAGTTTGACTATATGAATGAAGCATTTGCAAGACTTTGCTCAACAGATGATGCAAAAGAGGGAGTTAAAGCCTTTTTAGAGAAGAGAAATCCTCTTTGGCAAGAGAAGTAGCCAAACTATAAAATAAATAGGTAAAAGAGTACGTTGTAATAAAGTAAAAGTCTGTAGAAGTGAACTATTATAGTTGGTTTTAGCCTATAGTTGTTAGGTTTTATTTGTAATATTATATTAAACTGTAGAGACGTACAGATGTGCGTCTCTACCTATTCGTTAACTTATAAAGCATATTATAGATGTTTTTTAAAACAACGCTGCAATTAACTTTTTTACCTTATCAATATCTTTCTTTCCGGGTGAAAATTCTACACCAGAACTTAAATCAACTCCCCACGGATTGGCTCTTTCGATAGCTTTTTCTATGTTTTCAGGGTTAAGTCCTCCGGCAAGGATTATCTTCTTTTTCTTCTTATCGCCGCTGCTATCTAATGCTTCTTTTGCAAGCTCAAAGTTCCAGCTCTCTCCATTTCCGCCTGGCAACTCTCCTTTGCCATACTCCAGCAAAATTGAATGAGCGCCATTGTACAGATGAACTTTGCTAAGATGTGGCTCTCTTCCTGCAAATAGTGCTTTTATTACAATAAGCCCTTCATCCGCAAGCTCTCTTACCAAATCAGGGGGTTCATTACCATGTAGTTGAACAGCTTTGATTGAAGTGGCTTTAACAACTTGCATAATTGTATTGTAATCTTCATCTACAAATACGCCTGTAGGGAGAACATTTGAGGGAAGTTTTCTAACTATCGTTGCTACCATCTCTGGTGAGATATATCTTGGGCTTTTTGGATAAAAGATAAAGCCAATGGCATCTGCACCAGCTTTTGCACAAGATAGAGCCTCATCAATTGTTGTTAAACCACATATCTTTACAAATACCTTTTTTTTATTATCCGTAAAACCACTATCTATCATCTCAGTTCTGACAAGGCTTTGAATAAACTCTTTAGTATTTTCAGCTCTTACAATACTCTCACCAACAAGAAAATTGAATATTTTGGAATCTAACCCTTTTCTTATATCGTCAGGAGATGAGATTCCGCTTGCTTCAACAGCAATTTGACCATCAATAAAAAATGGCACAACCCGCTTTGAAACATTTAGATCAACTTCAAGAGTCTCAAGGTTACGGTTATTGATTCCAATAGTTTGAGCATTGGCAAATATAGCTTTATCAAGCTCCCACTCTGAATTTATCTCTACAAGAGGTTCCATGCCAAGCTCTCTTGCAAGCAAGAGATAATCTTTTAGCTGCTCTTTTGATAGCATTGCCACAATAAGAAGAATTGAGTCTGCACCAGCAGCCTTTGCCTCGTAAATCTGATAAGATGATAGCGTAAAATCTTTTCTTAATATTGGTAAAGATGTTACCATCCTTACTGCTTTTAAGTCATCAAGAGAGCCTTTAAAATAGTGTTTCTCAGTTAAGACTGAAATTGCACAAGCTCCAGATTCTGTATATTCTTTAGCATATTTTTTAGGATCAAGGTCTGGCTTTATATCTCCTTTTGATGGCGAGGCTTTTTTGATCTCAGCTATAATTCCAACGTTACCTAATCTGCTCCTTTTAAGAGCCTCTAAGAAAAGAAAAGATTTACGATAATTAACGGATTTAATCCTTAAACTATCTTCTGCCTCCCGCCTTATTTTAGAAAGTGGAACAAGACGCTCTGCCTCTGCAACATCCATTTTTTTCAGAGCTATCACTTCTCTTAAAAAACCTGACACTCCCATCAGCTATCCATTCTCCTGTGTAAAATTGGCAAGCAGTCTGAGCTTTTCCATTGCCTTTCCAGAATCAATTGATTCAGAAGCCTTTTTAATACCATCATTCAAGTTTTTAGCAGCATCTGCAGCAACCAATGCAGCGGCACTGTTAAGAAGCACAATATTTCGTTTTGCCCCTTTCTCTCCATTTAAAATAGATGTGGTAATGGCAGCATTAAAGGAGGCATCACCGCCTTTAATCTCTGAAGGGTCAGCATATTCGCCAAAAAAATCAACAGGATCAAGATCGTAAGAGCGAATAAGTCCATCTTTTAGCTCTGAGACTCGTGTGAGGGCACAGATTGATATCTCATCTAACCCATCATGCCCATGTACCACAAACGCATGGTGAGCACCGAGAAGTTTTAACGCCTGAGCAAACATCTCTGTAAGTTGGGGAGCAAATACCCCTAAAAGTTGACATCGTGCAGCAGCAGGATTGGTAAGAGGTCCAAGCATATTAAAGATACTCCTGATCCCAACCTCTTTTCTTGCCTTTGCAGCATAACGCATTGCTCCATGAAAAGTTGGGGCAAATAGAAAACCAATTCCAATTTGATTTACAGCCTCTTCAACAACCTCTGGTTGAGTGTTGATGTTTACACCCAACGCCTCTAACACATCTGCACTGCCACACTTGCTTGAGATGCTTCTATTTCCATGCTTTGCAACTGTAACCCCGCATCCTGCAACAACAAACGCTGTAGTAGTGGAGATATTAAAAGAGCCTGATGAGTCTCCTCCTGTACCACAGGTATCTACAACGTTTTTAGAGATAGTTTGTATTCTTGAAGCTTTTGCTCTCATTGCACGAGCTGCACCTGCAAGCTCTTCAAAGGTCTCTCCTTTTGCTGCAAGTGCTCCCATAAATGCTCCGATCTGTGCATCTGTAATTGTACCTGAAAATATATCAGATATCATTTTTGACATCTGCTCTTCTGATAAGTCTTGGCGTTTGACAATTATTTTAAGATAGTCAGTAAAACTCATTGTTTTATTATGCTCCAATTTCTCACTCTTAAGATGCTGATATTGATAGATTGACAAAATTTCTGATAAGCCTTTTTCCAACAACTGTCATAATAGATTCAGGGTGAAACTGCACTCCATAGGTAGGATGTTCTATATGGCGAATTCCCATGATCTCTCCATCGTCTGATTTTGCTGTTACAAGCAAACTATCTGGTAAACTCTTTTCATCAATTGCAAGCGAATGGTATCGCATTGCTGCAAAAGGCTTGTTTATTCCACTGAATATAAACTGTTGATCTCCAGTAACCATTGATGTTTTTCCGTGCATAATTCTCTTTGCATGAACTATATTTCCACCAAATGTGTAGCCAATTGCCTGATGACCAAGACAGACTCCTAATATTGGCAATCTACCAGAAAAATTTTTTATCACATCAACAGATATTCCGGCATCTTCTGGTCGTCCAGGACCTGGGGATATCACAATTCCATTGGGATTTGATGCTTTAATCTCATCAATTGTGATCTTGTTATTTCTGAAAACATCAACTTTTGCGCCTGATTGCATAATATAGTGAACAAGGTTAAAGGTAAATGAGTCATAATTATCAATTACAGTTATTAACATAATTATTCTCCTCCAATAACTTTTAGGGAGTTATTGCAAGGTATCACTACGCTTTGCCCACTGTCGCTATTTTGGCTATTAGTCAAAGCAAGTTTTAGTGCCCTCTCAACACTGCGAGCTTTGTTTATGCACTCTTGATACTCGCGTTCAGGATCAGAATCTGCCACAATTCCAGCACCTGCTTGAACTACCATTTTACCACAAAAGTTTCCAGCGTTACTGTTATTAGGGGTAGATGTTTTATCAATAGTGGCTGTTCTTATAGTTATTGCTAAATCCATATTTCCTGAAAATGAGATATAACCAGCAGCCCCGCCATAAATACCTCGTGGTTTTCCCTCTATATCTGCAATTATCTCCATAGCTCTTATCTTTGGAGCACCAGAAAGAGTTCCAGCAGGAAAGGTTGCACGTAAAAGATCCCACGCATCAAACTCTTTTTTAACTTCACAGTTGATATTGGAAACTAAGTGCATTACATGAGAGTAACGCTCAACAAACATCAAATCTGTCACCTGCACAGTACCCACTTCAGCGACTCTGCCAAGATCATTTCTGCCAAGGTCAACAAGCATAAGATGCTCTGCCCGCTCCTTTTCATCGTTTAGAAGTTCATTTGCAAGTGCTCTATCTTCTTGTTCACTCTTTCCTCTTGGACGAGTTCCTGCAATGGGTCTAAGTGTTGCCGTTCTGTTTTCTAAACGAACCATAGTTTCAGGAGATGAACCTGCAATTGCAATATCTCCTAAATTCATAAAAAACATATATGGTGATGGGTTTATGTATCTTTGTGCCCTATAAAGAATAACAGGATCAACAGGTTTGTCTGACGTGAAAGGTTGAGAATAGACTGCCTGTATAATATCTCCAGCAACAATATGCTCTTTTATTCTCTGTACACCCTTTATGTATGTCTCGTGATCAGTTTGAGGCGTAAGTAAGAAAATCTCTTTTTCAGATTCACTGGGAACATCTGTTTTCCTAATTTCACTTATAGTTGGTTTACTAATTTTATCTATTATCTTTTCAAGATGGTCGCATGACTTTTTGTAGTAGTTATCAACATCTATCTCTTTGTTGCAAAGCTCTCTGCTATTTAAGTCGCTACTCTCCTGATTTTGCGTATCAATATAACAGATACTCATGCAAGTAAGAGTGTGATTCATATTATCAAAGATAATCATGGCGTCAGGAATTATAAAATGGGCATAAGGTCTATTGTCTGGCAACATTGAGGGGATATCTTCAAAAAAAGAGACCATTTCGTAGGTCATGTAACCTGTTAAACCGCTCCAAAATCGTGGTAGCTCTTTGATATCAGAAGGTTTATATATAGAAGTTAGCTCTTTTAGTTTAGCTATTGGATCACCATTATGAAAGATATTTTTTATTGAACTCTTATCTTTAATAACAATATTATCTTTAAATACCTTTACATGGCTTTTTGCAGAAAGCCCCATAAAGCTGTATCTTGCCCAATGTTCTCCTCCTTCCACACTCTCCAACAAGAATATTGCATTATCACAACTCTTTTCTAAATTATCAGATAAGTTCTCTGTTGAATTGTCAGAGATATGAAACTTTTGTAAGATTGATACCGGTGTCTCTGTATCAGCTAAAATTTCCGCACATACAGGTATAACATTATACTTTAGGGCAAGTTTTTTAAAATCTTCCTTAGATGGGTATTGTCTTAAAATCATATTTCTTATTCCACATTTATAGGTTGAAAATGTTAATAGCTTGCTTACTGAGTACAATTAGATTTACGGTTTGTCAATATATTTGTTTCTTTGTATAGAAACAAATAGCGAGTAGCTTAAGAGATCACAACTATAATAGAGGCTGTTATTGACTCTGTTTATCTTGTAATTCCTCTGGTTGAGTTTTCAATAAAATTCATGAAGCCCACAACTTCGGGTATCTGCTCTACCTCTGCTCTGACTCGTTCAGATGCCTGTTTTACTGTAAGCCCTATTCTGAAGACAATACGATATGCTTTTTTTAAACTTGCAATGGTAGATTTAGAGAAGCTGTGCCTGCCAAGACCAACATTATTTAATCCATGAAGTGTTGCTCTATCTCCAGCAGCAATGACATAAGGTGGAATGTCTTTTACAATTGCCGATTTGCCGCCAATATAGGCATAATCGCCAATTTTGACAAATTGATGGATTGCTACAAGTCCGCCTACTGTTACATAGTTACCAAGTTCAATATGACCACCAAGAGTTGCATTATTGGCAAGAATTACACCTTTTCCTGTTTTGCAGTCATGAGCTATATGGGTGTATGCCATCAGATAGTTCTCATCTCCAACCTCTGTAATACCTCCGCCAACTTCAGTTCCTCTATTAATGGTTACAAATTCACGAATAATAGTTCTGCTTCCGATTTTTAGAAAGGTTCTCTCTCCATGAAACTTTAAGTCTTGAGGTGCAGCTCCAATTGATGCGTATTGAAAAATTCTGCAATTTTGACCTACTGTAACGTATTGGTCGATAGTTGTGTAAGGTCCTATCTCGGTGCCAGAGCCTATATGGACATCACTTTTAATTATAGCATAGGGACCTATTGAGACATTGGAGTCTATTTCAGCATTAGGATCAATAATTGCTGTAGGATGGATCATAAATTTTACTTCCTTGATTTATTTAGATTTTTGAATTTTTTGAGAGATTTTGTAAAGCGAGGTGTTTTTCTAATGCCATGACTTTTTTACGGATTTCAGGAAGTTTTGGCAAAATTGAAGAGACTTTAAGCCATAATTTGTGAGGTATTCCCGGGATACCAGAGACAATATGACCCGGTTCAATATCAGTTGTAATACCAGCACAAGGACCAACAATAGCACCATCTCCAACTGTAATATGCCCTGATATACCTGCTTTTCCAGCAATTATAACCCTTTTTCCAATAACGCTGCTTCCTGCAATTCCAACTTGAGCAACAATCAGAGAGTGTTCTCCTACTTTAACATTGTGGGCAATATGGACAAGGTTATCTGTTTTAACGCCTTGTTGAATCCATGTTCGTCCAAATGTTCCACGATCAATAGTATTGCAAGCACCAATCTCAACATCATCATCAATTTGGACAAAACCTGCATGTGGAATCTTCTCGTTGTTACCCTCTATAGTATCTTGAGTAAAACCAAAACCATCACTTCCAATAACAGTTCCAGAGTGGATAATTACCCGTGCTCCTATTTTTGTACGCTCCATTATTGTAACATTAGGTTTTATAATGGTGTTGTCACCAAGAGTAACACCATCTCCTATATAGACTCCATGCATTATTATAACTCGATTACCAATTATTACGTTATCACCTATGGTAACATGGTTACCAATTGTGATATCACTGCCTGAAACAAGGTTATTGCCAATTACACTTCCCTTTGCAATGGTTTTTGTTGACTCTTTTGTGGGGTGAAAAATGTTGATAAGTCTGAAAAATTTGCGTTTAGGATTTTGGGTCTTTATAAAACCTACCTTTAAGTTATCTTTGCATAGTTCATCAGAAAAAAAATTTTCAGGTATAATAACCGCACCTGCACGGGTCTGGTCTAATGATTTTAAAAATTTTGGTTCAGAGGCAAAAGTTATATCTTCTGGCTGTGCATCGTAAAAAGATGAGACTCCGTAAATTTCACAAGTCTCATCTCCAATCACCTTACCATCAATCCTCTGTGCAATTTCTTTAAGAGTTAGTTTCATAAATATTTATAAGATTTAATGAGTTAGATGATAAATTATACAAATAGTTCATCACTTTATGGTCTTTTGTTAAATTCGTTAATAACTTTATCTGTAATATCAAGGGCACTGTCTGAATACATTATTCCACCCTCATTTTTCTCAAGTATTATTGTAAAGCCATCTTTTTTCCCAATATCATTAGCCACGCTTAGCACTTCTGTGCGTATTTTATTAAAGTGTGTAGCTTGCATCTCTTTAAAATCATTAAGATATTGACCTCTTAAAGTTTTAAACTCATTAAATTTTGTTCTAAGCTCTTTTTGTTTCTCCTCTTTTTTCTCTTTACTCATAACAACAGAATCTTTTTCAAACTGCTTCTGAAGGTTAAGAAGTTCATTCTCTTTGGATTTCATGTCATCTTCCATCCCTTTTCCTTTTTTATTCAGCTCTTCAGTTGCACGTTTTCCATAGTTGGATGTTGTAAGAATCTTCTGAAAATCAACAACTCCTATTTTAACTGCACCAGCTGCATTAGCATTTTCAATAAAGCTGTGAGCTGCAATAAAAGTTGTAAAACAGATAACTAAAACTGTAAAAGCTAATGATTTTTTCATAATATTTAGACGCTCCTGTTACTATACTTATTATTAAATTTAATATTTTTTCTTAAGAGTATTTTTTTAAAGTGTACCGAATCTAAAGTATATTCTATTTTATTATCTAAACCCAATAAACATAAACAGAGGTTATATTACAACTATGTTTTTGTTGATATTCCATTCCTGAGCAATAAAAACAGGAAAAACGTCAGGGTTTTTAGAAAGCACCTCCCATAGAAAATTCCCACCTTCCACCGCTATATTGCTTGCCATCTAAAATCTTACCATACTCTATCCTTATAGGACCCATAGGAGAGTACCACCTAAATCCACCACCATAGCTTGTATAAAGCTCATTTAAAGAGACACTTTCATCTTTTAGATAACTATCCCCTGCATCAAAAAATATAACCCCAGACAGATTGACATCTTCAACAATTGGGAAAATTACCTCTGCATTAAATTGAATAAACTTCTCGCCACCTCTCTGTTCCGTCTCTCCCTCTGGTGTAGCATTAATATCTTGCCAATCGTAACCTCTTACAGAGTTCATGCCTCCAAGATAAAAACGCTCATAATCAATCTCAATATCTTTTGTCCTGTCATCTAAAAAGCCTGCTTTACCATGTAAAAATCCTGTAAACTTCCAAAAAAGTGGATAGTACCAACCTGTATCTACAATATACTTTGTAAATTCAATCTCTCCTCCAAGCCAGTCTCCAGCATACTCAACCGATATGCGGTGATTAGATCCCTCTGTAGGATTGAACTGTGAGTTTCTCGAATCATATCCTAAAGATGTGGTAATGCCGCTTGTAATATAGTGCCCTTCATCTACATCTGTATATTGTTCCTGAACATTGTCGATTGTAAAATCTTCATATCCATACCTTAAACCAACTGATGTGTAGTCAAATATCTTGTAACCCAACCTAACTGCACCACCCTTGCTGTCTTTATCGTAGTGATCATACTCCTTATCCCAGTTGTATATATCTACACCAGCAGAAAGGGGAATATCAAAAAGCCAAGGTTCAGTAAAACTTACTGTAAATCGTGTTGAAGTTGCAGATACTTCTGCCTTTGTAGATACAATTTGACCACGACCAAAAAGATTTCTCTCTGAAACAGATATCATACCAAAGAGCTGATCTTCACTACTATAACCAGCTCCAAAGCTAAAAGCACCGGTGGCTTTTTCTGTAATTTCAACATCAATATTTAATCTATCCTCACTGCTTCCCTTAGAGGTTTTGATATCCACGTTTTCAAAATAGTCAGTACGCCTTAAATTTCTGACACTTTTCTGGATTTTAGTCATTGAGTACAAATCTTGCTCATAGACTTCAAGCTGTCTTCTTATAACCTTATCTCGAGTTTTTGTGTTGCCGCTTATCATTATTCTCTCAAGATAGACAGGCGAACCTTTTTTGATGTTGAATTTTATATCAATAATCTTTGTTTTGTCATTTTTTGAGATAACAGGAGATATATCTGCATTAGCAAAACCGCTATCTGAATAGATGTCTGTTATTGCAAAAACATTGGTTCTAAGTTTCTCACGGCTATAGAGAGCACCTGCTTTTATAGTCAATTTTTCATGAAGCTCTTTTTCAGGCACTATAAGATCACCAGAAAACCCGATTGTCCCAAATTGGAACTGCTCTCCCTCCTGAATTTTGAACTTAACTGAGATACTCTCCTTTTCAAACTGAACCTCAGGATCAGATATTTTTGCATCAATAAATCCATTATCTTTATAAAAAGATTCTAATCTATAAACATCTTGTTCAAGCTCATTGCGTTTAAGCTCACCAGATGATGTTATCCAAGAAAAAAAACCTTTTTCACTGGTCTTCATAACTTTGTGTAATGCTTTATTTTGGAAAAATTTATTACCATCAAACTCAATCTTTTCAATTTTAAGTTTTTTGCCCTCTTTGATGTCAAAGGAGATGTCTGCTTGATTATTTGGCAACATTTCAGCAATATATGTTATCTCGCAGTTGTGATAATTTTTGTCTGTATAAAGAGCTTTTATACGCTCAATATCTTCGTTTATCTTAAATGCGTTGAGAATAGAGCCTGTTACAGTACGTACAACCTCCTGAATCTCTGCATCTTCATATACATGGTTATTCAAAAATTTTATCTTTCTGACACTTGGTTTTTCCACAACATTAAATACTACATTTATTCCGCTATCAACTTGTTTACCCTCAACACGAACATCCTCAAAATAGCCCATTGCAAAAACTTTTTTTAACTCTTTAGAGAGAGTATCTACATTAAAGATATCACCTTTTTTGACACCAACAACCTTTAAAATAGCATCAGATTCAATTCTTTTATTGCCTGATATTAGTATATCTGAAACAAGCAATCTGTTAAATATCTCGCTTCCCATCTGTTTGCAGATAGTGTTTACCGCACTAAAAAGATTCTCAATTGCTCCAGCTCTTGCAGCAAATGAGACCGGTGCTTTTGATGTAACAACATTAAACACCTTACTATCAATACTTATCTGACCCCCTACAACAAAAACAGAACCCCATATAAGGTAGTCAACGCTATTCTCTAACCCAATTTTTTGAATTTCTGGATATGAGTATTGAGATACTTGTTTGTTATCTCCATTTGGCAAATTTGTAATAAAAGTTTCAGCCCCTTGCCCTTTAAGGTTTTCAGCAACCATTGATGGGAGGTTTTGCTTTAGATAATCCATGTTTGATGGAGCATTGATCTCAAATGGCAGTATCCCAACTTTAACCTTATTATCTTCTGCGATTACTGTAGATATAGTTATCTGAGCTAGTAATAGAGAAATAAAGATAATATTTAACAAGATATTTAATTTTATTCTATTTGTGTTGGTCATCTTAAATTTATCCATGTTTTTTCATTACAACGATATACTCGTTGTTCATTGTTGTATCGATTTTACCTACTATATTTGAAGGACTATTTTTTGACGGCATACGTTTATTTGGGATATTGCGGATAACAGTTTCTACATGTTCAAATCCTTGATTTTCAAAGAAAAATTGAGTTATTGCATCAGTTGGCAGCACAACGCCTTTTACTTTACGGTTACCCACAACATAACAGGCATAACCACCTTTTTTAATGCTGTCTGCCACATTATTAATTGATTTTTGATAATCAAAATAAAAAGCTGTTACATCTTTAGCTCTCTTCTCATCTTCTTTTGCTACATCTTCAATAACCTGATTAAGTAAATTACAGTCAAATGAGCAGGTCTGTTTATAAGTCTTTCCACCCATCAGTTTATTGTCAATCTGGGTTGCATTTTCAATATCAAGCCACTCATTTGCTAATCGTGAAAATTGACCATAAGCAACTGTTGTGCGGCTGTCTCCATAAGGAGGAGAGGTTACAACAATATCAACGCTCTCATTATCAATATATTCAATCTTTTCAACTGTATTAAAATCAAATATTTTACTGAAAGCCTTATTTGAAGTACTTTCTATCATCTCCTTTAAACCCTTTTTATTTCTGGCTAATTTATTTTGCATTAAACCAAAAACATCAGGGTTGAATTTGTCCATCTGCACCTTAGCCATTCTGAACATTTTAAACTCACTATTTCTTGTCCAGCTGCTCTCCCTGACTGTTTCGCTGAATGCAACTTTGAAAAAATCGGCTATTGAACTATCTGAAATATTAGAGATAAATCTTTTTATTAAAGCTAAACGCTCTTTTACCGAATCAGAAAACCAGTAATCCATATTTTTGATATTCGGAATAACAACATTGATTCTGTTTATGTCAAACATTATTGAAAATATATAATCATTAAACTCTTTTAAATATAAATCCAAAACCTGTAGATTAATTTTAGTAGTTTTAGCTTTTGCAATAAGCCTTGCTAAAGGGTTTAAATCTGTTCCAACAGCATTGATATTTTTAAGGTTGCTCTCTACTAAAGATGTTCCAGTACCGCAGTAAGGATCAAAGAGCAAATCAGCATTACTACCATACTTTGCAATAAGTCTTTCTGCTACCTGTGGAATCATCATGGCTGGGTAATTATGAAAACAGTGGGTAAAAGTTTTTGTATTTGCCCCTATAAAATTCCATGTGCTGTCAAAATATTTTTTGCTCATAACAACGCGGTTGTTCATTCATAACGGTGGTATTAAAATAATTCCAATTGGCTTAACTCAGCTTTAATTCTTTTATTAGACATCTCTACATATTCTTGATTGATCTCATAACCAATAAATTTTCTATTGTTTTTAACAGCAGCTAAACCAGTTGTACCTCTGCCCATAAACGGGTCCAAAATAATATTATCTTTAAATATATACATTAGATACTTTAAAGTTATGCTTTTATCGTTAAATAGTTTACTTTTGAGTTTTATCAAGCAAACGCTAAACGGCGCCCTTTAGGGGCTGGAATTGGATCATTAAATTCTTTAGCGGTACGAATCCATAAATTCATTGCGTCTTTAATGTTTTCTAAAGCAGAATCATAAGTCTCTCCATGAGCCATACAGCCAGAAAGCTCTGGCACATCTGCAATAAAAAGTTTGTCTTCCTCACTCCAATAGATAATGATTTCATACTTATTGGTCATTCTTTTGCTCCCAATTTATATTTTAGAATAACATTACGCACTTGTTTTACTTGATATGCTTTTGCTTTGTTTCCATCTTTTTGTAAGTTTATTTTCTCTTCAATACCTTTCTTTCTAAAAATATGGTGGCTGCCGTTGATTCGTAATTCAAAGCCTAAATGTTCCAAAAGGGTCATTAAATCTGAAAAAGCAATATTAAAGTCGCTTACGCCTAAGAGTATCTCCAAAACTAATTTCTCATATTTGCCCATTATGCCATTTCCAGCCTATTACTTCGTATATTCACCCTACATCAACTATCTTACAATCTTGAATTGTAACCCTTTTGCTCATCAACGCTGCAAGCTCGCTGTTGTGAGTTACAACAATCAAAGTCATTTTAAGCTCTTTATTAAGCTCTACAAGAAGTTGATGTACTTGAACGCTGTTTAATCTATCAAGATTACCAGTAGGCTCATCTGCAAGCAAAATAACAGGCTTCATTACCAATGCCCTTGCAAGTGCAACTCTTTGCTGCTCTCCTCCAGATAGGTCTTCAGCACGATGATGAATTCGGTGTTTTAACCCCACTCTTTCCAAAATTGCCTCAGAGTCCATGACTATCTTTTTTTTAGATAGATTGGCTATTAACCCGGGAATCATAACATTTTCTATTGCAGTAAATCCTTGAAGCAGATGGTGAAATTGAAAGACAAATCCAATTTTCAAATTTCTAAAATGTGCAAGCTCCTCTTGACCAAGAGAAAAAAGATTTCTGTTCTCAAATATAAGTTTGCCATTATTGGGGCGATCAAGCGTTCCTACAATATGAAGAAGGGTGGATTTACCTGTTCCAGATGCCCCCACCACAGCAATACTTTCTCCCTTATATATATCAAAATTGATATCTTTTAAGATTTCAATATCTACTGAACTCTCTTTAGCACTGCTTTTAAATACTCTTGAGATGCCTTTAAGGGATATTAACAGGGGAATATCAGGATTAGTTTCATCATCCATAACGAAGAGCCTCAACTGGGTCCATTTTTGATGCTTTGTAGGAGGGATAGATAGTTGAAAGAAAACATATAACTATTGATGCTAAAGCAATTACAATTACATCAAGAGATTCAAGCTGGACAGGCAGAGTAGTAAATGGATATGCAGCAGGCAGCTCAATAAATTTATATTTTTTAAGCAAGATACAGACAACCACGCCAGCCGAAGTTCCAAGAACTGTCCCAGTCAGCCCCACAATCATGCCTTGAATGATAAATATCTTTCTAATCAGCATATCAGCCGCACCCATAGCCTTAAATACTGCGATATCTCTTGTCTTTTCCATAACCATCATAATCAATGCACTTGCAATATTAAAAGCTGCAACAAGTATAATAAGAGTTAAAATGACAAACATAGCTGTCTTTTCAAGTTTTAGCGCTGCAAACAGGCTCTGGTTTATCTCCATCCAATCTCTTCCATAAAAATTAGAGCCGAGAAATTGAACAATATCTCTCTTTATATCGGCAGACTTAAAAAGATCATCAACCCAAACTCCAAGGGCAGATATGCGGTCTCTCATTCCCATAAGCCTCTGTGCATCTTTAAGATGAATATAAGCAAGAGAGCTGTCATACTCATACATGCCGGAATCAAATAAGCCTGTAACAACAAACCGAGTCATTGAGGGCATGTGCCCAACTGGAGAGATCATGCCGCCCGGAGCCATCAACACAACCTTATCTCCAACATTTACTCCAACATGCTTTGCAAGCTGCCGTCCCATTATGATTCCTGGAAAAGGCCGCTCTAAACTATCAGAATTATCTGCCTGATATGAATCAGAGCCTGCATTAGCTCCATCAGTTTCAGAAATTTGCGTGTTGCTGATATCTCTATTTGAGCCAAGTTTGTCTTCAAGCTCTTTTGCTGTAAAACCCTTGATGATTGAGACACCAGAGGCTGGCTCAACGCCTCTTACAACAGCACCAGAGAGTCCTGATGCAGAGCGTATCATAGTCTGACCAAAAACCAATGGAGATATAGCATTTATGCCTTTTATCTTAATATTGCTGCTATTTGTGCTGTCTCTGCCGCTAAGTGTATTATTACTGCTGCCACTGCTATTATTGCTATTATCCGCGGCAGAACTTTGACTAATTTTATCTATAACAGATTTGTAGTCACTAAATTTACCAGCATACTCCATAATAAGAATATGAGGCTCAACTCCAAGAATCCGTTTTCTGAACTCAATTTCAGCACCGCTCATAACAGCAATTACAATAACCAATGCCATAACGCCAACCGTTACTCCTGCAACAGATAAAAGTGTTATAAGAGAGATAAACCCCTCTTTTCGTTTGGCTTTTAGATATTTGCCTGCTATGAAAAATTCAAGAGACATTAATTGTTATCTTCCTAAGGGATACATATCGTATTTGACAGCTTTTTAAAAATTGTCAAATTTTAAAATTAAAATTCGGCTACACGTTTTTCATGTGGGGAAACAAAATGACCTCTCTGATAGATGGCGAATCTGTAAGAAGCATCACAAGGCGATCGATACCAATACCTTCGCCGGCAGTCGGAGGCATACCATACTCAAGAGCCTCTACATAATCAGAATCCATAATATGGGCTTCTGTGTCCCCTTCTGTTCTTTGAGATACCTGCTGCAAGAACCGCTCGTATTGATCAGCAGGATCATTTATTTCAGAAAATCCATTTGCAATCTCTCTGCCTGCAATAAAAAGCTCAAATCTGTCAGTCAATTCTGGATTTGTATCGCTCTTTCTTGATAAAGGAGAGACCTCGACAGGATATCCAGTTATAAATGTGGGCTGAATCAGCTTTGGCTCAACAAGTGCATCAAAAAGTTTTGTAAGAATCTTTCCATAACGCTCTTTTTTGGTAATTTTAACGCCTTTCTGATCAGCAAATTCAAGCATCTTTGCAGAATCTCCAATAATTGAGCTGTCCATGCCGCCGATTGTGGTCAAAGAGTCAATCATTGATATCCGCTGCCATTTTCCGTTGTTTTCGGCACAGGCAAAATCAATTATATTGCCTTGATATTCAATCTGATGAGTGCCGTTTACCTCCATAGCAATGGTTCTGAACATCTCTTCAGTCATATCCATTAAATCTTCGTAAGTTGCGTATGCCTGATAAAACTCAACCATTGTAAACTCTGGATTGTGGCGGGTTGATACACCTTCGTTTCTAAAGTTTCTATTGATCTCAAAAACCTTTTCAAACCCTCCAACAACAAGCCGTTTAAGATAAAGCTCTGGTGCAATTCTTAAAAAAAGCTCCATTCCCAAAGCATTATGCCAAGTTTTAAACGGTGTAGCTTCTGCTCCTCCGGGAAGAGGCTGCATCATTGGAGTTTCAACCTCCATAAAATCTCTTGATTCAAAAAACTTGCGCATAGTGCTGACAATCTTGCTTCTTTTAATAAAGATATCTCTTGCCTCTTCGTTCATAATAAGGTCAAGATATCTTTGGCGGTACCTCTTTTCAGGGTCTTTTATTCCATGATACTTTTCAGGCAGAGGTCTTACAGATTTTGATAAAAGCCTGAAACTCTTTGCAAGAAGTGTCCACTCACCTGTTTTTGTCTGAAAAAGAGGTCCTTCAATCCCGATAAAATCACCAATATCAAGTTTTTTAAATACAGCATATCCTTCAGCCCCGACAAAATTTTTCTGAATATATGCCTGTATCTGACCTGTTCTGTCTTTAAATCTTATAAAAGATGATTTGCCGAAATTATTTACAGCCATCATTCTGCCTGCTGCTGAAAACATTGTTCCGTTCTCTCCAAGAGTAATTCTCTTTTCTTCCAATGTTTCAGACGAAATCTGTGTCAGTTGATGAAGTTCTCCAATGGTGCTTGATACCTTAAAATCATTAGGATAGAGATTAATACCGCTCTCTCTAAGTTCGTTTATTTTGTCTTTTCTTGCTTTGAGAAGTGTGCTTGATTCTTCCATTTTTTATATATCTTTCTTAAAATCTGTTTAAAGTAATTTAAAACATAAATTCCAATCTGATTTAGGAGAATAGAATTTGCAGTCAATATAAATTGATTAAATCATTATAACATTAAAAAGAGCGTATAGTTACTCCATTTTATTGTAAGGTGTCAACCAGCAATTAATTTTACTTTTTCTTTTTGGAAGCACCTTAATTTTAAGAGCCATTTACATCTCAAATACCTTTATAACAATACCTCTTCAATATTTTAAAAAAATGTGTCAAATATAAGGCTCTCTGTCATTGGAAGCCTCCTTCCAAATATTTATCTATAAAAAGATATCCCTATGAGTGAGATGAGATTAGAAATCTCTTCTTGCTATCTCAAATCTTTGTTGTCTGATAAAAGGACTTTGGACAGCTTTGAAGCTGCCTATTGATTTTTCAAGTATAGCTACTCTTTCCATTGGCGTTGGGTGAGTTTGACCAAAATCATTTCTGCCGGGTAGTAGATTTGTCTGCATGACTTTAAGCATATCAATAAGCCCATGAGGATTATATCCAATACGCTTCATTATATTTACAGCATGTCCATCAGCACTATTCTCAAAACTTCTTGAGTATCCACTGTTTATAAGTGTGCTTGTTATGTCTGTAATTGAACTTTCAAATGTACTTGTTAAACTCGCAAGCTCAGAAGAGCCAAAATTTTTTGCCCCTTCAACTCCAATAGTTGTAAGAGCAGATGTTATTCTCGATTTTTCAATAGCCTGTATTCCATGTTTCTCTTGAACATGGGCGATTTCATGGGCAAGAACACCTGCTAAGGCATCTTCATTTCTGCAGCATTTTAAGAGCCCACGAGTAACAAATATAAAACCACCAGGAGCTGCAAGAGCATTGATCTCATTAGAGTCTTGGATCAAAAAATGGTATCCGCTGTATGTTTGGGGTCTATCAGATGCCCGCGATAGAGTCTGACCAAGAAGATTGATATATTGATTTGCCCTTTGATTTGTATATGGTCTATATTTTTGTAAAATGACTGCTCCAACTGTTCTGCCAATATAATACTCCTGTTCTGGAGTAAAATCTTCAAAACTTTTAGCCGTTGCTGTTGCAACTTTTTGTATTGACTCTGCTTGGGAAGAAGATATTAATCCTGAAGCAGCCCCTAATTGTGCACCAACTTGAGTTACAGCATTCATAGTTTGACAACTACTGACTATTGCTGAAACTGGGAGCATTGCCAATCCAAAAATCGCGTATCGACCAGCAGACTGCAACACGTCTCTTCTTGTCATGCTATTGCATATTTCAGAATTTGGATATATTGTATCTGATTCGCTGTTTAAAAGGGTAGTAACATTAATTTTGTTTTTTAATTTCATGACTTATATCCTCCCGGCGTTACCTGACCTTCATATAGAAATTGTTCTATCTGTGATTCCGATATTGTCATAGTTTCCATCTTATTAATCCATGAAAAGTCAATACTTGGGTTTTTAACTTGGTACTGCCTCTCTACCTGCTTATTGAAACCTTTGCCTGCAAGGGCAAGTTCATCACCAGTTGCAGAGTGTCCTCCAGTTAAGCCTCCAGAGTTTAATGTTATGGTTTTTTTTGACAATGCAGAGTTATGAATCCAGCCTAATTGACCTGTACGGACAGTTTTCACATTTGACCACCCGTTTGATTCAGTTAATATCTCTACAGATTCGCCGTAATTTAGATTTGTAAGTAATTTCCCGATAAAAGAAGGTTGATGACGTAAACCCCCTTGCTTTACAATGATATTAGCCAGTTTCATCTTTATGCTTTACCTCCAGTTATTAATGATAAATTACAGTAGTACACTCTTTAAGGATAGATTACTCTATTGGATTTTGCTCAAAACATCCAGAAGCTATTCATATAATCCCCCATTTTTTTCGATATTTAAATGAATATAGCGACTTTTCAAGAATCATCTTGAAACTTTATCCATTTTCATCATAAAATTATCAACATTATGGGATATATATTTGATTTTAAAGATTCAAACCATTACGAAGCCTGTTTCCAACGGGTAAAGACGAACTATGCTTTTAATCTTGAGATAGAGCTTTTGATTAAAATGGTTGCACCGGAGTCTGGAAGTTCTGTTTTAGATATAGGATGCGGCACTGGTAGAAGTCTTGAACCTCTGCTTAATCGTGGTCTCTCACTTACTGGTGTTGACCCTTCTCCCTATATGCTTGATATTGCTCATGAAAGACTTGGTGACAAAGCTGATCTGCACCGTGCATTTGCAGAAGAGCTACCTTTTGATGACAATAGTTTTAATTACGCCTTTTTTATGACCAGCCTTGAATTTACCCAAATGCCAGCTAAAGCTATTGAAGAGGCATGTAGGGTTGCTAAAGATAAAGTTTTTATCGGTGTTTTAAATAAATATGCCCCTTTGAATATCATGAGACGTATTAAAGGCATTTTTATCAAAAGTATTTTATCACAGGCAAGATATTTTAGCATATTGGAACTTCGTCAGACTGCTTTTGACATTTTAGGTGATGTACCAATTACTTGGAATACAACATTGCAATTTCCTTTTAGCAGTAGCAGACTATCTTACTGGATAGAACAACGCTCCTTGGTACAAAAATCTCCTTTTGGCACACTTATTGGAATGACAATCATCCCTATTCCTAAATTCAGGACAAGACCTATGTGCCTTAAAATCAGACCATCTGGTAGATATAATCCTGTTAGTGGTTTTGCTATGAATCATACAAAACAGAAAATGAGTTCAGAATCATAAACAACACTATCCTTAGATGAGAATAAAAACTATAGATATGAGAACAGCTATATATGACAAACTTGAAAACAGTAAAGTTAAATGTGGAATGTGTAACCATTTTTGTACTATTGAATCTGGTAAAAGGGGTCTTTGTCAGGTAAGAGAGAATTGTGATGGTGAGTTGATATCATTAGTCTATCCAAAAATTATCTCAAGGGCAATTGATCCAATTGAGAAAAAACCAATTTTCCACCTTTTGCCAGGCTCGTCTTCATACTCTATTGCAACAGAAGGGTGTAACTTTCAATGCCTTTTCTGTCAGAATAGCAGTATATCCCAGATACCGGTTAATCAAAATAGAGTTATAAGAGGGGCAGATATAAAGCCTGAGCAGATAGTTGAGCAGGCAATAAATTCAGGTTGTGCAAGTATCTCTTATACTTACACAGAACCCACTGTCTATTTTGAGCTTGCCCTTGAAACCGCAAGATTTGCCCATGAAAAAGGTCTTAAAAATATTTTTGTAACTAACGGATTTATGTCAAAAGCTGTAATTGAGATGATAGCGTCTTATCTTGATGCTGCTAATGTTGATCTAAAGGCTTTTAACGAAGAGTTTTACAAAAAACAGTGTAAAGGACGACTTAAGCCTGTTAAAGAGAATCTTATTTTAATGAAATCCCTTGGTATTTTGGTAGAGGTCACCACTCTTTTGATACCAGAACTTAATGATGACCCATCAGAGATAAAAGATATGGCAAATTTTATTGCAAACACTCTTGGTGTGGAGACCCCTTGGCATATTAGCCGTTTTCATCCTTGCTACCAGATGACAGACAGAGGAGCTACTCCACTTGCTACACTAAAGATGGCTTTTGATGCTGGAAAAGATGCTGGGCTTCGTTATGTCTATACAGGCAATGCTCCGGGTCTTGACTCTGAAAATACATTCTGCCATCTGTGTGGAAAGGTTCTGGTTCAAAGAGTTGTTTATAACATAAAAAACAGCATCACATCAGGAGGCAGATGTCCTGATTGTGGCACTAAAGTTTATGGAATTTTTTAAAGAGAATTCAGAACTATTTTTTAAAATGGAATTGAAAGTATGTTATTAACTATAAGAAATATTACACTAAATTTACAACAGAGAATTATAATATATGGCAGAATGATAAAATTTTCTCATACGATATTTGCCCTGCCATTTGCTCTATCTGCTGTAGTTATGGCATGGAGAGATCATGAAGTTGTAGTGTCCGATTTAATTTGGATTCTTCTATCTATGGTTGGGGCACGATCTGCTGCAATGGGATTTAACAGAATAGTTGATGCTGATATTGATGCAAAAAACCCCAGAACCTTGATCCGTGAAATTCCGTCAGGGCTTTTGACACGCAAAGATGCAGCTTTTTTTGTTGTTAGCTCTTCAGCTCTTTTTATCTTTTCTGCGGCAATGCTTGGGCAACTATGTTTTATGCTCTCATTTCCTGTACTATTTTTTCTTCTGTTCTATTCTGTTACTAAGCGATTTACAAAGTATTGTCATATTTATCTTGGATTTGCCATCTCTTTAGCTCCTCTTGGAGCGTGGATTGCAATTACAGGTTCAATATCTTTTAGCTCGATTTTTCTCACTTTGGCACTTATGACCTATATTGCGGGCTTTGATATTCTGTACGCGTGTCAAGATATTGATTTTGATAAAGAAAATAAACTTTTTTCAATGCCTGCAAACCTTGGTGCTGTAAAATCTATGATAATCTCCTCATTTCTCCATCTTCTTACCTTTATTTTTCTTTTAAGTATGCACTTTTCTTATGGGATGCACCCCATATTTTTTCTTTTCTTGATTGCAATTGGTCTGCTTCTGATTGCAGAGCATTGTATCGTAAGACCTGATAATCTTGAAAAAATTGATATTGCATTTTTCAATATTAATAGCCTTATTTCTGTTCTTCTTTTTGTCGGTGTAGTTGTAGAGGCAGGTTTTAGATATATAGTGTCATAGTATTACCTATCTATATCAACTATTTTTTTATCTCCGTCAAATTTCACACACTCTACGTTAGATATCTATCACTTCCTATAGATCAAATATTTATAACCTTTTTCAATAATTCCATATTTAATTAAAATTATTTAATAGATAGTTGCAAACTAAGATATGGCATTTATCTTGCATGAATTACCGTAAAAGCCTAAGCGGGGGGAGCAATATATAATTTTTTAGATATAACCAATATCTTTCAACTATATTATCTCAAGATTTGTATGGATATTTTAAAGCTAAATTATCAAAAGGCAGGATACAATGATTCTTCAGATGACACGACCAGTACAAGGAGGATTGAGGCAGGAGAGAATACTTGAAGCTACCTCTAACCACCTTGCCAATGCAGATACTATAGGATTTAAAAAAGATGTTGTCAGTTTTGACAAGATGTTCAAGGCTCAGTTGAATACTGATTTTAGTCAAGGTCATCTTAAGACAACGGACAACAAATTAGATGTGGCTCTTGGAGATGAGGGTTTTTTTAAAATAGATACTCCAGATGGTATCCAATATACCAGAGATGGAAATTTTAACCTCAACAATCAAGGCGTTTTAGTAAATCAACATGGCTATCCTGTTCAAGGAGCAAATGGAGATATTACAATAAACGGGCAGAGAGTTGAGATTAATGAGGCTGGAGAGATATGGGTTGATGGTGTGTTGGTAGATAATTTTGAAGTTGTTACTTTTGAAGATTTGACTAAGTTAGATAAAAAAGGGGGTGACCTCTTTATTTATAATGGCGACCCTGCTGACGAGCAGCAGCCTGAAAGAGTCTTAGTAAAGCAGGGGGCACTTGAAAATTCTAACATCTCAGTTGTTGACGAGATGGTTGGAATGGTTGACCACCACAGAATGTATGAAACATATCAGAAGATGATGCAGACCTTTGATGAGGTTGATGGCAAAACAGTTAATGAAGTGGGCAAACTGCAATAGTTTGATATATAAAAGGAGGTACAATATGATAAGAGCACTTTGGACAGCAGCAACTGGAATGAATTCTCAGCAGATTCAGACTGATGTTGTGGCAAATAACCTTGCTAACTCAAGTACTGCGGGCTTTAAAAAATCTCGGGCAAATTTTGAGGACTTGATGTATCAAACCATGCTTGTAGCTGGGGCAACAACACCGGGCGGAGGACAGGTTCCAACAGGAATTCAGATTGGTATGGGTGCAAAGCCTGCCGGAATACAGAAGATTTTTACTCAAGGAGATTATGTACAAACTGGAAATCATTTAGATATGGTTATTCAAGGAGATGGTTTCTTTAGGGTTTTACATGGTGATGAGGAGCTTTACACCAGAGCAGGTAATTTTACCCTTGATAGCGAGGGTTTTATTACAACAGCAGGTGGTGATAGATTACAGCCTGAAATTGCGATACCAGCAGAGGCAACCCTTATTACTCTTCAAGATAATGGTACACTTACTGTTCATGGTGCAAACGAAGAGATACTTGCTACAGAGCAGATTAATATCACTACCTTTATAAATCCTGCTGGACTATTTGCAGTGGGCGGCAATCTGTTTAGGGCAACTGAAGGCTCTGGAGAGGCAATAGAACAGGTGCCAGGAGAAAACGGATCAGGCACAGTTGCCAACAACTCCCTTGAGATGTCGAATGTAAGTGTTGTTGAGGAGATGGTAGGCATGATTACGGGTCAAAGAGCCTATGAGGCGAACTCGAAATCCGTCCAAACAGCAGATGCTATGCTTGGTATTGCTAATGGATTAAAACGTTAATGTTTAACCCGTTGTTGTATGTTTTGCATAAATAGCAAAAAAAGTGAAGCTGTGGAGGTGGCAGCCATGAAATATCAAGTAGTTGTGTTTATTATTATAACTTCATTCTCTCTCTTTGTTCAGACAGATGTTCTTGCAAATGAGGCAAAAGAAGTTAGTTATAATACCGAAGAAGTTAATGACAATATAAGAGATGAAAATATAGCACCTGAAATTGTGATTGAGGTGAGAGAGTCTGTTCATGTAAATAAAAGAAAAGTCACTCTCGGAGAGATTGCAGATATAGAAGCAGCACCAATAATTAAGCGTCAACTTGCTCTTATTGATATGGGTTTTGCACCAGCTCCTGGAAAAAGTAAAATTATTGATGGCAGACAGGTTGAATCAAAGATTAAATCAAATAAACTTTTCTATAAAAACAGGCAAAACTCAGCAAATTGGCAATCTTCTGACAATATAGCTATTCTTGTTCCTGAGAAAATTTATGTTGAAAGAGCAAGTCAAGAGATATCTGAACATGACCTCAAATCTATTTATGAATCTTATATAACTGAGCGTTTGGCAGATAAAGATTTTGAAATAAGGGAGTTTTCAATAAGGGGTTTAGATAGCTTCTATCCTGAAGGAGAGATTGTTATATCGCCTCCAATAAGTAATTCCGGTGTGTTAAAGGGGCGAGTAAACATTTATGTAAAAGTTCAGGTTAATGGAAAAGATTATGGTCGAATCTCTCTTTCTGGTTGGGTTGATATTTTTGATGATGTTCTTTGTACCTCGAGATCCCTCACACGGGGAAAAGTGATTGAACTTAGTGATGTGCATGTTAAAAGATTCAATATTGCCAATCTTAGTGGAGAGTACTTTAGCTCAGTAGAGGATGTTGTAGGCAGAGTCCTTACCAGAAATGCACCTTCAAATAGAGCTATCACTCTAAATATGGTAGAAGATGCCGCACTTGTTAATAAAGGCGATAGAGTCAAAATAGTTGCAGCACGAGATAATCTTCGTCTTGTTACACTTGGAGTTCTTAAGAGCGATGGTAAAATGGGTGACACTGTTCAGGTTCAGAATTTAACATCCGGAAAGACTATAAATGCTATTGTTACTGGTAAAGAGAGCGTTAAGGTCTTTTATTAAATATAGACTCTTCATTAAATTTTAAGGAGTAGATTATGAAAAGATATTTAAACGTTCGCACTCGGTTTTTTAACTTTTTACTTATGATAATATTTGGTTTCATGGCTTTGGAAGCTATCTCCGGCTGTGCATCAAAAAAGGATAATGAGGCTCTTCTTCCGCCCGGAATTTCAGATCAGCCATCACTTCAGACAAAATATGAACCTCTTCCTCCATCTGAAGGGTCATTATGGACAGAGACAAGCGATCCCTTTTTTGAAGATACAAAGGCACGCCAGCCCGGTGACACCCTGATCGTTGATATTGTGGAGAATGCAAAATCAAGTATGGATGCAGCAACTGAAGCTGGAAGAACCAGCACAATGGATATTGGAGTTCCTAACTTTTTTGGTTACACAGAGCCTTTTGTTGCACTTGCCAATCCTACTAAAAGAGGTATGGTTGCAGATACTATGGTTGGGACAAAGTTTGATAACTCTTTTAAAGGAGAGGCAAAAAGCAATAGAAATGGTCAAATTACAGCATCTATTGCAGCAAGAATTGTAGAAGTTTTACCAAATGGCAACTATGCTGTTTACGGAAAGCGTGCCATGAAGCTAAACCATGAGGTTCAGTATATTGTTGTATCAGGAATTGTGCGACCCGAAGACATTGGGGACAACAACAGAGTTCAATCAACATATCTTGCAGATTCAAGAATTGAATATTTTGGTCAGGGTGTAATTGCCGATAAGCAGAAACAGGGTTGGGGAACTCGCCTGTTTGATAATCTGTGGCCGTTTTAAAAATGGAGTGGATGAGTGGATTTTAAAAAATATAATTGGAGGTTCTTATTATGCTAAAATATCTAAAACATTTTAACCTTACACTAACTATTTTTATGCTGCTATTCTGCATCAGTATAAACTGTGTAGATGGTGCAAGAATCAAAGATATCGCAGCAATAAAGGGTATAAGAACCAACCAGTTAGTGGGATATGGTCTTATTATTGGTCTTGACGGCACTGGCGATAAATCAGGCACAGATTTTACAACTCAAGGTCTTGCAAACATGATGGAGCGTATGGGCATAAGTGTTGATAAAAACTCCCTAAAAGTCAAAAATATCGCAGCAGTTATGGTGACCGCCAATATTCCGCCGTTTGCAAGGATAGGAAATAAACTTGATGTTATAGCCTCATCAGTAGGAGATGCTAAAAGCCTTGCCGGCGGAACGCTTCTTTTAACTCCTCTTAAAGGTGTTGATGGAAAGGTTTATGCTTTAGCACAGGGTGCGGTTGCAATTGGTGGAGCTGGAGCAGGTGATGCGGGAGGCAGTAAACAAAAAAATCACCTTCAAGTGGCAAGAATTGCAAATGGTGCAACTGTAGAGCGTGAAATTCCAATGCAGTTAAATGGGAAACAGAACTTAACATTATCGCTTTTAAATCCTGATTTTACAACAGCAGTAAGGGTAGCAGACACCATCAACTCATCAGTTGGCAAAGATGTTGCAAGGACTCTTGATTCAAGTGCTCTTCAACTAAATATTCCTGAAGAGATGCAGGCTGGTAAGGTAGCTCAGTTTATTGCTGATATTGAATCTCTTGAGGTTATTCCAGATACAAAGGCAAAAGTTGTGGTAAATGAGAAGACAGGCACAGTTATTATTGGTGACAATGTAACTATATCTACAGTTGCAGTAGCACACGGCAATCTTACAGTTACCATAAAAAAAGATATGGAGGTATCCCAGCCAGAGCCGTTTACAGATGGAGAGACGCTTGCACAAGATCAGACTAATGTAGATATGGAAGAGCAGAAAGTCTCTTTAATGACTTTAGAGGGAGGCACGACAATTGGAGAGTTAGTAAGAGGTCTTAACTCAATTGGAGCAACACCAAGGGATATGATTACAATTTTACAGAGTATAAAAGCTGCTGGGGCTTTGCAGGCTGATCTTGAAATTATATAACAGTCATGCCTTGACAGGTAGCACAACAAAAAATGAAAGCCTGTTAAGAGGCTTTCATATAAAATAAGGAGTCAAAAAGATGGATATCTCTTTAAACAATAGAATTTATCAAAACAGTATCAATCAATTGCCAGATAGCAATAGAGTTGATACTTTAAAGGCTAAAAAAGATGAGAAAGCTCTTAAAGAGGCTTGCCAAGGATTTGAAGAGATATTTATCAATACAATGTTAAAGACAATGAGATCAACTGTTCCGCAAGACGGAATTTGGGGCAAATCTCATGCTATGGATATTTATACCTCTTTAAGTGATCAATATTTAGCGGAAAAAATTTCCAAGGGGGAAAATTCTACTGGTATTGGAGAGTATCTTTACAGGCAGCTTCAAGAGTCTTTGTAGCTGATTGTTTTGTTAATAACTATTTGAAAATATGAATCATATCAAATGAGGGCAGCTATTTAGGCTGCCTTGTTTTTTTTATGGCATACCCGTTGCACTATATTATAGCTAAAAGGTTAAAACAGTTCATAGAGGGAAAAATTTTCCTCTCACATTGTAGGAATTTAAGCAGGACATTTTAATGCCGATAATATATAACAGCAGGGAGAGATTGCCATGGAAACTACATTTGCATACAATATAGAAAAAGTTCTTCAGAAAAAACTTGCTATCTATACAGAACTGACTTCGCTTTTGGAAGCAGAGACAGATTATATAGTTAAAATGGATGTCAACTCCCTCTGGTCAGTTTCAACACGTAAAAAAGAGCTTGCATCTGATATTGAGAAAGTTAGAAACAGTATTATTTTTCTTCTTAATGAGCAAGAAATTGATCATGGTATGGATATGAGAACATTCAATCTCGATAGTCTCATTAAAATTCTTCCTATCTCTGCAAAAGAGAGAGCAGGTCTTGAGATGATAAAGATTGCCATTGAGGGAAAAAGAAACCAAATCAGACAGCTTGCATCTTCAAACAGAAAGTATATACAAGACTATTTAGGCGTGATTGACGGCGTAATATCAACGATAACAGGCAGTTCAAAAAATCAATCTTATGGCAGAAGAGGGCTTTCTGTTTCAACCACAGCCCCTTCATTTTACGGCACTAAATTTGGAAGAGGTGCTGCAACTTCTCTTATTTCAGCACGTGCGTAAATATATAAAATGAAACCTTATTAATTAAAAAAGCTCTATATCTACGAAGGTTTCATTTTTAGAAATATTTATAAATAAATTAAGCAGGTGCCAGCGTAAGATCGGAGGTATAACATGGGCGGAATCGGTTCTACACTTCAAATTGCAAAAGGGGCACTTGCTGCACAGCAGTATGGGTTGAATGTTACTGGTAATAATATAGCCAATGTAAATAACCCTGATTATAGCAGGCAAAATGTTGAGCAAGTCAATAATGGTCCAATAAAATATGCAGGTTACCTATTCGGGACTGGTGTAAACTCCTCTCAAGTTACCCAAAGCGTCAACCAATTACTTGAAAATCGCCTTACATTAGAGAAATCTTCCCTTTCTGGTTTTGAAGAGGCTGAATCTTACATAAAAATAATTACAGATCACTTTAATGAATCTTCTGATAACAGCATCAGCAATATATTGACGGATTTTTGGAACTCTTGGAACGATCTTTCTAATAGTCCTGCTGACGACTCTGAACGTCTGATAATCTTAGAGAACGGTAAGGAACTATCTGAGCGGTTTAACATGGCATATAGCTATCTTGGGCAAGTTGAGACCGAGATAAACACAAAACTTGTTGATGCAGTTGATAGAATTAACAATATCACTGCTGATATTGCCAAGTTAAATGTAGATATTATGGGTCAAGAGACTCAAAGAACCTCAAATGATAAAAGAGACCAGAGAAATGCTCTAATTGATGAGCTTGGTAAATTGATTAATATAAATGTATTTGAGCAGACAAGTGGTGCAGTTGCGATTAATGTCAATAACGGATTGCCCATTGTTAATGGTAATAGCACTTATAAACTTTCCGTAGAAGGAGAGGATATCAATTGGGTAGATTCTGCTGGTAAAAAGCAAGATATTACAGATATGATCACTGGCGGTCAAATTGGCGGATGGCTTGATATCCGTGATACAGTTATACCTAAATATCAACATGACATTGACGAACTTTCACACGAAATTATTTGGGCTATAAACTATCAGCACTCTCAAGGTGTTGGGCTTGAATATTTTTCTAATGGTCTTACTGGCGACTATTCGGTTGATAAGAGTGGCTGGCTTACAAGTTTGGGTTTTGGAGATAAGATTGACCATTCAAAAAATCTCACCATGTGGATTGAAGATAAAACATCTGCCACTCCTGAATATTCAAAAATTGAGATGGATATGGGAGTCTCTGATGCAAAAATGTCTGGTTGGCAGGCTGGAGCAGATTTATCAACTCTTTATCCAGAAAAAGCTGTTTATAAATTTACGGTTATGGAGAGCGGCACAGCAAGCTATAACTTAGCTGCTGAAACTGGTGGTGTTGGTGCTAAAATTGGTGCTGTTCAATCAGGTGCCGGCACAGTTGCCGGCTTGATGCAAAATAATGCAATAGCCCCTATTGCTGCACAAACTCTCAAAATTACAGGTGGACCTTCTGGTGGAACTCAAAACATTGAGATTAAGTATGCTGGTGGCGATGCAAAGCAATCTGCCTCATCTATTGCAGAGGCTTTAAACAAAATTGAAGGGATAAATGCTAAAGCTGGTGAAAATAGTGCTGTTCTTAATGTAGCTGGTTTTGCCGCTGTTGCTGATGATGAGATAAGTTTTGGAATATATGTTGATGGTATAACACATTACGAAAAATTTACTTTTACTCCAGCATTAGGAGGAGTTAATGAGCATTTTGAAGATGCTTTTCGTGCTGCTGTTGAAGCTATCAACTCTAAATATGGTGATGATGATCTTAAACTTGAGTGGACTGTTGAGAGTGATGCAACCACTCAATTTAAACTTACAAGCAAATCAGGCAGAACAATTGGATTACAAGATGTGACGACTAATGGTGGTGCTGGTGGTACTATTAGTTTTTCAGGCACAGCCGTTGGAGCTGGAGGTGCTGCGGTTGTAGCCAGTAAAGTAACTATTGGAATTGAGAAAGGCATGGAACTTTCATCTAATGTTGCTGGAGCAAGTGGAGGACTTTTTAATGTAGCTGCAGACGTTATAGTAACACCTGTTAATAACATTTTACCTATTGATAAAAGCACTATAGCTTGGGAAAAATATGATATTAACGGAATATCAACTGGTGTGAAAGGGCTTATTGAGGTTGGGCTTATAGATTTAAATGGAGTGCCGATAGATCTCTTGGGAAATCCTATAACGGTTGAAGACTCAAGCGGAAATGAGCTTTTAATATTTAACCTCGCACCAGGAGAGCTTGTAGCCGGCAACACAATGAGCATAAATATAAATTATGATCCATTAACTAACCCGCTTCCCGAACCTAATCCTCTTGAATTTACGATAAAAGGCACTGCAAACAGCCAGAATGATATTTATCAATTTAAAGTGGTTAATGATGACACTAAACAGTTCAACGATTTTGAATCTGGCACTATCGGAACGCCACTTGCTGCTGGAGACCCTCCTATTACAATTGAGTGGAGTAATGGAACTAATTCGGGCAAATTTCAAATTAAAGAGCCTGTTCCGCCTTTAACTCCAGATACTCCGTATAATGTTGAAGTTGATGGAATGACCCTTCAATTTACAAAAGGGACTGTGTTTAAAAATGATGTTTTTACCATTACAACAGACAATTCAGGAAAACCAGTTTCAACTGATAAAAACGGGAAACCAACTGGTGAGTTTATGTCTGACTGGCACTGGACACTTGACTCATTTAAAAATCAGTTTAACAGAGATGCACAAGGAATGAAGGCAACTATTAATGGAAAAAATCAATTAGAACTGGCTACATCTAAAGATTATCATGTAATTAGTGAGTTATCATTTTCTAAAGACTCTGAAAAATATGGCTTTAGCAAAGAAAATATATCAATTGATGTAAAAGATTGGAGTGTAATAAATTTTAACGCTGACGATATTCAGTTTATTAGAAATGATGTTACTGGATGGAGAATTTCGCATGATCCTACTGGAACTACGCAACTTATACCTGCTGTAGGAGGCGATGATGGATTCGGGGTTGATTTCAATGGCGATGACCTTGTAGATATTGAGTTTTCATTTACAAAGACTATGACAGGAGATGGGATTAACGAAGATTATTTTTCTTTTGATATTATAAAGCGAGATTCAACTGATATTGGATTTGCATTTTCTGATGAGTCTGGAACTATGGCTGCATTAGGATTTAATACTTTCTTTAAAGGCGATGATGCTCTAACTATGGGGTTAAACGATGTTATAAAAGACACAAATTTTGTGGCTGCTGCAACCATTGATTCAGAAACAGGCAAGATTTATAAAGGAGACAACAGCAATACTTTAGCACTTGCCGATGTTCAGTTTAAGAGTCTGACTATGAAGCAGTGGGAGTTCTCCAGAGGTAGCGAGCCAAAATCGAGCATGACAACAGCTACATTAGATGGATATTATAGCACAATGCTTGGTTCTTTAGGTGTAGATGCCAAAAATATTCAAACCTCCAAAGAGTTTTCAACACTGATGGTCAACTATATTACAGAACAACGTAATTCAATCTCTTCGGTCTCTCTTGATGAGGAGATGATAAAGCTGATGAGCTATCAACACGCGTTTGCTGCTGCATCAAAACTTGTAAAAACAGCAGATGAGATGTTAAATACAATTATAGGATTGAGATAATATTCGGGAGGTTGTCATGAGAGTCCCAACAATTTCAAAATATAGCACAGCAACCTATCAGTTAGGTGTTATTACCAGTGACTTGAAGGATGCCAATGATGTTATGAGCACTCAAAAGAAGATTAACAACCTTTCTGATAATCCAATTGGCATGACTCAGGTGCTTGATCTAAAAGAAAATATTAAGCATCTTAAACAGATAGAGACCAATGTGGAGATGGGAAGAACATGGCTTACTGGTGTTGAAAGCTCTCTTAAAAGTGTGAATGATATTATTTTAAGCACAAAAAATGATGTATTGCGTTATTCTAATGGCTCTATGAATGCTCAAAACCGCAAAGATGCTATTGATAATATCAATAATGTAATTGAGCAGATAGTAAGTTTAGGTAACACAAAGATGAATGGAGGCTATATTTTTAGTGGAAATAGCACTAATGTTAAGCCCATAGAGTATTATCCTAATGAAGAACCTCCTCGAGTTGCTTATGTGGGTGAAAGTAATCCTTTTAAGATTCGTTCTGACAAAAATGCGGAGATTCCAGTAGGGCGTGCTGGGTCAGATGTTTTTTGGGAAGATAAAGTTTCTATTAACGCAACTAATAATACTATCACCTTTCAAGAAAATCCCGATCCTAATCTTAATTCTGATTATAAACGAACAGTTACAGCAACAATTCCCTCCGGTGAATATGACAACAAATCTCTTATAACAACTATCAGAAATGAGCTTAACAAAGCATCAGCTAAAGATGGTCATGGAGTTATCTATGATGTTAAATATAATGAAGAGACTAAGCAGTTTGCAATTGTAGAAGATGGCTCTTACAAAGGCTATATGGCTACAAATTTTTTGTGGAATACCAGTAATGGAACGAACGATAAAGAGGCTGTTATTAATCAAGATGCCTATATTGACAACGTAGCTGCTGGTGGCACGGTTCTTTTAGATGATATAAACACAATAGTATCTGACAGCAAGGCTATAAATATTTCGGAACAGCCAGAAGATTTTAAATTGACTCGTCTATGGGGTTCTTTTAAACCACCTGCTCATGATTTCACATTTGAAGGGGAATATTGGGGATTAGAAAACAGCAAGGGGATGTTGACTCCTTCAAAAATTACTCAATCAGGAGTTGCGCCTGATATTTTAGTTGAGGTCAATTACGAATCTAACGGAGGAGTAATCCCATCAAAAATCGTGGGGAATGCTAATGGAGCAGATATATACTTTGATAGTGATGTTGACAAAGACGGTAAACCAATTCCAGATATAAGCATCTCATTTGATAACTCAGTCAGCAAAGATGATTATGTCAAGTTCACAATCAATCCTGCAAAAGAGATTGTTCTTGAAGATACATCAATAGGGCATGAAATTGGATTTGTAGGGGAAAATGTACTATCAGCTCCTCATACTTCTGATAAGCCATTAGATCCATTACCTCTAAATATCCTTATCAATAATACTAACAATAAAATTGATTTTCAGGAGGTAGTTGGTGAGGGAGAAAACCGTACAGTTTATACTCTTACCGCTTCGGTAAAGGCAAAAAATTACACAAATTATGATGAGCTGGCAACTGAAGTTGAGAAAGCTATGGAGGCAGAATCTCTTAAAAACGGAAATAGAATAAATTATGCTGTTTCATGGGACGATGAGACAAAAAAGTTCACAATAAAAGAAGACGGAACAAATCTTGATGAATTTAATATGTTGTGGCAGTCTGGCGAAAATGCCCCTGTTAATGACAATGAAAGTATAGGAGCTACTCTTGGATTTAATGCAGAAGACGATACAAAATATCTTTGGAAAAAAGATAGACCCGAAGATGTTGGAAAACCTATAAAATTTAGAGAGCCTGTTGAATTGGGAAAACCGGTTGAGCGGGGAATCTTTAACACCTTAATTGATTTGGTAGGTTATCTTAAAAATAATGATGTGGATGGTATAGAGAGAACTATTGGCAGGCTTGAGTCAAACTACAATCATATCACCTCAGTTATAGCAGACACTGGCATGAAGTATAGTCGCCTTGAGACAAGAAAAGTTATCACTTCTGAAATGAATCTTAATCTCAACGAAAGAAGAGCAAGCATTGAAGATGCTGATATCGTTGAAGCAATTATGAATCTTAACTCCGCACAGTCAGCGTATGAAGCTGCTCTTGGTTCAACAGCCAAAATAATGAAAACAAGTTTAATGGATTATATTTAATGAAAAACAAAAGGATATTTTATAAGTGCTTGTTTTAACACGAAAAATAGAAGAAGAGATTAAGATTGGTGATAATATTGTTATTAAAGTGCTTGACGTTGATGGCGGAAGTGTCAAAATAGGAATTGATGCACCAAGAGATATTGTTATTCTCAGAATGGAGATTCTTGAGCAAGTGGAAAAAGAGAATATTGAGTCAGCTTCAAAAAATATAGCCGATATTGCAGATGCAGTTGATATGATTAAAAAGAAATTTCAAACAGATTAAAAATCAATTTAATTTACACTTGACACATACCAATCAACAACTCTAACAGAGGTGGAGGGATACAGAAGGTGAAAATTCAAACAAGAAAATTTGGTGAAATTGATATTGATGAAAATCTCATTCTGACAATGCCTGAAGGTTTACCAGGATTTCCAGGATTTGATCGTTTTGTACTTATTGAAAGGGTAGAAACTAAACCTTTTTGTTGGTTTCAATCTGTAGAGCAGCCAAATCTAAACTTGGTTATAATGAGTCCCTTTTTTTTTAAACCAGATTATGAACCAGAGCTTGAGACCATAATTGAGATAAGAAATTGGCACGGTGTTAGTAAGGATGAGTTACAGGTTTATGTAGTTGTAAATATCTCCGGAGATTGTGATGATAAAAGAATTACAGCAAATCTAATGGGGCCAATTGTTGTAAATCAGAAAACAAAAGAGGCTGTTCAGTTTGTCTTTTCAAATACTACCTATTCCCACCAACACGATGTTCTCAAGTCATTAGAAGAGCTTGTAAAGTCTTCAGAAAAGGAGAAGTAATGGTTTGTATGTAGAGACCCACATCCGTGAGTCTCTACTTCGTTTGTTTTTCTCTTTTATATCAGATTATTGCCTTTACATAAGCCCTTTTTCCTTAATAATATTTAAGTATGTATCAACAATAGTTGCTGGCGGAACCCATCTTTCTGACTCATCTTTGCCTTGAAGTTTCATACCCTCAAAATCGCAGACAGCCACGCACAGACCGCACCCGATACACCTCTCTTTATCAATACTTGCAATACCATCAACTGTTATTGCGTCCATTGGGCATCTATCTTCACACATTCCGCATCCAGTGCAGCTATCTTCATTAACAACAGCAAAGTAATTTGAATTTACAGCAGTTGAGGGTTTATCTGTCTTTTTGATGTAGCTTAAAATCTGGCAGCAGCAGTTACAGCACATACATATATTCATAGTTTTAAGAGAATTCCCAGGCTGTAGCACAAGCCCTTCAGCCATTCCTTTTTTTAAGACTTCAAGAGCCTCTTCATGATCAACGCTTTTGCCGATTCCCCGTTGCTCGTAATAGTATGCACCGCCGCCAAATATAAAACAGCCATCCTCCATGTGGTTACAACCCTTGCCAACCATTTTATGCTCTTTTCTGCATATACATGGAGCAATTAAAATTTTTGACTGTGCACGGATTATCTTTTCAGCCTCTTCATAATCCATAACCTTCATATCTGCATTTACAGCTTGAGACACAGGAATAACTCTTAGCTGGCGGGTTCTAAGTTTTTCCTGCTCTTTCATTAAATACGGAATATATTCATTAGCATCTCGGATAAGCTCCTCTGTCAGACGGTTTACCTGATACTCCCATATTCCAACAACAAACTGGGCTGTCATGTATTGTTCAACATCTTTTCTGCTTATGTTCATTATAAGCCCTTTATTGCCCATATCCTTTAAAATAGGTGCAAGCAGGTTATGATCATAATTGATGCGTTTTGCAATAGATTCAGCAGTTTCGGGTATCATTGTCAGATTGGCTGCAATCGCTGCCTCCTCTTCTGTAAAAAGTTGTTTAAGAATTCTCAGTTCAACACCAGACTCTGTTGCTGGAAAACCGCATGGTGTGTTGTCAAGGTGTAGGGCAAGTTTTTTGTAGACATCGGTCATTTCATACTCTCCTAAATATTTTTTATAGGTTATACTTTAAACGGTCACAAATTTGTCTTTTAATATGCAAAACTCAAGTTATGACCGAGATCAGTATATTAGCAATAATAATTGCAGCATCTCTAAATTAGAGAATCTGTTAAAGCCTAATTTAGACCTTACAAGTTTGCATCTCATACCATTTAACAGCAATGGATATAAAGTGGCATCAGTGCCAAATTAAGGGGGAAAAAAGACAAATATTGAATAGTGACGGATTCTATTTATTGTGTGGTGCAATAACAGAGGTCGTTTTAAACAACCTTACCTATTAACCTATTATTTTTATCTCTAATGTTAAGCGAAATATCTACAATCTGCCTTTTCAAATTATCATTTCCATCAACTAATACTGAAAGGTAATTAGATGTTATAGCAATAAGTTTATCCGTTTTTTCATCTCGCTTATCTTGAATAATAGCTTCAAGATGTCTTTCACTATTTTCTATCTGCATATTTTCAAATACACCTCTCTTTTCCGCTCCAAGCTGCCGAAGGAGTGCACATCTTTTTTTGACTATCTGGTTATTGACTTTATTAGGGTAGTTATAGGCAGGAGTTCCTTTTCTTGGTGAGAATGGAAATACATGAAGATAAGTGACTGGTAATTTATTGATTAAATTAAAGGTATTTTCAAAAGCGTTGTCAGATTCGCCTGGAAATCCAACAAGAATATCAACTCCAATAGCTGCATTTGGAAGCAAATTACGTATTTTAATAATAAGATTCTCAAACAATTCAACGCTATATGGTCTTTCCATAAGTTTTAATATTGTGTCATCGCCGCTTTGAAGAGGTATATGGAAATGGTCGCAAAGAGTGGAATCTCCCTTTGCTGCAAGATGGATAATATCATCAGTTAACTCTTTTGGTTCAATAGAACTTAACCGCACTCTGTGGATCGGCTTTAATTTGTCAATTTCAATTAAAAGTTCTGTAATAGAAGAATTTTTTTCAGATAATCTATTTTTTTCAAAATCAAGCCCATAAGCTCCAACATGAATTCCTGTAAGAATTGCTTCTTTGTAACCCTTTGATGACAGATTCAAAAGATGGTTAAATACTTCATGTTTTGGCATACTTATGCTTCGTCCTCTGGCATAGGGAACAATACAATAGGTACAAAAGGAGTTACAGCCATCTTGAATTTTAAGATATGCTCTTGTTTTGCTCCCTGTAACGGCTGGTTTAAAAAACGGAGTTCTCCTATTTGCTACTTGATCTGTTTTAGGAAGAGGCTCTTGACTGTTAAATTTATCTCGTGCATTTTTTCCACTCTGCTCAGCTTTAAGAACAGCCTCTACAATATTAAATTTATCTTGATGACCCAAAATAGCATGAATATTCTCAATTTTGTCGATCTGCTCCGGCTCTGTTTGTGCATGACAGCCTGTTACAATAATCTTTGCATCTGAATTTGATCTAATAATGCTTCGTATCTGTTGGCGTGACTGCATAGCCGCTCGAGAGGTTACAGCACAGGTGTTTATAATACATATATCGGCATCTTCAAGGTTGTCTGATTTTTTGAAGCCGTTCTCTATAAGTTCCGATATAATTCCGTCTGACTCATATTGATTTACCTTGCAGCCTAAAGTTGTAATATAAAAGGTTTTCATTCTATAAATCCAGCTCCTAATACCTGTTCTCCATCATAAAATACAGCACACTGCCCGGGAGTAATGGCAAGCTGGGGTTCATCAAACATCACTTTAAGAGAATTATATTTGTCTTGCTCTTTTCCACCTTGGTTATACTCTTTTGTATTATTTTGAAGTATTAAAGTTGAAGATGCACCAGAATGGCTGTATCGTATTTTGGTTGTAACCCTTAACGGTGATGTTAAGATATCTGTTGCTGCTTTATCAGATAACCAGTTGATATTTTTAATACTACACTCATTTTGAAACAACTCTTCTTTAAACCCAATAATCAAACGGTTATGCTCCATATCAATTTTTTTAACATAGTAGGGAGCGGGTCCCGGACAGTTTAACCCTTTACGTTGACCAATAGTGTAAGAGTAAAGACCCTTATGTCTGCCAACAATCTTGTTATCTGTGGTTATAATATCTCCTTGTGAAAATGGAAGTGGAGATTTTGATGCAATAAAATCTGCAAAAGACTCCTCTTTTATAAAACAGATATCTTGACTCTCTTTTTTGTGAATAGGTACAAGTCCATTGTTAGTGGCAATAGCTATAACTTCCTGTTTTGTTAGATCACCAAGAGGAAAAATTGACTGTTTTAGCTGTTCAGGTGATAGCATTGAGAGAAAATAGGACTGCTCTTTTAAGCTATCCTTCCCTTTTAATAGTTCTCTTTTTTCTACTTTTGCATAGTGTCCAGTTGCCAAAAAGCTGACTCCCAAATTTTGGGCAGCTTTATATAAAGCTCCAAATTTTACCTTCTGATTGCAGATAACACAAGGATTAGGCGTTTTTCCACTCTGATAAGTATTGATAAAATAGGATACAACACTGGTTTCAAATTCATCTTTTAAATCAATGCAATAAACTGGAATATCAAGCTGTTTTGAAATGGACTCAATATTGTTAGAAGATGTGTAATATTGGGTTGTAAAGTGAATTCCAAGCAGAGTAGGATAGCTCTTTTTTAATAGAAATGCTGCAACTAAAGAGTCGATTCCTCCGCTTAAAGCAACAGCAACCCCTTTTTTTATTGATAAATCCTTATTCACTTGATCATATCTTCAGTGTTATTTTTAGAGTAAAGTCCCATTGCTCTTGATGGACATGTAACAATACAAAGTTCGCATACAGTACATTTATCTTTATCATAAACAACCTCCATCTCAGGTCGCTTTATAGATAATGCTCCAGTTGGGCAGACGGCAGTACAAGAACCACAATGGGTACATTTTGATAAATCTCTCCAAATCTCTTGTTCTGCTGAACTGACCCTAACCCCTTGATTTTTTAGATATTCAACTCCTTGTTTAAAGCTGTCTCTTGTGCCTGATATTTCTAATACCATATAGCCATCTTTACGACTCGAAACTTTGGCATTAAGTATGTTAAATATGAGATCAAATTTTTTTGTAAGGTAGCAAACAACAGCTTTTTGAGCTACTTCCGGCGGAAAGTGCAGAATCAATATTTTTGAATACAAGGTTTACCTCCATTGTTAATTTGTTGTTTTGAATATGCTTTTATTTTGATAGAGAAGCTAATCTAAGAAATATTATAAACATGGTCAAGGTTAATCTTTATCGCTTTTTCTGTAATATACATATTAAGTTTGATTATAACATTTTTTTATAGAGAGTCAGAGTTATGAAAATCTTTCTTGTAAACCCCGCATGTCTTGACGTTAGAATAACAGACGATGATGCTATGTCGGTTCCTATAGGGTTATATTACATTGGTGCAACTATGTTGGAACAGGGATTTGATGTAGAGATTGTAAATCTTGCTCTATCTGATAAACCAGTAGATTATCTTGTCGAGCTTGTTGAGATTAAGAGAGTAAATATTATAGGATTTTCTGTGCTCAATGCAAATCGTCATTGTGCTATAGATGCTGCTGTTGCTGTAAAAAAGGTGAATCCGAATATCTCTATTATATTTGGAGGGGCTGCTCCCACTTTTATGCCTCAATATTTTTTCAAGGTATGTCCAGCATTAGATTATGTTGTAAAAGGTGAAGGAGAAGAGACATTTCTTGAGCTGGTATCTCTTCTTTCTAAGAAATTGGATATTAGTAGTATAAAAGATTTAAAAGGTCTGATATTTCGTGAGAATAACTCTATTGTTGAAAATTCTGTCAGACCATTAATATCTAACCTCAACTCTCTTGCTCATCCTGCTAAATACTTTAATTTTCAGCATATAGCACTTTCAAGAGGGTGTCCTGGTAGATGTACATTTTGTGGCTCTCCTGCTTTTTGGGGTAAAGGAAGAGTAAGGTTTCATTCTGCTAAATGGTTTGTTGATGAGATGGAATATCTTGTAAATAGAGGGGTTTTGCATTTTTTTATCTCTGATGACACCTTTACCATGAAAAGAGAGTTGATTATTGAGGTGTGTGAAGAGATTATTCTCAGATTTATCAAACGTGATATTAAAATCACATGGGTAGCAATATCAAGAGTTGATTTTGTAGATGAAAATATGCTTTTTTTAATGCGCCAAGCAGGGTGTATTCAAATAAGTTTTGGAGTTGAAAGTGGTTCTGAAAAGATAAGAAAAGTTCTTGGTAAGCCCTTTAGGAACAATACAATTGTTAAAGCATTCAAATTGACAGTCTCCTTTGGTATTCTTCCAAGAGCCTATTTTATATATGGCTCTCCTGGTGAGACTTATGAGAGTATTAACGCAAGTATTGAGTTAATTAAACAGATAGAGCCTTTAAGTATGGTAAGCTATATGTTGGTGATTTTTCCGGGGACAGCACTTTATAGAAATTACATAGATAGTATAGATATTGATAGTGATAGTGTTTGGGAGCGAAAAATTGAGGATATACCCTGGTTTGAGATAGATCTAAATCTTGATTTTGATCAGGTAAAAGGCTTTGGTAACTTATTGAGAAATGCCTTTTATTCAAATATCCACAATTTTGCATTAAACATCAAACTTATAGATACTCCAGAGCTATACCCTTATCATGCAGATTTTCTCTCAAGGCTTGCAATGACATTTAGTCATGGTGATTATGCGACTAACTCAAGCGTACATAATGCAAAAGTGCTTCATCAAGATAGTACTGCTAAAATTCTTTATGAAAAGGCTCTTTCATACTATCCAGATTCACGTGCATATCTTGGATTTGCCATGTTGATGCAAAAAAAGAGAGAGTTTCAAAAGGCTTTGGAGATTATTAAAGATGCTTTTGAAAATATCCCAGAAATTAATTCTAACAAAATGTTATCTGTTAAACGCCAGCTTACACTTTGCATGGCTATAAACCTTATGAATATGGATAGATTTAAAGAGGCTCTTAGATATCTTGAGCCTCTAAGCCATTATGATGATATTAAGCCTTATATTTATGCTTGTAAGTCAAGATTATAAATATAAATTTAAGATGATTATAATATTTCATGCTATTGTCTTGACCGTTTTCCCTTGAAAAATAAATCAATTAATGTAAGCTATTAGAATTTGCAGATAAGTTTTGTCTGTAAATAACAGTGTATTTTTGTAAATAATTAATAACAGTTTTATGGGAAATTATTTTATGAACTGGGATTGGGATAAACTCCGTGATAAGCAGGAGCAGTACGAAAAAAGGCGTGGTAATGATGGGGGTATGGGAATACCAACGCCCCCTCAAATTGATGAAATAGTATCAAGATTTAAAAATTTTAAATTACCGGGTGGTTTATTGATAATTATTGTGCTTTTTTTTCTATTTTTTGGAAGCTCAATATTTTTCACGGTAGATGTTGATGAGGTGGGTGTTGTCCAGAGGTTTGGGAAATATGACAGAATCTGTCAACCTGGTCTTAACTTTAAGTTTCCCTCAGGAGTTGAGAAGGTTACTAAGGTAAAAATAAAGAGGGTTTACAAAGAAGAGTTTGGCTTTACAAGCGGTCAAGAAGAGGGAACATTTTCAAGATTTACCGAAAATACCGATATGGTATCTTCAATGCTTACAGGAGACTTGAATGTAGCTGTTGTTCCATGGATTGTACAGTACAGAATATCAGATCCATATAACTATCTTTTTAGAGTCAACAATGTCAACGCAATATTACGGGATATGGCAGAAGCTACTATGCGTACTGTTGTAGGTGATCGCAGCATTAATGAGGTTATCTCAAAACGTGAGGAGATTGCCATTGCTGCAAGAGAACTTCTCCAGACTGAAATGATAGAGGCCGAAACAGGGATACAAATAGTCACTATTGAGATGAAAAGAACTAACGTTCCTGAACCTGTACAGGCTTCATTTAACGAAGTTAATGAGGCTGTTCAAGAGAAAGAGCAGCTTGTTTATAAAGCAAGAGAGGAGTACAATAAGGCTATTCCTGCTGCTAAAGGAGAGGCTCAACGAATTATAAAAGATGCAGAGGGTTATGCTATTGATCGTGTTAATCGTGCAATGGGTGATGCAGCAAGATTTACATCATTATATCAAGAGTATGTAAAAGCTAAAGATGTCACTGAGAAGAGGTTGTATTTAGAGGCAATGTCAGAGATTTTACCTAAACTTGGTAAAAAGTATCTTCTGGATTCTGGACAGAAAAATCTATTACCGCTTTTGAATATGGGAGACTCTTTGGGTCAATCATCAATAGTACCCGCAGTAAAAGATTTATTAAGAGGTGATGAGGTGTCAAAATGATCAAATACAAAGGAGTTATATATGGTGTACTCTTTTTTGTGGTTTTTATGCTCTTTACGTCAGCATATATTGTAGATGAGACGGAACAGGTTGTTATTACTCAGTTTGGAAAAGTTGTGGGTGATGCTGTAACGACTCCCGGGCTTAATTTTAAAGTACCTTTTATTCAGAAGGCGACATATTTCCCTAAAAATCTTCAGGAATGGGATGGAGATCCCGGACAGATACCTACAAAAGATAAAACCTTTATATGGGTTGATGCTTTTGCGCGTTGGAAAATTGTAGAACCTATCAAATACTTTCAAACTGTCAATAATATGACCAGTGCACAGAGCAGACTTGATGATATTATTGACCCTGCTGTAAGAAACTTTATTACTTCATATAGACTTGTAGAAAGTGTTAGAAATAGCGATAGACCTATGGACACTTTTGAGTCTTTTACTGGATATGATAACTATGATTCAGACCAGTCGAATAGTGATACATTATCAGACTCTGAGATAGATACTAAAGACCCGCTTAAAACTCGTATATCTCAGTATAAAATTGAGGTTGGAAGAAGCGAGATAAATAGGAAAATAATTGCTCAGGCTCAGCCCAAATTAGAGGCATTTGGTATTGAACTTGTTGATGTAAAGATCAAACGAGTTAACTATGTTGAGAAGGTTCGTGATGCTGTATATGGTAGGATGATTGCGGAAAGAAAGCAGATTGCAGAAAAATTTCGTTCTGAAGGCAGAGGAGAGGCAAACAATATAAGAGGTGATAAAGAGAAAGATTTGCAGCTTATAAAATCTCAGGCATATAAAACTGCTCAAGAGATCAAAGGGGCTGCAGATGCAAAGGCAACTGAGATATATGCCGCAGCTTATGGAATCGATTCTAACTTTTATGAACTTATAAAAACTCTTGATGTATATAGAAATACACTTGACCAAAGTAGTACTCTGGTGCTTTCAACTGAATCTGATTTCATGAAGTATTTTAAAGGAATTAAGGGAGAGTAGTTAGTGAATCTGTTCGATTAAATATTTAGCAAAAGTTTATATAAAAAATAAAACCGCAACAGATATTGAATAAATATAGACATTCTGTTGCGGTGGTTATTCTTTTATAAATTTGTATTACAGAAAAGTGAACCGTGAGCTGATGATTTTATATCAGTTGTTTAACTATTTACGTCTTTGATGTCTTGTCTTTGCAAGGAGTTTTTTATGTTTATGCTTACGCATTTTTTTTCTTCTTTTTTTAATAACACTACCCAAAAGACCACCTCCTTTAATTTCCAAATGTTATATTAATGATTAATCAGCAACTTATATCATAAAGTTTTGTGGTATGTCCATTCTTTTTTCTTGTATAAACTACACACAATGCACAAATAGAGACTATAATATTACTATAGTGCAGAGGGAATGTTTGAATACCAATTACAGGAGTAGTTTATGAATGAAAAGATAACCTTTAACTTAGAACAGTTGCAATTACTTGATCAGGCTGTGTTAATTGCTGAAGAGTTAGTTAGTAACTATTACAAAATGTCATCAACTCAATGGCTACGCAGTAGATATGACATTAAAACATTTAAAGAGCTTAAGAAGGATGAGATAGTAGATGGTCCATTTGCTCAAGTTCTTGGTTATGAGGTCAGAAAGCGAGATAGTGCTCTTGGGTCTCGTACAGCAAACTATTATACTGTCTGCTTTCAAGATTCTGCTATTTTAGATAAAATCAACCAAAATAGAGAGATTAAACTATTTCCTTTTCTTGTTTATATTACAGTACACGAGTTGGTTCATATTGTTAGATTTTCAAAATTTGAGCAGATATACTCAGCAGCTTCAGAATCTCATTGTGCTATGGAAGAGGAGCGTAAAGTACATACCATAACTGCTTCAATACTCAAGAGTGTTGCTATAGCTGGTATAGATAAGGTTCTTCTGTATTATAAAAAGTGGATTGATAGTAATACATTAAATTAAGACCATTCTGTACAAAGCAGTTGTAATAGCCTAATTACCACAAATACTTTTATAAATTTTTAATTTGCCAGCCTTGACAAGAACTAAAGCCTGTCTATTATATCATTGTCTTTGTAACGAGCTTTTTTGAAATTAATAAATGCTTGACAAGAAGTAAAGACTGACTATTTTATCGTTGTTTTAATGGATGATGAAACATCAAAATATCGGAGAATAAAGTAAAATGCCTATCTATGAGTATGAATGTACAGTTTGTGGAAATGTTGACGAAGCATTTCAGAAAATATCGGATGCTCCCTTAGAAAAATGTTCTAAGTGTGAGGGAAGACTCAATAAGATCGTTTCCCATAGTTCATTTCATTTAAAAGGCTCTGGCTGGTATGTGACTGATTATGGTGGATCAACTTCAAAAAGTAGTGATAAAGCCTCTCCGGAGAAAAGCAGCAGTACAAGCGACGCTCCATGCTCGAGTACATGCAGTCAATCCTGCTCGAGTACCAATAATAAAACAGAATAGTTTTTGCCCATCTCCATTTTAAGATATGGCTAAAATGTATTCATATATTCATATAATTTAAGTATTATTTATAGATTTACCTTTAAAAAACGCATCCGGATGGAACGTAATTTTATGGCTGTTCTATAAAATTTGAACTATCTTTAAATTATATATAAATATAAGAATTATAGTAGGTTATCAAGATATAGAGATGTAATGCAATTTGGATAATATTAATCATCTTGATATAGAACTTAGGATGGGGTTGAGCAAGAGTTATAATATTTAATAAAAGTAAACAACAAATAACCATTAAATTATATTTAAGGAGAATTAAGATCATGAGTTTAAGACCGTTACAGGATAGAATTGTAGTTGAGCGAGTTGAAGAGTTAAAAACAACAAAAGCCGGAATTATTATTCCTGACACTGCAAAAGAGAAGCCTGCTGAAGGGAAAGTAATTGCAGTAGGAAAAGGTCGTGTTGGAGAAGATGGAAAAATTATCCCTATGGAGCTTAAAGTTGGTGATCGTGTTCTGTTTAGCAAATATGGCGGAACTGATGTTAAAATTGATGGTGTAGATTATCTTATAATGAGACAAGATGATGTTCTTGGCGTGATTGAATAGCGTATTTAGTATATTTATATGTTAGATATAGAGAAAAAATAAGATATAGTTAGTTTAATATTTATTATCCAAATAATCCAAAATTATAATTTTGTAATTTATGACATACGTAATTTATGACATACATGGAGATCAATAAAGATGGCAAAAGAGATTAAATATGATGCAAAAGCTCGAGAAGCAATGCTCAAAGGTGTTAAGACACTTGCAGATGCTGTGGTAGTAACTCTGGGACCTAAAGGAAGAAACGTAGTTATTGAGAAATCATGGGGTTCACCCAATGTAACCAAAGATGGCGTTACTGTTGCAAAAGAGATTGAACTTGAAGATAAGTTTGAGAACATGGGTGCCCAGATGGTTAAAGAGGTTGCCAGCAAAACAAGTGATATGGCTGGTGATGGCACAACAACAGCAACTGTTCTTGCTCGTGCCATATATGAGCAGGGTCAGAAACTTGTTGTAGCCGGCAATAACCCTATGGGTATAAAAAGAGGTATTGACGCTGCTGTAGCTAAAATAGTTTCTGAATTGGCAGTCATAAGCAAGCCAACCAAAGATCAGAAAGAGATTGCTCAGATAGGTACAATCTCAGCCAATAATGATGAAACTATTGGAAATATTATCGCTGAGGCTATGGGTAAAGTTGGTAAAGAGGGTGTTATTACTGTAGAAGAGGCAAAGTCTATGGAGACAACATTGGATGTTGTTGAAGGTATGCAGTTTGACCGTGGTTACCTATCTCCATATTTTGCGACAAACCCAGAAAAAATGGTAGCAGAGCTTGACAATCCTTATATTCTTATCTGTGACAAAAAAATTGGTAGCATGAAAGACCTTCTACCTGTTCTTGAGGCAGTTGCAAAAATGGGTAAACAGCTTCTTATTGTTGCTGAAGATGTTGAAGGAGAAGCCCTTGCAACTCTTGTTGTCAACAAGATTCGTGGTACACTGAATGTTGCTGCTGTTAAAGCTCCTGGTTTTGGAGACAGAAGAAAAGCTATGCTTGAGGATATTGCTGTTCTTACTGGTGGTCAGGTTGTATCTGAAGATGTTGGTCTTAAACTTGAAAATGTAGGCTTAAATGATCTTGGTCGTGCCAAATCTGTTGTTATTGACAAAGATAACACAACTATAATTGATGGTGCAGGTTCCAGAGAAGCTCTTGAGGGTCGCGTGAAAATGATTCGTGCTCAAATTGAAGATACTTCATCTGACTATGACAGAGAAAAACTTCAAGAGAGACTTGCAAAAATGATCGGTGGTGTTGCTGTTATCAGTGTAGGAGCTGCAACAGAGACTGAGATGAAAGAGAAAAAAGCAAGAGTTGAAGATGCTCTTAATGCAACAAGGGCAGCTGTTGAAGAGGGTGTTGTTCCTGGTGGTGGTGTTGCTCTCCTTCGTGCAAGCGAAGCTCTTAGCGATCTTAAAGGTGATCAAGAGGAGCTTCTTGGTATTAAAGTGGTTGCTCGTGCTATTGAAGAGCCTCTTCGTCAGATTGCAAACAATGCCGGTGTAGAAGGCTCTGTTGTTATTAATAAGGTTAGAGAGGGCAAGGGTGCATTTGGTTACAATGCAAGAACTGATGTTTATGAAGATCTTATTGAAGCCGGAGTTATTGATCCTAAGAAAGTTGTTCGTTTTGCACTTCAGAACGCAGCAAGCGTTGCCTCTGTAATGCTTACTACTGAAGCGATGATTGCTGAGAAGCCAGAAGAGAAATCTGCTGGTATGCCTGGTGGTATGCCTGGTGGTATGGGCGGCGGCATGGGCGGTATGATGTAACTCTTAAACTTATACAAATTAAGTTGATTAATAAATTGTTATAATAATATGTTATCTGTATATTCTAAGCTGATGATATGTAGATAGTTAAAAAAAACCCCCTGTTCAATTGTTTTTGTTCAGGGGGTTTTTTGCGTTCTATATTTTATGTGTTGTAATCTCCTTAAAGAGAGAGGTAAGCAGTTTTTAATTAAAATATAATTTATTGACTGATTTGCTATAAATCTTTAAAATAGCACAATATAACTACTAATTTAAATAACTACTAATTTAAAAAATTATTACTTGTGCATGTGAGACTTGACATGATTGCTGTGCTAATATAGCATCACCCTCCTTAAATAGTTATGGCATCGCAATAAGCTTATTATTTAGAATAATTAGCTTATTATTTAGAATATAGTTTTATATTATATTTATGATATAAGTTGTTTTTATTTCCTGTTTGAATTTAGGGCATCCACAGTGGATAGCGGGTGCCCTTACTTGCTTATAAAAAGAGTTATTTTATATTTCCGGAGTTTTTTATGAATCCTGAAACAACCGATCTTTTTCACATGATGATCAGTGCAGGACCCGTAGTAAAAGCTGTCATGTTACTTCTGCTGTTTTTTTCGATCACTTCATGGGCGATTATTTTTATCAAATATAGGTACATAAAAAGAGCATACAAAGATTCAGTTGATTTTACTGACATCTTTTGGCAATGCCGTAACCTTGCTGACGCCTTTACTAAAGCAAAGGTACTAAAAACAAGTCCTGTTGCAAGAGTTTTTATCACAGGATATATGGAGGTTAAAAAGTTTGATGCTTCAATTTCAGATAGTACAGCAAGACGGAGTGGGGTTTCTTCTCCTGCAATAAAATCACAGGAAGAGATAGCTCCCAAGATAGTACCCTCTTATAATGTTATGTCGAGTGTGCAAAGAGCTTTAAAAAGAGCTATAAGTGTAGAGATTAGACGCCTTTCTCAATTAATAACTTTTCTTGCGACTGCTGGAAACACTGCCCCTTTTATAGGGCTGTTTGGTACGGTATGGGGAATACTTAATACCTTTCAAGGTATAGGAATGACTAAATCGGCAAGTCTTGCTGTTGTTGCACCAGGTATTTCAGAGGCATTGGTTGCAACTGCTGCTGGACTTGCAGTTGCTATTCCAGCTGTTATTGCCTATAACTATTTTACGGACAGAATCAGGGTTCTTGATTCTGAGTTACAAAGTTTTGTTGCTGATCTGTTAAATATTATAGAGCGTGATCTTCAGAAAAATCAGGGGGTATAATGCATATCGGTGGTGGTAGTGATCAATTGATGTCAGAAATTAATGTAACTCCATTTGTGGATGTAATGTTAGTATTATTAATAATATTCATGGTCTCCGCACCAATGATGGTTGAGGGTGTAGATGTTAATCTTCCTAAAGCTTCAGCTGCTCCCTTAAAAACTGATGAAGAGAATCTTGTTATTTCTATTCAAAAAGACAGTCAAGTTTATCTTAACGATCAGATTATTGATATTGAGTTTTTGACGGAAAAGCTTCAAAAGATACTTGAAAATGTTGAAAAAAGAGATATTTATCTCAAAGCTGACAAAGATATATCTTATGGTACTGTCGTTGATGTTATGTCAAAAGTCAAATTGGCAGGGGTAACCTCTCTTGGGATGATTACTCTTCCAGAAGAGGAATAGAATAAGCAAAATATAATGAACTCATTAGATTTTTTACAATCAATAAGTGCCAGTTCAAGGCGGAAGCAGCAGACAGAAACTATTCCATCTATTAAAATGATGTATGGGCTTTCTGTTGCTCTTCATATTTTGCTGATTTTGATTTGTATGTTTGCTCAAAAACTCAATCCAGTTCCTGTTGTTCCTTTTGCGGTTCAGGTTGATTTAGTCTCTTTCACACCCGGAGTTCCGGAAAGTAGCTCAGGTTCTAAATCAAAAGATTTAAAACCTGATTTAGGAGGGGAAGAAGAGGTGGACTCGACTTCTCAATCTGTGAAGCAGTCTAAAACTGGCACCAAGAGCAAAAGCAGTGAAGAAGCTGAAAGCCATAAGGAGTTGGATGATGCTTCTGCAGCTCCTGTTAAAGCTTTGAAAAAAAAGAGTATGAAACCGGACGATGTAGAGATTAAAACAAAAACAGAAATTCCTGCTGAAACTAAAAAAGCTGAACCAAAACCTGAACCAAAACCCGAACCAAAACCCGAACCAAAACCCGAACCAAAACCCGAACCAAAACCTGAAGTTATTGAAAAAGCAGAAATAGAAGAACCTACTATTGCAAAAAAGAAAGAGTCTTTAAAAAAGAAAACCTATGATTCTAAAAAGGTTGAAGAAAGTGTAAAGGAGACTGTAGCTGAAACAGAGCCTCCTAAAAATAAGACCGTTGCTGCTAAGGAAACTAAGTCGGTTCAATCTACAACAGATGAAAAAAGCGGGCAAGAAGATGCTGACAAGGGTAAAAGTTCAGAAAAAAATAATACCGAAAAGTCCGTTGTTCAAAATGAAAAAAAATCTGGTAATGGGACTGGAAGTTCTGATGGCGGTAAATCTGAAGATTCTGGTGTAGATGGTGGCGATGAAGGAAAAGCAAATTTAGCAAAATCTTTAAGTCGATTAAGAGATCAAGTGGCAAGTCAATCTGCTAAAAAAGGAGGCAGTGGTGGTACTGGAAGCGGTGGTGTCTCAGGTTCTTCGGGTGGCGGGGCAATTGCTTCAGCTGGTGGCGGACAAGGAAGTGGCTCTACGGCAGAGGCTATAGGTCTTTATAATCTTGAATTGTATTACAAAATAAGACAAAATTGGTCATATAATCCAGGTCTTGCGGGGGTAGATGGTAAAGCTGAAGTGAGAATCGTAATTAAAATATTACAAAATGGCGAGATAAGAGATATTTGGTTTGAGACCCACTCGGGTAATAGCCATCTTGATGAATCTGCATTAAAAGCAGTAAAAAAATCTAATCCTTTGCCTGCCTTGCCGGCTGGTTATACCTCCTATGATATAGGTCTTATATTCACACCTTCTGGCTTGAAGTAATTTTCTTTGTTTTTTTAATATTCTTTGTTATAATTGTTTTGCTGATAACAACTTTAAACCATTAAATATATATTGATGAATATCATGGCTCAAAACATAGGTAAAAAATTGATGATAGCACTAAATTCATGTAGATTTTTTTTGTTACGTGGATTATTGTGCGTTCTGGTATTTTCTCCAGCATTTGTAATGGCACAACATGCGTATATTAACATTAATGATCCATTAATGAGGAAAATTCCTATAGCTATACCATATTTCAAGGCTTCTACTGGTCATGAACAAGAGATATCTCTTGGCAAAAATGCTGTAGATATTATGTCCAATGCACTTGATTTTACTGGATATCTTGCTGTTATGGATAAAGGAGCTTTTATTGAGAATCCATCTCAGAAGGGGATTACCGGTGCCGATATTAACTATAAAAATTGGACGGTTATCGGTGCAGAGCTTTTAGTTACTGGTGGAATTGTAGAGCAAAATGGAGCTGTAAGGTTAGAATTAAGACTGTTCGACACTTTTAAAGAGACACTTCTTATAGGTAAGGTTTATACTGGTCATAAAGAAGATGTTAAAAGTATGGTTTATCGTTTCTGTGCTGAAATATCCTTACTTTTAACTGGTAAAATAGGTGTATTTGGAAGTAGATTGGTTTTTGTTTCTACTGTGAAAGGAAATAAAGAGATATTTACCTCTGATTTTGATGGTGGCAATATTACTCGGGTGACAAATTTTAACAATATAAGTATGACGCCCGCATGGTCATCTGACGGAAACTTTATTGCTTTTACATCTTATGCTAAGGGTAATCCAGATTTGTATATTAGAGATTTAAGAACAAATCATGATGTTTTAGTGTCAAAAAAAGGGTTGAACATAACTCCCGCATGGATTCCCGGGCAGTTTGCTTTAGCAGCTACTTTAAGTTTCTCTGGAGATCAGGATATCTATTTGATATCTGGATCAGGTCAGATAAAACGCCAGTTGACCAAAGAGATGGGTATTGATGTTTCTCCAGCATTTTCTCCGGATGGTACAAGATTTGCATTTGTTTCCAAACGTTCAGGAACGCCACAGATTTATATTGGAGATACTGGTTCAAATTCAGCTACAAGGCTTACTTTTCAGGGAAATTATAATACATCGCCAGCATGGTCACCAGATGGTGAAAAGATTGCTTATGTTGGTGTTGTTAAAAATAGTATTAACATTTATGTTATTGGTGTCAATGGGGGTGGACCGACTCAGCTGACAAGCGGTCAGGGAGATAATGAAGACCCATCATGGTCTCCTGATGGTAATCTTATAGCCTTCAGTTCAACACGCCAAGGGACATCAAGAATATTTGTAATGACTTCAACTGGAGCAGATCAAAGGCTTCTTTTTACTTACGGAGGAGCTCAGACTGATCCTATGTGGTCATCTTCGTTCGGCAATAAACAATAAAAATGATTCAAAACCTTAGGAGGAAAAAAGATGGGAAAAAGAGTTATCGTTAATGTTATGGTTGTGCTCTTTCTGTCAGCAATGATGCTGACCGTTTCGTGCGCCAAAAAAAGTGTTGAAACAGATCCGTCTGCTGGTATTCAGAGCGGCTCTTCACAAGATGGACTTTCTGCGGAAGAGATTGCAAGACAGAGAGCTCTTGAAGAAGAGCGTATGAGAGAAGAGGCATTAAGAAAAGCTCTTGCTGCTGAAAGAGAAAAATTTGAGATGGAAGATATCTATTTTGACTTTGACAGTTCTGAATTGAGACCAGACACCCGTATGCTTCTTAAAGAGAAAGCAGACTTTCTTAGCAGAAATAGCGGACTGACTGTTACTGTAGAGGGGCACTGCGATGAGAGAGGTACTACAGAATACAACCTTGCTCTGGGTGAAAGACGTGCTATGGCAGCAAAGAGATATTTACAGGATCTTGGTATTGCTGAGTTCCGTCTGAATACTATCAGCTATGGAGAGGAGAGACCTGCTGTACAGGGAAATGATGAATCTGCATGGTCAAAAAACAGACGTGCCCACTTTGTAATTCGTTAGTATTTAGTATAGTTAAATTGATTTAAACTAAAATTCGCCTCCTCTTCAATTTGATGACCAAAGTAAAAAAATTATCAGATTTGAGTGTCAGCAGTGGAGACGAATTTTATTTAAATAGAGACAATCACAACATAGGATGCTGTAATGATGAATATATTTAATTTGTTATCAGTTAGTCTTTTTGTTGTATCATTGTTCATCTCTGGATGTGTTAGCAGCAATGAATTTGCTTTACTTGAAAGCAAGGTAGCCACTCTTGAAGAGGATAATGTTAGACTGAAAAGCCAATATAATAGCATAATTAATGATAATTTTAGCTCTCTTGCGCAGGAGCAGAGAGAGAAATATGCTGAAGTTAGAGATATGATGGAGAGCCTTAAAACTGATATCCAAATGGTCAGGGGTAATCTTGAAGAATCGGAGCATAGGCTTAAGCAGGCAAGTGAGGCTGCGGGAGCATCGGAATTAGGGCGTCTTGATAATGCTATAACGAATAATTACAGGCGTATCTTAAGGATTGAACAGCATCTTGGTCTTGAGTCATCTGAGCCTTCATCATCTGGAGATATTGTTTCATCCCCACAAACACAGATAAGTGGCAGTGCACCGTCAAATACAGCAACTGCATCAGCAGCAACTACTGCGGAAAATGTTAGTGAAACTTCATTATACAATGAGGCTAAAGCATCTTTGGACTCCGGGAAAAATGAACAGTCGAGAAATCAGTTCCAGACTTTTATAAATCGATATCCAACCTCTGAAAATGCGGATAATGCCAGATTTTGGATAGCTGACAGCTATTACAGAGAAAAATGGTATGAAAAGGCTATTCTTGAGTACCAAAAAGTTATTGAAGAGTACCCCAAAGGTAATAAAGTGCCATCAGCACTTCTGAAACAAGCATACTCATTTGCCAATCTTGGAGAGAAGAGTAATGCCCGTTTAATTTTAAATGAACTTATTAAAAAATATCCTCAGACTCAAGAGGCTGAAAGTGCTAAAGAAAAACTTAAAACACTAAATTGAAAAAGTTTGCACACTAAACATTAACCTGAATGATCAAAGTAATAGGTATAGATCCGGGACTTGCCGGAACGGGAATCGGTCTTGTTCAGGGTGATGGACGAAAAGTATCTGCTTACTCTTTTGGTAGTATTAATACTGATAAAAAAGAGTCTCTTTATTTACGTCTCAATTCTATTTATAGCCAAACCCTTGACTTTCTCTGTCAACAATCCCCTGACATAGTTGTTTTAGAAGATATCTTCTCTCTTAAGCAGTATCCTAATTCAGGGATTACTCTTGGAAAAGTGACAGGTGTGCTTCTACTCGCTGCTCATAAATCTGGTGCCTCTATCCAAGAGATATCAGTAAAAGAGGCTAAGAAACTTATTTCAGGTAGTGGCGGTGCTGATAAATATCAAGTTGAAAGGGCTGTGAGGAATTTTTTGAATCATCCCAAAGAGATAAGACCATTTCACTCCTCTGATGCTCTTGCTTTAGCAATCGCAGGATTTTTTAGGTGTCCAGCTGTTTTAAAAGTTAAAGAGAGTTGAAAGCTATAAGGTTAATTGAATGATTTCCTATATGGAAGGTAAAATATTAAAGATACATCAGGATAGGATTCTTTTATTGGCAGGATATATAGGCTATGAGATTCTCCTTCCAGTGTTTGTAATGGAGAGGGTTATCTCTGAAATTTCTGAGAGTAATAACTCCTCTTTTGACTCTTCTTCTGACAGACAGATTGCCCTTCATATTTACTACTACCAGACAGAGAGGCAGCCTAAGCCGGTTCTGATAGGATTTAATTCGGAAGATGAGAAAGAGTTTTTTGAGATTTTTATCTCCGTTGACGCTATAGGTCCTCTTAAAGCTGTTAAAGCTATGGAAAAACCTATATCAATGATATCTACTGCTATTGAACAGCAAAATATTGATTTTTTAGCAACTTTAAAGGGAATTGGTAAAAGAACGGCTCAGAAGATTATTGCTGCTCTTCATGGCAAGGTCTCACGTTTTATTTGTGAATCTACGATTGATTCTAATGCTTATAAAGACAGCTCAGCATCTATCTTAGAAGAAAGTTTTGGAGAGTCTTTATCTTATTCACATCCAATCGATACTCAAAGTGTCTCTATTCCTATAAATATGCAAAAAAATTATCAACAGGTCGTTGATGTACTTGTTGAACAACTTGGTTATACAGGTGTAATTGCAAAAAAAATGGTCTCTATGGCAATCAAACAAAATCCATCTATATCAACTCCAGAAGAGATTTTTGAAGCTGTATTGCATGGAAAAATTTAAACCGTTGTTTAGGAGCTTTATAAAAAAATTGGGTAATTTACTATGAGTGATTCTATTATCTCTTTTTCTTCACTATCATCTTCATCAACTTTATCCGAGATATCTTCTCCAAAAGAGCTTCAGGCAGATAGAGATATTGATTCCGGATTTTCACTTAGACCAGAAAAATTTGATGAATATGTTGGGCAATCAGAGACAGTAGAGACTCTTAAAATTGCAATTCAAGCTGCTAAAATGAGAGGAGAATCGCTTGAACATATTCTTCTGCACGGACCTCCGGGACTTGGCAAAACAACCATATCACACATTATTGCCAATGAAATGGGAGGAACTTTAACAGTTACATCAGGTCCTGCTCTTGAAAAAGGTGGGGATCTTATTGGAATGCTTACCAATCTTGGTGATGGAGATTTCCTTTTTATTGATGAGATACATAGGATTCAAAAGACTGTGGAAGAGTTTCTTTATCCTGCTATGGAAGATTATGCTGTAGATTTTGTCTTTGATAAAGGGATTCATGCCAGAAGTCATCGTTATAGACTAAAGTATTTTACTCTTATAGGGGCTACTACTCGGGTTGGACTTTTATCTTCACCTTTACGTGACAGGTTTGGCATATTTAGAAGTCTCGATTTTTATACTATTGATGAATTAATAACAATTATAAAGAGATCTTCTTTGCTGTTAAAAGCTCCTATGGATACTCAAGGTGCTATGGAACTTGCTAAGAGATCGAGGGGAACCCCAAGGATAGCTAATAGGCTCTTAAAACGGGTGAGGGATTATTCTCAGGTTTGTTCAAAAGGTAAAATTACTTTAGAAAGTGTAAAAGAAGCTTTGGCTCTTGAAGGTATTGATGAAATAGGTTTGACTCCCTTAGATAGAAATTATCTAAATACAATAATTGAATTTTACAGCGGAGGTCCAGTTGGAATTGAAGCTGTCTCTGCAACTCTTCAAGAGGAGTCTGACACTCTTGTTGATGTAGTAGAACCATATCTTTTGAAGTGTGGTCTTGTTCTACGTACATCTTCCGGTCGAAAAGCATCAATAAAAGCATATAAACATCTTGGAAAGCCATATCAAAGGGAGCTTTTGTAAATAGCATGCTGCGTTTATACGTTAAATTGTTGATTGGAACTTCACGCTATTTAATTAATATGCTGCTTGTCACTATTTCTTGTCTTATTTTCTCATTACAATACATAGCTATTGCAGCAGACAGTATGCTCTTATATGATAGCAGTAATATTTATAAAGAAAATATTACTCAAAAAGAGGATGCAATAGAGTACGATATTATAAGTGATAATAACGAGATAAAATTGTATCAAAACGATCTTATTCCATCTTCATTGATTAAACCTCCAAGGGAAGGAGCATCTGCAATTTTAGTTGAAAAAGATTCTCAGACACTTTGGGTATATAGAACAAAAAATGGTCAATATACAAAAGTTATTCAAGCACTTTGTTCAACAGGTGAGGTAGATGGACCCAAGATGGTGGAAGGGGATAAAAAAACACCGGAGGGGATATATTTTATTAAACAGATATATGAAGATCGTTTTTTAACACCAATTTATGGGAAACGTGCTTTTACAACAGACTACCCAAACTTGTTTGATAAAAAAATTGGTAAGACAGGTAGTGCTATATGGATTCACGGTACAAATAAACGTCTTAAACCAATGGATTCAAATGGTTGTATAGCAATGAATAATGATGATGTTATCAAACTTGACCCTTATATAGTTATAGATGAAACGCCAGTTATCATAATGAAGAGATTGGATTATACTTCTATTGAAACTACTATGACACAACGGTTAGATATCCTTAATTTTCTTTTTAAATGGATTGAATCCCTTAATAAAGGGTCGTATTTGGATTATCTTTTTCATTATGATTCAGAGTATATGCCTGATGTCAGATGGTGGACTCAGTGGGTTGATATACGTTCTCGCACAGCAGTCTCAACTAACCCTGTCAAAGCACAGTTTGAATATGTTGGTATTTACAAGCATACAGATCATTTTGTAGTTATAATGAATTTTCAGGTGTCATCGCGTTACCGTACAATTTCTGTAGGAAGCCGTAAACTATTTATATCAAACCGTAATAGTAGAAATAGCTCTTCTTATATTGATAATTCATATAAGATAATTGGAGATGTATTTCAAAATATTGGAGTAGATAAGGTAGATAGAGAAGCAAACGGCTTTATTGCTGCTGCAGCAAAACTCGACGGACAGATATAAATATATTGAAATCAAAATAGAACTTGACTTACTGTGTCAAGTAAGGTAATGAAACCAAATTATTTTTTATGAACAGGAGAAAGGTGAAGTGAAAAAATATACATATAGTGCGAAACGCTCAGATAATAAAGAGAAATGGTCTATTATTGATGCCAAAGACAAAGTCTTAGGAAGAGTAGCTACTGAGGTTGCTTCAAGGATTCGTGGTAAAAATAATCCTCTTTTTACCCCACATGCTGACACTGGAGAGTGGGTAATAGTAATTAACGCAGATAAAGTACGTCTAACCGGTAATAAATGGGATCAAAAGCAGTATCACCGCCATACAGGTTATATGGGGGGAATCAAATCTATAACTGCAAGAGAGCTTCTTGAGAAAAAACCTGGAGAGCTAATAAAAAAAGCTGTAAAAGGAATGCTTCCTAAAAATCCACTGGGAAGAAAACTTAATACAAAATTGCGTGTATATGCAGGTGATGAACATCCTCATGCTGCTCAAAAACCAGAGGTTGTTGAGTTATAGTATTATTTAGTACTTTTTCAATATTAGGCAGTATTAATAAAGAGATTTAAAGGTCAGAAGACTATTGAAGTTTTTATGGAAAACATAAAGGAAATGTTGATTAGTTATGGAAAATGAGAATATCTACTACGCAACTGGAAAACGTAAAAGTTCTGTTTCAAAAACATGGTTAAAACCAGGTAGCGGTAACATTACAGTGAATAATAAAGCATTAAATGACTATTTTGTACTTGATTCAGCAAGAGAACTTTTGTCCTCTCCTTTAGTTCTGACTGAAAACATTGACAAATTTGACATTAAAATCACTGTACTTGGGGGTGGCATAATGGGACAAGCTGGTGCCGTAAGGCATGGTATTACAAAAGCCCTTGTGCTTGCAAACCCTGAGCTTAGGGGAGTGCTTAAAAAAGCTGGTTTTCTTACCAGAGATGCAAGAGTAAAAGAACGAAAAAAGTATGGTCAGAAGGGTGCAAGAGCCAACTATCAGTTTTCAAAGAGATAAAAAGATTATATATTTACATATATTAGAATTAGAACAATTTTTCAGAAGAGGGGGGCTGGTGATTTTTACCAGTCCCCTTTTTTGTTTGCGAGTAATATATGACCTCTTTCTTATTTTACGATATTGAAACAAGCGGTTTAAATCCTGCTTTTGATCAGATTCTTACATTTGCTGCTATAAGAACTGATAGTGATTTGAATGAAATTGAACGTTATTCAATCACTATCCAGATGAGACCAGATATTGTGCCATCTCCGGGTGCATTTATTACTCATAGGCTTATGCCCGAAGAGTTAGAACAAGGTATATGTGAATATCAAGCTGCTTGCAAAATTCATAATATTATAAATGTAGCTGGAACCGTCTCAGTTGGTTATAACAATTTGGGTTTTGATGATGAGTTTCTTAGATTTACCTTTTACAGAAACCTTCTGGAGCCTTACTCTCACCAATATGCCAATGGTTGTTATCGAATTGATTTGTTGCCTATTACTACAATTTACAGAGTTTTTAAACCAGATATTATAAATTGGCCCACACATTGTGATGGTAAACCAAGTCTTAAGCTTGAGTTGTTAAGCAGTATAAATAATTTTAGAATATCTGGAAGGTCTCATGATGCTATGTCAGATGTTGAGGCAACGGTTGAGTTAGCCAAACGCCTGATTCAAGAGAAGAAGGTATGGGAATACTGCATTCGATTTTTTGATAAAAATTGGGATAGAACACGAATTGATAAGATTTTCAATAAACCATCTTATGATGATTATCCTGTTGCCTTTCTGGTGTCACACAGACTTGCTGACTCAATATATATTGCACCTGTAATAGGGATTGGTAGATCATATCACTATAGAAATCAGAGTCTTTGGATTAGGTTAGACAGAGATTCTTTTCCTAATTCAGCTAACTTTAATCCTGACGAGCTATTTGTTATCAGAAAAAAAGATGGTGAGAACAATATTATACTTCCTCCATTATCAAGATTTTGGGATCGACTTTCAGACGAACAGAGATTATTTGCCAAAGAGAAGCTCTCTTCTATTTACCAAGATGAGAAGAGCCTTTTGCTTTTTAAGCAAATTATTGAGTATCACCGACAATTTAAATATGAATTGGTTCCAGAGGCAGATATTGATTCTCTACTCTATACCACCCCTTTTTTCACAAACGCTGAGAAACGTGAAATGGAGCTGTTTCATAGTAAGATAGTAGTTAGTGAAAAACTTGCTATTATTGAGGATATGCAAATACCAAGAGTTAAATCTATGGCAATTCGGATTATGTTTAGAAACTATTTTAATAGATATGAGCAAAAAATTAGTATAGAGAGTCAAAGCAGAGAGGTTTTACCAGAAAGAGTAGCTGATTTAATATTAAAAGAGTATGCAAAATACATGGAAAGAGTTAAGTGTAATAGCAGCGATCCTGATTTTAACATAAAAAAAATTATCGGTTTTAAACGAGATGAGAGACTTATACCATCAAAGGCTATTGAGGAGTTGAAAATAATGGTTACTGATACAACATTGGATGATGAACAAAAAAAAATATTAGAACGGCTTGAACTATATATTGCAAAATTATAGTTTTTTCAGTAAGTTACACTATATTTAGATTGGATTGATTCTACTCAATCTTCTCAACTCATCCAACTGTGCCATGTGTATAAATTTATTGAGTTGTGACTCTTTGTCATGTGTAGTGCCAATAAATTTAGCTCCTGCAAATATGTGATTTTCTGAGTAGTTGTTATCTATTCTCACAATTTCAATTTTAAGAGGTATTGTGGCAAATGGCTGTTTTGTTGAATTTGGAGTCATTAAAAGCATCCCTATTACAGCGTAGCTATTGCGTTTCAATGAAGTTAAAGAGTTAGCTCTTTTATTTAACTTTATTGGAATAACTATTCCAAGGCCAGTTATTGATATATCTCTTATAAAAAAGTCTTTTGTTGAATAATAGCTATTGTTATTGAAAATTAACTTTGCTTTAACTGTAAAATTTCCACTTATTGGCATTCTGAATGCGGAACGGATATTAGTCTCTATTAAAACAGGAAAGTATTCAACAGTGATCGCCCCAACCCTACTTTTGCTAAAAAGAGTGTAGTTATTATGAAATTCTAATGGATTGCATTTTATCCCAAAGCGTTTTTTATCAGAATCAACTTTCAATAGTGTAGTCAGATGCATCTCCTCAAAAGGAGTTGAAGTGGTTATATTATTGAAAGGTTGTGCAATAATAATCTGTTGTTGTTTGTGATAAGCATCATAAATGATTGATGAGGCTGCAATTGGATGAAGGGAGTTGAGATTTAATACGATCTCAACTCCTGTTGATGGTGTAAATATCTCTTCTATTGTGTGGGTCATGGGAGGTAGGCAAGAAATACTAACTTTTTACTTTATAGCATCTTTTAATGCTTTACCAGGTATAAATTTGGGTACGTTTCTTGATGGAATATCAATTTCTTTTCCAGTCTGTGGATTTCTCCCTTTTCTTGCTTTTCTTTCAGATGTCTTAAAAGTTCCAAAACCTACAAGGGTTACTGTTTTATGTTCTGCAAGTGCCTCGGAAATTGCAGCTAACATACAGTCAACAGCGGCTTGAGCATCTTTTTTGCTGTTAAGTACTTCTGCAACCTTGCTTATTAAATCCCCTTTGTTTATTCCTTTGCTGCTCTCTTTTTCCATTTATGACTCCTTTTGTTTTTACGTTTTTTAATAGATTGTGGGTTGCACAGTGTGGCTCTCTTTTATTCCAGTGCGGGTTAAGTTACGTGTTTGATCTGTAGGTGTCAAGTGTTTATTAGGATTTTTTACGGCTTATGACCAATATACAAATCTTGCACAATATCACTATCCCATTATCCTTGCTTTTTATCGGATTTAATATAACATATATTAACGTTTAATCTTTAGTGTTAACGTATTAAAAACAGAGTTAATATAAATATTTAGGTTGTATATAAATAAATGCAATTAAATGCAATTTTTAGGTGAATAAGATGGAAGCTGCGGTTGTAAACTCTTTCATAGAGGGAACTTTTCATATACTTGATACAACATCGTCGTTAAAGGCAAAACCAGATGCACCTTATATTAAAAACAGTAGAATTGCAAATGGAGACATCACTGGTTTGCTTGAGATTGCTGGAGATATTAATGGTACTGCTTCAGTCACCTTTACAGAGAAGAGTATTCTTACTATTGTCTCTAAAATGTTTGGTGAAGAGATGACTCAAATTGATGCAGATATTACTGACGCAGTTGGAGAGCTTGGTAATATGATATCTGGTCATGTGAACACCAAAATGACAGAAATGGGAAAAAGTGTAAAAGTTAAACTCTTAGGGGTTAAAGATGGTAAAAATCATCAGATTGATCACGCTGATGGGAGAAAGATTCTTGTACTGCCTTTTAAAACAACTATGGGCAATCTATGGATAGAGCTTTGCTATTAATTGTTATATCTTAATTTTGTATATAATATCACATTAGGTTTACATATCTTACATGGTTTCATCAAAAAAAATTTGCTCAATACTTGTAAATGCTGGGGTTATATCTGCTGAACATGCAAAGAGTGCTCTGCAAAGAGATAATCTAACTCGGAGCAAAATTCAGCTTGAGCGAGAAAAAAAGAGAGAAAGTTCAGGTGCTGCTAATACGGTTGATGTGCCAATTGACTTTGTTGACGTGCTTCTTGCCTTGAAAGTCAAAAGAGTTGACAATCCAGAACTTCCAGTTGAAGAGGATACTCTGTACGAGACAATAGCTAATGGTCTTAATATCCCATATAAAAAGATCGATCCTCTTAACCTTGATCTGAACTTAGTTACAAAGACCATACCTAAATCTTTTGCTATGAAACACCTTCTTCTGCCATTAGAGATTATTGAAGGTCGTTTAATTGTGGCAACAATAAACCCTTTTAATCATGAAGCAATTGCAGATGTTGAGCGTGTAACCAACCTTAAAGTTATGCCTGTTGTTAGTTCAAAATCTGATATAAAAAAGATGATTGCAGAGTGTTTTGGTTTTAAATATTCTATTAGTGCTGCTGAGGATCACTTTTCTAAAACAGGTGTTGAACTTGGCAATTTCGAGCAGTATGTCAGGCTTACCTCTTCAGACGAACTCCCTTCAACAGATCAACATATTGTAAATGCAGTTAATCACCTCTTCTCCTACTCATTTGAGCAGAGAGCAAGCGATATTCATATTGAACCAAAACGTGATACATCTATTGTAAGAATGAGAATTGACGGAGTGCTCCATACAGTTTATAAACTTCCTAAGAAAGTGCATAATGCTGTTATAAGCAGAATCAAAACCTTGTCTGGTCTTAATATGGCTGAAAAACGGAGACCTCAAGATGGGCGTATTAAGACAGAAAAAGATGGTGTCGAGGTGGAGATCCGCGTTTCAACCATTCCAGTTGCGTTTGGCGAAAAGGTGGTAATGAGAATAATGGATCCTGCTGTTCTGTTTCAAAATCTTGAATTCCTTGGATTTGAAGATGACGATTACAACAAGTACAAAAATATGATAAGTATGCCTCACGGCATAATTTTAGTTACAGGTCCGACTGGAAGCGGTAAATCTACAACACTCTACTCTACATTAAGACTTCTATCCTCTCCAGAGATAAATATTACAACAATTGAAGACCCGATTGAGATGATCCATGAAGATTTTAATCAGATCGCTGTACAGCCCGCAATTGATGTTACTTTCGACACTATTTTAAGAAATATTCTCCGTCAAGACCCTGATATTATAATGGTAGGTGAGATAAGAGATCTTCAAACAGCTCAAAGTGCTATTCAAGCAGCATTGACAGGTCATTTAGTACTTTCAACGCTTCATACTAACGATGCTATCTCTTCAGTTACCCGTCTTCTTGATCTCGGTATTCCGCCTTTTTTGGTTCACTCATCACTTACTGGTATTATTGCTCAAAGACTTGTAAGAACTATATGTCCTTTATGTGCTGAAAACTTTATAATGGATATAGATGAGTTTAATGATTTAGGGTTTAATATAGACTCTGATGGAATAATACGCCATAATGGTCATCTAACTCATAAGGCAACTTTAAGCGGTGATGGCAATCTTGTGTTGAGACGTGGCAAAGGATGTGTTCAATGCAGATATACGGGTTATAAGGGTAGAAAGGCTGTTTTTGAGGTGCTGCCATATTCTGAAAACTTAAAAAAGATGACATCTGCTAATGTTAATATTTCAGAATTGAGAAAAATTGCCGAAATTGAAGGTTTTGCCACTTTAAGAGAGCGAGCAATTACAAAGTTGCTAAATGGAGAGACAACATATCAAGAGGTGTTAAAAGTTACATGGGAAAATATTTAAAATTTAAACGGTGTATAGACGAACAGCTATGTGTCTCTATTTTATTAAACAGCGATTTATAATTTTGCAAAGTATAACTAAATGGATAGTGAAGTAAATGATAAAGAGAATCACAGATTTTTTGTTTGAAATTAATATGTTAAAAGAGCTTATCCGTTCAGGATATGCTTTTCTCGGTTCTGGGCGGGAGAGTGTTGCTGAACACTCTTTTATGATAGCCATGATCTGCTTTGTAATATCCCGCATTGAGAAAAATATTGATAGCGAACGGCTCATTACAATGGCACTTTTGCACGATCTGCCGGAGGCTCGAACTGGTGATTTAAATTATGTGCAGAAAAAATATGTTACTGCTGATGAGCACAAGGCTGTTTGTGATATGATAGATGGTCTGCCGTTCGGCAGTGAAATAGTCTGTATGCTCAATGAGTTTAACCAATCAGAGAGCCGTGAGGCTATGCTGGCAAAAGATGCTGATCAGCTCGCTTTTATTATTGAGCTGAAAAAAAAGCATGATAATGGGGCTAAATCTCCTGAAAAATGGCTGCCCTTTATTGTGGAGAGGCTTAAGACCGATACAGGTAGAAAACTTGCACAAAGTATCATTGATTCAAATTGGGACGATTGGTGGTTTAAAAACTACTCGGAATAGAGATATTATTTTTATATCTTTCATTTTTATTTTAATCACAATACGTTGACATGCACAGCAACAAATAAACAGCAAAAAATAATTAAATTCTCAGAAACTTTCATATAAATAGAGCAACAGCCATGAATAGATATCAGGATAAAGAGATTACAAAGATAGTCTGTTTTTGTGCATCAGAAGAGTCCTCTGTTGTAGAGTATCTGCAAAATGAACAGAGCTATCTTCTAAAACTGTGCCGTGATGCTGACGCTCTTGAACAGATAGTTGATTCGATAAATCCTGATATAATATTAATCCACTGCTCTGGAAATCTTTCTGTTTTAAATCTGTCTGAAAGGCTTATTGAACTTGAGGATGTTGTTGAATCTGACTGTGCTGATTATGATGATGGTTCTTGCTCAGAAGTTGAAAGTGATGATATAGCTGATGCAACTGATGCTATTCAAGCTGGTTTACCTGTAAATTCCTATATTATGCCTGAATATCTCTCTGATAGTTTACCGATTAGAAATATTTCTAATAAAGCACAAGTGCTATTTTTATTTGATTCAGATCCCGGCATAGATGTCAGGCATCAATGCCTTTCAAACAGATGCGATCTTATGGTTGCACCGTTTCATTTTGAAGAGCTTAAATTTAGAATAGGTCTTTATGTAAACCAAAAAGAGCTAAACTATAGGGTTTCATGGCAGCAGGAGGCTCTTAATCGTGCGGTTGATCATATTGATAATTTAAAACAGATTATCGTTGATACAAGAAAAAATTGGTCAAGGGAGAATGAGCTTCTCCACAACTCTTTAAAGCAGATAAACATGATGTCTAATGATCGTGATATCCTCCAAAATCAGCTTAAAGTATCTCGTGCAAAATTTGTTGAAAACATAAAAGGAATGAACTCATTCTTGTGCAGCATGGTTGAGTCTCGAAACGAGCATCAAAAAGGGCACTCTAAAAGGGTAGCACAGATTTGTGAATTTGTAGCAGAAAAGCTCAACATTGAACCAAAATCTATACGATTGTTAAAAAATGCAGCAATGCTCCATGAGGTTGGAATGCTTCTTATTCCATCGTCAATATTAAACAAAGATTCTTCACAATGGTCAGAGTACGAAAAAAATATGATGCTGCACCACCCGTCAAATGGTGCAGCATATTTAGATGATTGTCCAGGATTTGAAAAAATTGCAGATGTTATACGTCATCTGCATGAAAATTCTGATGGAACAGGTTATCCGCAGGGGTTGAAAAAGAGATATATTCCTCTGCTCTCCAAAATTCTTGCTGGTGCTGATGTTTTAGATCAGATATGGATTGATAATCCTCATGCTTCACTTGAGAGGCTTCTTGAGATTCTTGAGAATGGGTATGCCGGCTCAAGACTTGAGCCATCTATTGTTAATATTCTTGAAAAATATGCGGTTACTGTTCTAAATTTTCAAACTGGTTGCAGCCAGGCAGATGGTATTGGGCAATCAGCGTCAGATTCAAAGTTAAATAAAAATCAGGGGTTTAACAGCCTCACAAGGCTTAAAGAGATTGGTGTATATCAATTAACACCCGGAATGGTTCTTGGGACTGGATTATTCACAAAAACAGGTACAAAACTTTTTTCTGCCGGAACAACCTTAACTGCTGATTCAATTCGTATGTTAGAAAAATATACAAAAGAGTACCCTGTTGATGAGACAATATTTATAAAATTAGATTTATAGTAGTGGAGTAAAAATATGGATATTGCAACAATTATTGGTATTGTATCAGGTATGGGCTTTATAGCCGGTACCATTCTTCTTGGCAGTAGCCTTCTTCTATTCTGGGATACCCCTTCAGTTGTTATTGTTTGCGGAGGAACAGTAGCAGGTTTATTTGTGGCATTTCCTCTTAAAAATGTTCTTGGGCTTATAAAGGTTACAATGAGGCTTTTTATGTTTAAATTAGAGAAGCCTGAAAATATAGTTACCAATTTGATTGAGATTTCGAACAAGGCGAGAAAAGGTGGACTTCTATCTATTGAATCTGATATTGCAAACACACCAGATCCCTATTTAGCCAGTGCCCTACAAATGACGGTAGATGGTGTAAAGACCGCTGATATTGCCGCAGTTATGCAAAAAAAGATGGATTTGCTAAAAGAGGCAAATGGAACAGGAGCTTCAATGTACGCAACACTTGGTTCCATTGCCCCTGCTTTTGGCATGATAGGAACTCTTATCGGACTTGTTCAGATGCTTGCTAACCTTGATGATCCAGCAAGTATTGGACCATCAATGGCTGTTGCCATGATCACTACATTTTACGGTGCTATTCTTGCTAATCTATTTTTTAACCCAATGTCAAACAAACTTAAAATCCGCTGCGGTGAAGAGATTTCGAATATGAACATCATTTACGAAGGCGTGTTGTCTATCCGTGAAGGAGAGCATCCTAAATTATTAGAAGAGAAGTTAAACGTATATCTTGGTTCAAATAAGCCTAAAGAGGGCGGAAAGTAGATAACTATTTATAATTACAAATTAATTATAAATAAATGAGGATAACAAAAAATGGCAGAAGAGAATACATCAGAAGCAGAAGCACCGGCTCTTAATTGCCCAAAGCAAGAGGAGCAGGAGTGTCCGGGTGGTGCCCCTGAGTGGATGGCAACTTTCTCTGACCTTGTTACCCTGCTTATGTGTTTTTTTGTGCTTATGTTTGCCATGAGTACAACCCAGCAAGAGACTTTTAAGGAGCTTGTAGAGTCTTTACGAAGTGCACTTGGCGTAACTGTAGTTCCAGAAGCTGGAAGCAGAGAAGGGTTGACGATGCAGCCAGTAGCATCAGAGTCTCCAGTTGAAGAGCAGAAAATTGATGAAATGGGAGGCATGATACAAAAAGACCTTGAAGAGGTTATGAGCGAAATAAGAGAGCTTGTAATGTTTAACAAACTCGGGGGCCTTGTAACAGCTTCTCAAGGAGATATGGGCGCCGTTATTACCATGACCGATATGCTGCTTTTTGAAAAAGGTGAAGCCCAACTTTCTGAAATGGGAATAGACATACTAAGAAAGATTGCCTCTGTTCTTTCAAGACTTGCTTATCACGTCAAAGTTAAGGGACACACTGATAGTGTTGAGATAAACTCAAAATTATATCCGTCTAACTGGGAACTTTCTGCTGCCAGAGCAAGTGCAGTGGTCAGATTGCTTGTAGAGAGTGGTTTAAATCCTAAATATATTGCGGCTGAAGGTTATGCTCAATATAAACCTGTTGCAACTAATGACACTGAAGAGGGTAGGGCAAGAAATAGGAGAGTTGAAATTGTATATGATAGAGATATCATTGCCCGTGATTTTGTAGGTTTGGATAAGCAGAGTAAATAGATGTAGTTATAAGTTTGATATAAGAAATAAGGATTTATTGATGAGACGTACTTTAATTGAAATTGCTAACGAACTTGGACTTAACTTGGATACATTAAATCGTTGGATTAGACAAGGAAAGATACCTGTGCATAAGCAGGGTAATATTGGGATTTACAGTGAGTTTGAGCTTAGTCGGTGGGCTGAAAAGCAGAGAAGAACACCTATTAGCGTTGAAGATGATAATAGTATAGAAAAGGAAGAAAAATTTAACAGCAATAATCTGTTATCACCATCCGTCTCTATACTGCTTTCTGCTTTAAAAAGAGGGGGAGTTTTTCATAATATCGCTGGCAATACTAAAGAGGAGGTTATTGCCTCTGCTATAGATATAATTCCTGATTTTCCAGGTAAAGATAGAGATGAGATATATTATCAACTTATGGAGAGAGAGACACTTGCGTCAACTGCTATTGGAAAAGGGATAGCAATACCACACCCAAGAAATCCGCTTTCTCATGTCAAAGAGCCTATGATTATAACTTGTTTTCTTGAAAATAGTGTTGAGTTTCACGCCATTGATGATAGACCAGTATCAATCCTTTTTATAATTCTTAGTCCAAGTGTGGAGATTCATCTAAATTTACTATCAAGACTATCTTTTTGTTTGCGTGATATTGGCTTTATTGCATTTGTTGAGCAAAAACCAGATTCTTATTTATTGTTTGAGAGGGTAGAAGAGATGGAAAGTAACATTGATAGAAGAGATATATAGATGAAAAAAGTTACTTCATGGAGGCATCCTGGCACATTTTCTATTTTTATAATGGATGATAGGCTGTTATTGATCTGTATTGGTATTATTGTAGGACTTTGTAGCGGTCTTGCAGCTCTTGCTCTTAACCGCTCTCTTATATTTATGATGGATAGTTTACATCACTTCCGTCATTATTGGTGGGCATTTATTCTACCGGCAGTTGGAGCACTCTGCTCTTCTGTATTTTTAAAAAAAATTATAAAAGAGAGCGGAGGGCACGGTGTTCCAGAGGTAATTTATAGTGTATCACGATACGGTGGACTTCTTAGGCTTCGTTCTACAGTATCGAGGCTTGTTGCCAGTTGCCTTACTATAGGAAGCGGAGGATCAGCAGGTCCTGAGGCACCGGTTGTTGTAAGTGGTTCTGCTATTGGTTCAAACATTGCGAGTTTTTTTTCTTTTAATGAAAAACAGCGTATAACTTTAGTTGGTTGTGGTGCAGCCGGTGCAATTGCCGCAATTTTCAATGCCCCGCTCACAGGTATTATTTTTACCCTTGAGATTCTTCTTGGAGAGTGGTCAATGGTAAATATTATTCCTATTGCTGTAGCTTCTGTCGCAGGTGCTGAGATTAGCAGGACTTTGCGAGGAAATATTATTGCATTTGAAAGTAATGTAAGTTTTCATATTAATCATCCAGATTTGCTTGCCTGTGTGGGACTTGCTTTTTCGACTGCTATTGCTTCTGTATTATTTACAAGATCATTAAGAACCATGCAAAATATATCAGGAAAAATGGCTTTCCCATTTTGGATTAAAGCTATTCTTGGTGGTTCTGCAGTTGGAGTTTTAGGTTATATTGTTCCGGAAGTTATGGGAGAGGGGTATCATGCAATACATGAGATGATACAGGGTAGTTTTAAAGGAGGCATTGGAATTGTAGCCATTGCCTGTTTAGCAAAAATTATTGCTACTTCATTCACACTTGGCTGGGGTGGGGCTGGAGGTATTTTTGCGCCGAGTTTAGTAATCGGTAGTTTCACAGGACTTACCTATCACAGATTATTGGTATCTCTATTTCCATCCATTCAATGGGTAAATGAGGGGTGCTTTGCTCTACTTGGAATGGCTGGTATGATTAGCGGTATTTTACAAGCACCTTTAACTGGAATATTTCTTATTCTTGAAATTACAGGAAGTTATGAAGTTATGCTTCCTCTTATTATAGTATCTGCTCTTTCCACAACTATTACTCATTATGCTGAACCTGCATCATTCTATTTAAAAGAGCTTTCAGAGAGTGGGAAATTACTTAGACCGGGCACTGATTCACGAGTTCTTGCCGATATAAGTATTTGTGAGGTGCTCGAAAAGGACTGCATTCCCGTTTTTCCAAATATGCTCTTAAGAGAATTTATCTATACTGTAAAACAATCTACAAGAAATTATTTCCCTGTAGAAGATCAAGAGACGGGAAAATTTCTTGGCATGATTCAACTTTCTCATATAAAGCCTTATATTTTTAACACATTGATGTATGATACTGTGCTTGTTGAGCAAATTATGGATGCAAATCCTGATATAGTTAATGATACAGATGATCTTGCAGAGGTTTTAAGAAAAATGGATATGAAGAGATGCTTTAGTATGCCTGTTGTTTCTAATGGAAGATTTATAGGAATGATCTCTAAAGCGACTCTTTTGGATAAATATAGAGATGAACTTAATGTCCAAACTACGCATGCTTTCTAAGTGAGTTTTATAATTATCTTTATTTTATATAATAGCTCTGTTGAAGTTTTGTCGCAAAAACGCAAAAAAAAATGTTTATTTCAAAAAAAGTATTTGACATGAAGAAGAAGTGTCTGTATAAAGCCCGAGTCTTTGTGATTCGGGTTTTGTTTTGAGAGAGATAAGAACTTTGAGGAGCTGGGATTTAGTATAGATAATGAAGTGCTGTTTAGGTTACAATGAGTTAGTTGTATAGATATTGTTATCTAAGGATAGAGTTATAGAGTTTATTAACTAATTTTTTTTAGTGAAGTTTTATTTTATTAAATTTTATTTTGATTAATTATTGAAATGAAATTTTGAAATTGGTTAAATTAGATTTTGATCTTTGAAAACTGGTTAGTGATTAGTAGTAAGAAGAATAGTAATTAGATAAATTTTATTTAGGTATTTTTTAGTTTATTATAGAGGTTAGTTGCTATAATTAGTAATTATTAGTAGTAATTATCTATTTAAATAATATAAATACTTGAGGATAAGATTAAGATAATTAAGATAAAGAGTTTGAATAAACTGGAGAGTTTGATTCTGGCTCAGAATGAACGCTGGCGGC
>CAYRLG010000010.1:0-111852 GCA_964425195.1 uncultured Desulfobacterales bacterium
TTTATCGTTTCTATAAAATGCTCCTAAAATCAGATTCTCCTCTACTGTCAATCTTGGAAATATGCGTCTTCCTTCAGGAACTTGACATAATCCAAGAGGAGGTAGTTTTTCAGGAGCAATACTTTTTAAAGAAATTCCATTATAAAAAACTTCACCTTTTTCAAGCGGAACAATCCCACAAATAGTCATTAAGGTTGTAGATTTGCCAGCACCGTTAGCGCCAATAATTGCAACTATTTCACCTTTATATACTTTAAGAGATACATTTCTAAGAGCTTTAATACTTCCATAGCCTGAATAGACATTCTTCAATTCAAGAATCGGTTCAGAGGACATAAGATTACTCCTTAACTTCAGAAACTTCAGATTTTGTGTCCATCAATTTTTTGCGTTTGGCAACAATGAGTCCGGACGGCCTAAATAGCATCATAATAACCATAGCAGAACCAAATACAAGCATTCTGTATGATTCAAGTTCACGAAAGACCTCTGGTAACGCAATCAATGCAATAACGCCAAGCATAATTCCAGGAATTGAACTCATTCCACCAAGCACAACCATAGAGAGTACCATAACAGACTCAAGAAATGTAAAACTTTCAGGGCTTACAAATTTCATTCTTGCAGCAAAAAGAGCTCCTGCAACACCAGCAAAAACGGCACCCATTGCATAAGCAAGTAACTTATAATAAAAGGTGTTGACACCCATTAGTTCCGCAGCAGTCTCATCTTCCCTTATTGATTCTAATGCTCGTCCTATTCTTGAGAAATTGATACGGGTAACAGCAATAATGGTAAGAATAGCAAGAGCTAAAGCGAAATAGTAGAATATTTCAAGTTTTCTTACCCAAAATATCTCAAAGGTGAATCCATTTTCTATAACAGGCTTAAGAATTCCAATAGGTTTAATACCGAGTATTCCGTTAGGACCATTTGTCAAACTCATCCAGTTATTAAGAATAATACGAACAATTTCACCAAATCCTAACGTAACAATAGCAAGATAATCCCCACGCATTCTCAAAGTGGGATATCCTACAATACATCCGGCTATACATGCAGATATCCCAGCAAGCGGAAAACAGACCCAAAAACCAATTCCATATTTTATATTTAAAATAGCGTAAGTATATGCTCCTACACCATAAAAGGCTATATGACCTAAATCAAGCATACCCGCAAGTCCAGCAACTACATATAGTCCAAGACCTAAACATATATAAAGCAGAACATTAATGGCAACATCTGTAGGGTATCTTCCAGTTATAAATGGATATATAATTGCTATAATTAGAAGAGCAGACTTCCATGTCCATGAAGGCATGGTTTGAACCATATTGTTAAGTTTCTGACTTGTATTGACAATAGGTTCAGTGAAAAATCTGAAATTTCCACTTTTATTTACAATATAAACAATAAACCAAACAAATGTTCCTGCTAAAATATATAACCATACAGTTAGCGTCTGCTTGAAAGACAGGGTCCCGTCAGCATGGATACCCAGAAGAGGCCACAGAAGACCTAATAGCCACAGCATTGTGATTACATACTGTTTCCAGATTTTTTTAAACTCTTGTATCATCGATATTCTCGCCCATAATTCCTGTTGGTTTAAAATATAAAACTCCAATTAATATAACAAATGCAAATACATCCTTATATTCTCCTGAAATATAGCCTGCACCAAATATCTCAACCATACCAATAATTAATCCACCAAGCATGGCACCAGTAATGTTTCCAATACCGCCAAGTACAGCGGCAGAGAATGCTTTGATACCAGGTAAAAATCCCATATCGTAACGAACAGAGCCATAATATAAGCCAACCATAATACCGGCTGCTGCCGCAAGTCCAGCACCAATAGCAAATGTAAGAGAGATGATTTTGTTACTTCCAATGGCTACAAGTGCAGACATTACTTTATCTTGAGCAGTAGCACGCATTGCCATTCCAATTTTTGTTTTAAATACAAGAAGATTCAATGCAACAAGCAATGTAGCTGTAAGGCAGACTATAAGAACTTGAAGATAACTAATAGTTATAACACCAACATTAAAGCCTCCCTGAAATAATTCGCTTGGGTAGGCTTTATCATATACCCCTTGAGTGAGCATCAAGCCGTTAGATAAAAATATAGATACACCCAATGCTGAGAGAAGAGCTGCAAGGCGAGACTCCTTTCTCAGTGGTTTATATGCTATTTTCTCAACACCAATAGCAAGGTATGCACAATAGATCATGGAAAGGGCAAATGAGGCGGTAAGGCAAAATATTGGATGTGTCTCCATATACCCAAGACCTGTAAAGAAACTTAGGAATATAACTCCAACATATCCTCCGGTGGCAAAAAATTCTCCATGGGCAAAATTGATCAACTGTATAACACCATAAACCATGGTGTATCCCAGTGCAATTAGTGCATAGATGCCGCCAAGTGTAATACCGTTAATAAGCTGCTGAATAAAAAAATCCATTTTATTTTTTCACATTTTTTAATGAGATTTGGCGGGAAACCTCGCTCATTTAAGAGCGAGGTCAATGAATAGAACTATTTTATTAAACCTGTTGCAGGATCCCAATAGGGAATAAACTGACCATTTACAACTTTAAATGCAATATAAGAAGAACCAGAATCACCATTCTCTTTAAATTTTACATGTTTAGAAGCTCCTTTAAAGTCAAGTTTCATAAGCTCAGCTTTTATCTTATCAGCATCTGTTGAGCCAGCAGCTTTAATAGCTTTTAAAAGTGCGGTTGTAGAGTCATAAGCGTAAGTTGCATAAGCTGCTATTTTACCATATTTAGGAACATATTTTTCTTCAAAAGCTTTATATTCAGGTGTTGTAGGATCTGTAAAGCCATAAGTTAAATAGACACCTTCAGCAGCGTCTTTTGCAACTTCCATAAATTTTGGTTGGAATACTGCATCTTGAGTAACAATTTGAGCCGCGATCCCCATTCTTTTAGCTTGAATGCTCATAAGAGCAGCTGGAGAGTAGCCTTGAAGGGACATATAGAGGATATCTGGATTGGCAGATTTTACCTTTGTTAGAACTGCTGAAAAATCTTTATCTCCCTGATTTACATGATCGTGATTAACAACATTTAGTCCAAGAGCCTTTAAGTTTTTAGAAACACCATCTGCAAGACCTTGTGAATAGGTAGTTTTATCATCAATAATAAAGATTGTCTTAGCATTTAGTGACTCTTTCATAAACTTTGCAGCAGCTGGAGCTTGATCATCATCTCTTCCGCACATTCTAAACATATATGGAAGACCTCTGTCTGTAACCTGCTCGTTAGTAGATGCAGGTGTAATAACAACAATTCCAGCTTCATTAAGTATCTCTGATGCAGGAATTGTAGATGATGAGCAGTAAGCACCAATAACACCTACAACCTCAAGATTTATAAGTTTATTAGCAGCAGCTACAGCTTGTCTTGGATCGCAAACAGTATCTTGTGGCAACAATTCAATTTTATCATAACCAGGAATACCTCCTTCCTTCTGTTCAAAAACTTCAATTGCTGTAAGAACGCCATTTTTGATGTCTGTTCCATCAGAAGCATAAGGACCTGTCAAAGGGCTAAGTGACCCTATTTTTAGGGTTTTAGCAGATGCCGTTGATATTATAAACGGAATAACAAGCAGACCCATTACTACAGCCAAAAGACTTTTTTTACTCATTTCTCTCTCCTTAAAAATTAGTAATTTAATAAAAACAGTAATAATTTTGATAAAAAAATTATTGGTTAGCTGGCTGACCAAGATATGCTTCAATTACCTGAGGATTCTTTTGAATCTCTTGAGGGGTTCCTTCAGCAATTTTGATACCGTGATCAACACAAACAATACGATTACAGACACCCATAACAACCTTCATATCATGTTCTACTAAAAGCACATCAATTCCACTTTTTGATATCTTCTCAATATCCTTCATTAATTCAGCACTCTCAGAAGGGTTCATACCAGCTGCTGGCTCGTCAAGAAGAAGAACCTTAGGCTCCGAGGCAAGTGCTCTGGCAATTTCAAGTCTTCTTTGATATCCATAAGGCAGATTTGATGCCACAGTATCTGCAAATTTAACAACACCCATGAAATGTAAAGCATCCAATGCTTTCTTCTTTATAAAAACCTCTTCTTTTTGCTGGGATTTTGTTTTTAGTAATGCACCTAATACTCCAGAATTTGATCTGCAATGCATTGCAACCATAGTATTCTCAAGTGCTGTCATTTTGGAAAATAGACGAATATTTTGAAAAGTTCTTGCAATACCTTTAGAAAAAATTTCGTGAGGTCGCCTTCCAAGAAGGCTCTCACCTTCAAATATTACATCTCCTTCTGTGGCTTTGTAAACTCCGGTAAGAACATTAAAAATGGTAGTTTTTCCTGCACCATTTGGACCAATTAATCCTAATACTTCTCCTGTGTTAATAGAAAAACTCAATTCAGACAGGGCATAAAGACCGCCAAATCTAACGGTTATATTCTTTAATTCTAAATGTGCCATATTTTTTTCAAACCATTATGTATTGTTGAGACTTACAGGTGTATTATATCCTGTACGACATGCGGAAAAATAGATAGAATGAGTACAATTACGAAATATGTAAATAAAGATACCTCTTAATAGTATAATATATAAAGATTATCTCGCATTACTTGAACAAAGAGACAGCGTGAAATTTAATTATAGGCTTTTAAACACACTGTCAACAAAAAATTAATAGCATTAAATATCGGTAAAAGCATTATGTAGTATCGTAAAATTAGATTATAATTGATATTCATAAAACGATAGAACGATTTTAATGGTTAGACCATTACTATTATGCTCATTTTCTTTTGTCAAGGCTTTTTACAACAAAAGATAAAAAAAGCAGATACTTTTTATGGGTAAAAAAATATCTGCTCTTTTATTTAACATATATGTTTTATACTACTTTTCAAATTTATCAGTGGTGTCCTCCAGCTTGTTTAATACAACAAGCTCCATGGTGAGCAGCATCAGAAGAACCATTATGGTGTCCCCCCTTACCACTTACTGTATCCAGAATAGTCTTAACAAGACAGTAAGTCATTCCAAGACTTAGAATAATTATGGTGTACCACATTCCTCCAAAAAAGAGATAATGACCAGCATCCCATACCCATTCAAAACAAAATGGAAACATAAATATTCTCCCCTTTAATCTATTTTATACTATTATATAGTATTGTATTATCATCAAATACCATATAGATATAAGTAATAACAAAATTTATATTAATAGTACATTTTGTATTAGTAAAATTTCTATTTATTCTCGTAAAGCTCTTGTTCTTGTGGGAACACCGGCAAATAACGGTATGCTAATGAGATAAGAATAATACCATAAGCCACAGGAAGAATAGTTGTTGCGACCTCCTGCCAGCTTGGAATATAGAGTGCCCATGTATCAAAACTCATTACAGGAACTGCCATAACCTGAAGAACCATTACCCATCTGTTAAGGCATACTCCAAAAACACCAAGAACTATAGCAATAAGAAGGAGTTTTTTGTTCTCTCTGTATTTTTTTACAGTAAGAATAACAGCAGGTACAATACCGCCTAAAACAATCTCTGCAAATAGTATCCATATACCATAAAATGCGTTGTTTGAATAAAAATCCATCAGGGAGAATCCCATATCTGGTGCTGTAACGCCAGCCCAATATATGGTATCAATAATTTTTGCCACAATATATGTGGCTATCATCCAACCCGAAATCTTTGCAAGTAGATGTACTACATTATCCTTAACAAGTTTTTTTCGAGTTATTCCTTCAAAAATTTTAGTAACTACTAATGTGAAACATGGACCATAGGCTGCGGCAGACCATGTAAAGAGAAAGAAAGTCCATGGCCATACAAGTAACCCTTCCCTATAAGCAAATGGACGACCATAAAGAACGCCAGCCACACCACCAAGAGAGCCTTGATGGAAACATGACAAAAATGCGCCTGTTGCAGCAAAAACAGCCATAACACCGTGCATATTATGGCTTAAATTGTGAAAAAAAGGAATTTTGTTAATCTTACGATTTTCAAGAATAAGCGGAATGAACTCAATTGTAAGAACACTGAAATATAAAGATAGACAGAATGCAACTTCTGTAAGCATTGAGTGAACATTGGCATGCCAGAAGATAAACCATCCTCTCAGAGGTTGTCCAATATCAATAGCAAGAATAAGAAGAGCAGAGCTATAACAAATAAAGCCAATTACAACGGCAAGGTTAATAATGTTTTTAAGTTCGTCAATTCCAAATACATATTTGAGAAGTCCGGTAAAAAAAGCACCGCCTCCAATAGCAATGACTGCAAGGTCAGCCCATATCCAGAGGGCAAAGCCATAATAGTCATTCATATTGGTCTGATTTAGCCCTTTGAGCCAGCACAGACCCATGGCATAAACTCCCCATAGAAGTACAGCACTTACCACAGCAAGACCTGTTGCGAAAACAGGAAATGGGCAGCGTTTTGCACCTTCGGGTATTAATGCAGAATCCATATTATATCACTCCTAAGTTTGTGGTTATTTTATAAATTTCTTTTTGAATATTACAAAATATTGAAGCCTTCACGCAGATCATATTGGAAAATTACTTTTTAACTATGACCTTTGGCATCAGCAGATATGATCTCCTTACCCCACTCTCCTTTGCGGTAGTTATCTCCAGCTTTTCTGACCCATTCTCGCTCTGAGATATAATAAACCTTAGGGTTTGTCTGAAGTCTCTCCAGAATACGGAATGCTTTTGGATTTCTTGGTTTTCCACATTGATGTGGATCTGGTTTAACCAATTTATAGACTTCATGTTCAGGGTTGTTAAGATTGCCGAATGTTATTGCACCAGCAGGACATGCCTGAGTACAGGCGGTTTGATATTCTCCCTCTTCAATATCGTCCCTTCTCTCTTCATAGTAGGCTTTGTCTCGTGCTGCTTGATATCTGTGATAACAGAAGCTGCATTTTTCAACAACACCTCTCATTCTTGGAGAGACATTTGGACTTAGATACTCCTCCATTCCGTCTGGCCATTTCGGATCCCACCAGTTAAAGTAGCGTGCATGGTAAGGGCAAGCTCCCATACAGTAACGACATCCAAAACAACGGGTATAAATCTGACTTACAATACCTGTGTCATATCCATAATCAGTAGCTGTAGCTGGGCATACAGATACACAAGGAGAGTGTCCGTGATCTCCTTTTCCGCCGCACTGCATACATGGTCTTGGCATATAACATATATCAGTTTCTGGAAAAGGTTTCCCATTAGTCAGCTTAAATACCTTCATCCATGTAATACTGTCTTTTTTGTTTGTTTCATCTTCTTTAAACGGAACGTTATTTTCAGACATACATGCTACCATGCAAGAACCGCATCCAGTGCATTTGTCTAAATCTATCACCATTCCGAATTTATATGCTTTTCCGTGGTTATCTTGTGTCATCGGAACCTCTTTACAAATTATATTTTTACCATGAAATTAAATTAAATAAATTTTCATGATCCGGAGTAACCAGAATTTTATTATGCTTTTGAAATTCTTGCTCTAATTCCCCATGCAGCATCTAATCCCGAAGCAGGATCCATTACCTCTCCTATCAGCTCATTGGCATTTATGCCTTTACCACCAATATAGCGGTTTTCAAATGGAGCGGTCTTCTTGCTCACGCCACCTGTTACAGTAATTATACTTGTAGCACCAGTTATTCCGGGCATATTGCCATCTTTTGTGATGACCTCACTTTTTACACCAGTTGAATGTCCAAGACCTTCTGGTATGCCAATAACACCCGGCATTATTCCGTCAAAAAAAGTAACTCTAACCTTTGCTTCGCCAATAGGTGTAGTTATTACCGCATACTCTCCGTTAGCAACACCAACCTTATCTGCTGTTTCAGGATTTATCTCGACAAGAGTATCTTTTTCAAAGAGGACTGTATCCTCAACAGTTTTAACTGCAAATGGAGATGATGCCAATGTAGCAGATGCAAGCCTTACATTATCAATTGGAATAAGGGTTAGTGGATATGATTTTTCATCACCTTCCAACGGTATTGTACCTTGGAAATTTGCAAAAACGGCAAAATCGACTATGGTATTCGCAGGAGCAGCAAGCTCTGAAGCTATATATCCCTCTTCTGAGAGTGTTGCAAAGTTATCTCCCATCACAGCTTCAACACACTCGTTATATGTTTCCCACGGAAAACTTGATGCAATAGAACCTTCCATAGCTTTAGCAATAGAGATTATGGTATCACCAGGATGTTTTGTATTAAACACCGGATTAATAATAGGTTTTGATAGTGACGTAATTTTTTGTGCTATACAAGCAGCATTGTAGATATCTTGAGACATCTCAAGTGGAGTATGGCTTGGAAGAATAACATCTGCCAACTGAGCAGTGTCATCCATGTAGGGAGAGAAACTAACAACAAAAGGAATCTTGTTTAATGCATCTTTAACAGCTTTTGCATTGTGTAGAGTAAAGCATGGATTAGCATTGTAGACCATCAAAAGCTCTATTGGACTTTTTTCTACCGTGTTAACAACTTCAAACAGTTTTGATATTGAAGGTAAAACGCTCTGATCTGTTCCACCTGAAACCGCAGATACAACAGCACTAAATATTCCAGCAGTAGATTTTGAAGAGGTTAAATCAGGTGTAACAGCTCCCACCGGTGTTTTTGTGTAACTTTTTGTTGCACTATCATCCATTTCAATTGAGGGCCAAATTAGTCCATCTTGCCTATCAATTGTCCAGAATCCACCTGTTTTATTTATGTTTCCTGTAAGGCAGTTAAGGGCATGGATAGCAGCAAATTCCATTACACTTCCAGCACTTTCACCTTTACCTCTTCCGGCAATTGCTAATGGTGATTTGGCTTTTGCAAATTCAGTAGCTACGGCTTTTATTTTTGCAACATCAACCCCTGTAGTGCGAGAGACCAATTCAGGAGCGTACTTTTCATTCACAAATTTTGCAAATGCTTCAAAATCTTTTCCAGCACTCTTTACAAATTCTGCGTTATAGAGATTGGCAGAGATTATAGCACTGCATATACTAAGGGCGAGATCAGCCTCTGTTCCTGGTTTTGCTGGTAACCACATATCAGCACTTGCAGCGGTATTAGAGAGTCTATACTCAACCTGAACAAGCTTTGCATGACGCTCCTTTCTTGAGCTATTTGCAAGGAAATTATTTACAGGAGAACCCCATCCTTCAATAAAACCGGTGCCAAAACTTAGCACGTAGTCTGAGTTAGCAAGATCAAATGCGGCTGATGCTTTAAGTCCGTGAACCTTTGAAATAAGTATATCCCAGCTTTTCTCCATAGAGTCAATTGTATAAAAATTTTGTGAACCTACAGCAGTTAGAAAGCGTCTGTAAAGACCGGCGATTGAGCCTTTATCTGTACCAGAGATACAGGCAAGCGAATCTCCCTCGCCTTTCGAGCGAATCTCTTTTACTTTTTCTGCTACAGTTCTTACAGCTTCATCCCATGAGACCTCTTTCCATGAATCTCCACTTTTTACCATTGGAAAACGTACTCTTGAAGGATCGTAAAGATACTGTAACCCAGATATACCATGCAAGCATATTCCGCCATCATTAACAGGGTAACCTTTTTTTCCTTCAATTTTTATTGCTCTTCCATCAACTTTTTTTACGCTTATGCCACAGTTTCCCGGGCATAATGTACACACAGTATCGTCAAATGTTACTTCTCCATCAACTGGAACAGGTGTCCATGGCCAGTTCTGTGACCAGATAGAAATATCATCCGTCAGTTTCCATGTTACCGGAGAGAGAGTCACACCTGCTGCGGCTCCAAGTCCAAGTCCCAGGAAGCTTCTTCTGTCTATTTTCATAGGTTATATACCTCAATAAAATTTAAACAATTCAAATACAAGGTAAGTGTCTATTTATGACACTGAAAACATGCACCCTTGCTTCCCGTTTCCTTTTGATGACACTCTGCACAGTCATCCATCTTCATTCGATCCCAGGAGTTCTTTTTGATTCCCCAAATATTCTCCCCCCAGATATCGCGGCTGTAACCGGTAATTCTATTCTCCTGATACGGTTTCATTGTCTCAGATTCACCAATGTGACCGTGACAGTCAACACAGTCCATCTTTGCAGCCACAACATGTGCAGCATGTGAGAAAAAGACGCAATCAGGCTGTTCTGAATAGATCAACCAAGGTACCTCTTTTCCTTTTTCAACATACTCGGTCATAAAGATCTCCTCATCTTTTGTCTCTCCGAGCTGGCTTTCGTGACACTCAACACAAGAGCTGTTTTTGGGAACACCGGCAAATGTACCATCTTCCCTGAAAGAGTGACAGGATTCACATCCTCCTGTCTCTGCAACATGCAGGGCATGGTTAAAGTTAAAAGGCTGCTCCTTTTTGGAGTAGAGCAGACTGGGAAACAGCAACCATCCAGAGAGAAAACAGACAGCAAATGCTGCTATAAAAAAAAGAACACCCATTCCAACGCCGGAATCTCCTTTTTTTTTATTTTCACAGCAATGCCCGTCCGCCTTCTGTTCACTGGAAGCACAGTCATCTGCAGCACCCACTGAACCGCTTTCAGTTTTCTTTTCTAATTCACTCATGAAAACCCCGTCAATTAAAGTTGTTGATAAAACTACTAAGTTGATAAGACCATTAAAGCATTATACCTTCTATCAGCCTTGAAACATCTTCAGGCTGATTATTCAGACTAAAGCAAATCGAAATAACATGTTGTGTTAATTAAGAATATCTGATTTTTTTGTTTTAATAGAGACTTTATTAACTATATGGCGATATTAAGAAAAATAAGGACAATCTATATTAATATCCACTATCCTTGTCAAGACAAAATCAGCCAGCAGAACCACTACTTAAGCATAGCTATGAAGTCCGGGAAGTAGATTAACTCCAAAGTAGGTAAAAAGTACAGCCATAAATCCAACGATTGAAACCCATGCAATTCGTCTTCCATGCCACCCTCTCATCATACGAAGATGTAGTAAAATAGCATAAACAAACCATGTAATAAGAGACCAAGTCTCTTTAGGATCCCATGACCAATATGTTCCCCATGCTGAATTTGCCCAGACAGAACCTGTGATAATACCAATAGTTAGAAAAAGAAAGCCAAACATAACCATCTGGTAGATCAACTCATCAATTAAATCAAATGAAGGTAGTTTGTTAAGAAGTGAGTTATTATGATTTTGTAAGTCTTTATTTTGTGATGCTTTAACTGATTTAAAACTTTCCTCTATCTCATTAGGTTTAATGAGATACATTATACTAAATCCAAAGGCTACAGCAAATCCTGCATATCCCAAAAAACAGGTGATTACATGTGCAATAAGCCAGTTACTTTTTAGTGCGGGGATTAAAGGCGTTATTTTATCGGAAATAGATGGAGAAAGAGAGGCATAGGCAATTGAAAGAAACATAAGTGGTGTTGCAAACGCACCAATTATCTTTTCTTGATATTTAAGTTCTACAAAAATGTAAAGAGCCGCAATAGTCCATGAAAAGAAGACAAGTGACTCATACATATTGGAAAAAGGTGCATGACCATAGCCAACTTTATATGACTCAATCCACCTGAGAATAATTCCCATAGTATTGCCAGTAAAACCTGTGACTAAAACAAAAAAGCCTATTTTTGCCATAACCTCTTTTTTGAAGGTCCATGACCCAATATAGAGCACTGATGCAAAAGCATAAACAAATGTTGTTATAGATAGTATTATAGAATGGTTCATAATCTTATATTTCCTTCAATATAATAGTTTTTTCTACTTAAATTTAAGATAGTTATTTTATTTCAATGAGCTTTTGAGTGAGTTTTATGACTTTAAGTTTCATCCCTTGGTTGTTTTTGTTAGATGTGCCAGATACTATAACAGTACATCCACTTTTAGACTCTTTTTTTATCTCTACACAAATAGATTGATGTGACATAAAAAATGTAATCCAGCATCCTATAATCATTAAGATAAAGCCGATGTAAACATACCACACCCCCGGGTCTTTTGTTACTTGAAGCCCTGTGTAATAGATTTTTTCATAGTCTTCGATTTCAAAAGCAAAGGTGCCCCCCCTCATTTTGTCAAAAGTTGGAAATTTTATGGGGATAAAAATTTCAACTTCATCAAGCTCTTTATCTTGTTTGCTTATAGCTCTCTCCATCGGAGAGCTCTTTGTAGGCAACTGCTCTTTAACATCTTCTTTGATCACACTTTTATTGGATGAAAAATTGCCTATAAAACCCTCGCCAAGATTATGACCTCTAAAGTTATAACCATGAACAAATTCTATAAGTGTAAACTTTCCACCAGATTCGGGAATATCAATAGTTTGACCAAGTTCCATCTTTTGCGAGTAGCTCATACCACTCTCTCTACTTGTAATCTTAAAAACAGCACTCTCTGCAGAATCAATTCCATAGCTGGATTGATAAAAACTTAAGCCTTTATATCTAAGAGGATCGTTGACAATAATATCTCTTGTAAAAGACTCTTTACCATCTTCAATAATAGTAAGGTTTGATTTAAACTCCTCTGGTTGACCTGTGTTATAAAAAGAGACTGTAAAGGAGTTGCACTTAATATCAAAGCCAAGTTCTACCGGCATATTGCTATCCCTCAGAAATGCTGTATTAATAGTCTCGCCTTCTGGTATTGCAACAAAAGCCTTAAAACCCCATATCCCACCTATAACCGCACCAATAAGCATTAAAAGAACACTTAAATGAACCACATATACCCCAATGCGTGTCCATCTTCCTCGCTCTGCAAAAATGGCAACACCGCTACTATTCTCATCAGTATTAGATATCTGCTCTTTTGCAACTAACCCAAAATTTTTTTCTATAAACGATTGATACTTAGACTCCAAAGTCTCTATGTTGTTAGGAGAGTTAAACTCCTCTTTATGTTTTAGTTTTCTGAACCTTTCAATATTAAATACAACTTTATCAGGAAAGATAATTTTCCATGTAATATTAAGTTTATCAATCGAACAGACAACGATGTTAATAGATAGAACTATCAGCATCAGAACAAACCACCATGCATTATACATATTAAAAATATCGAGAGCACTGAACAGTTTAAAAAGAGATTCTCCATATTTATGTATATAAAATTGTTCTGTTCCGTTTTGAGGTATTAAAGTGCCAATTATTGATGTTACAGCAAGTAACAGCAATACTATTACAGTGAGTTTTACAGATTTAAAAAGATTCCATATAGGATTTTCAGATTTATTGTTATTTGTCATTATTATTTGTTCCATATATTTGTAATTATTGAGTAACCCATTTTTTAACTGATTGAAAAACAAGTTCTCTTTTAAGAGGTTTTGTCAAAAAATCATCCATACCAGCCTCAATACACCTATCTTCAAACTCCTTTAAAGCATTTGCAGTCAACGCCACAATAGGGACTTTCTGGTATCTCTTTGTTTCAGGGTCATGGTTTCTGCCAAGTCCCTCTCTTTCAAGTTCCCGTATCCTGCGTGTCGCCTCAATTCCATCCATTTCAGGCATGTTTATATCCATAAAAATCAAATCTATTTTTTGAATATTCTGAAGATAGCAGGAGATTGCCTCAATACCATTACTTGCAATCTCTACATTATAACCACCTTTGGAAAGCATTATCTTTGCCATTTTCTGGTTCACGGGATTATCTTCAACAAGAAGAATAGTTACAGAGTGTTTAAAACTTTCGGCTAATAGATGGGTTGTAAGAATTTTGTTCTCTTCAGTAGTAGTGGTAGAGCCATTTTTGTTCTCAACCTCACTTTTTTTAAGCCCAAGTATAGCAGAGATCATTGTGAAGAGTTTTTTCCTTTGAATGGGTTTTGATAAAAAACCATTATAACCAGCTCTTCTACATCGATCTGCACCACCTGGATCAGGAGATATGCAGACCAAAAGAGGTATTTTGGAGTATTGATTTGGTAGTTTTCGTAAAGATTCTGCAAATTCAAGATGGATGTGACTCTTTACACCAGCATCCACGATACCAATATCGAAGTGCTCTATTTCCATAGGTTCAATAGAGGGACTTTCATTGTGTTCTCCAGAGTAGTTCTGCGTGGTAATGAGATTATTATCTCCATTATTGGTACTTTTGAAAAAATTTAGTACATCATGAGCAGTATCAAAAGAGATAACAGTCATACCAGAGCTTGTTAATTCATTTATAATGATCTCTCTTAAAGGAGTATTTTTTGATATAGATAAAAATGCTTTTTTACCTTTAAGACCAACTGGTCTGAACCGTTTTGTAGCAGAACGAGGCTGCTTTTGAAGACGCGATGTAAAGTAAAAGGTACTTCCTCTACCAAGCTCACTTTCTGCCCACACTGAACCATCCATCTTTTCTGCAACTTTTCTGCATATTGCAAGCCCTAAACCAGTTCCTCCAAATCTTCTCGTTGTTGTTTCATCAGATTGCTGAAAAGGTTCAAAGATAGTGTTAAGTTTCTCTGACGGAACTCCTATTCCGCTATCTCTCACAGAGGCCTGAAGCACAACATCTTTGTCTGTCTCATCCTTAATATCAAGAGAGAGCTCAATAATACCACAAGATGTAAATTTTGCAGCATTTCCAAGAAGATTTAAGAGTACCTGTCTAAATCGATAAGGGTCACCAATTACAAGAGCAGGAACAGAGTCAGAGATACGGCATATCATCTCAACTTTAGCTTCATTAACTTTACTTCTTACTACCTCAAGAGCCTCAAAGCATAAAACTTCTGGATCAAACTCAATCTTTTCAATACTCAACTGACCTGCTTCAACTTTAGAGAAATCTAAAATGTCATTAACTACTGAAAGAAGAACCTCACAACTTATTTTAGCATTTTGAACATACTCTTTCTGCTCATAAGTAAGGGCTGTGTTGTAAAAGATATCTATATAGCCAAGAATTCCATTTAAAGGTGTACGTATTTCATGGCTCATGTTGGCAAGAAAGTCTGTCTTTGCCTTAGATGCAGCCTTAGCTTCTTCAGCAAGAGCTTTTGCCTCTTCAGCTAAAGCCTTAGCTTTTTCCATAGCTATATTGAGTTCAAGGTTGGTTTTTCTCAAGTTTAGCAGAGTTCTTTTTTCACGTTCAATACGTTCAATCCTTGCAGCAGCAGAGTTGATGCCAAAGGGCTTAGTCATGTAGTCAGAAGCCCCTGCATCAATAATATCAACATAAGAATATTCACCTGAAAATCCGGTCATAATAATGAAATCGATCTCAGGAAACTCTGTCTTGACCTTTTTCATAAGCTCAATACCATCCATTACAGGCATAGAGATATCAGATATTACAAGGTCAAACTTCTCATTACAGATCATATTGTAAGCACTTAGAGCATCTTCAGCTTCGCTGCACTTAAACCCAATGACCTGAAAAGACTTCACTAAAATTGAGCGAAGTCCCATGTCATCATCAACTATAAGAATGTTCCTTATCAAAGAATTTTCATCAATATGTCTTTTATTCATAGCTCTGCTCTTACAATTTTTGCATTTCTTAACTTCTCTTATAAAGAGGTTGTTATAAATAGTATTTATTATCTACTATTTTCAAGAAGAGGTGTAGAGTTATAAAAATATACTATTCATTAACTCTTTCTACATAAGAACGTGTTCTTGTATCAATTTTAACAACTTGCCCCTCTTCTACAAATGGTGGAACCTGAATCTCAAATCCTGTTTCAAGAGTTGCTGGTTTAGTACTTCCTGTTGCAGTGTCTCCTTTTGCCCATGGGTCAGATTTAACTATTTTTAGGTTTACAAAGTTAGGCAGAGTTAAGCCAATTGCTTTTCCATTAAAAAAGAGTGCTGTACATTTTGTATTCTCTTTTAAAAGCTCTATAGCATCTCCTACTTGATCTTTGCTTAGAAACTCCTGCTCATAATTTTCAGTATTCATAAAGCAGTAGCTTGAAGATTCGGCATAAAGGTATTCCATCTCTTTCTCTTCTAAAGATGCCTCTTCAAATTTCTCACCCGAACGGTACGTTTTTTCAAATTGAATACCTGAGATCATATTTTTTAGTTTACATTTATAGAGAGCCTGACCTTTACCCGGTTTTTTAAACTGAAAATCTACAACCATATATGGCTCTCCATCAATCTGAAATTTCAACCCTTTTTTAAGATCACCTACATCGTACATATATTACATCTCCTATCTTTTTATCTGTTTTGTTTATGTTTATTTTATGAATAAACAGTTACGCTTGATAAAACTATACTTTAAATAGTTTTTAAAAGTTAAGTAATAGCTATCTATTAATATTTAGCTATTAAAATTTTGGCATCTTTAAACCATATTCAACAACGATTGGCAATAGCGGATAAAAACAACTTGATTTTTTATTTGAAGTATAAGAGAAATATACGCTTAACATCCAAATTTATAACCATGTCCTATAGATTTAAGAAGAGTTTATCTTAAGGTATTCAGGAGAGTTTACTTATAATGATACTTATAATTGATTTCGGCTCACAGTTCAACCAGCTCATTGCACGTAGGGTTAGAGAAAACGAAGTTTACTGTCAGATTGAGCCAGCAGGACTTTCTCTTGATAAAATAAAGTCCCTCAATCCTAATGGAATCATTCTTTCAGGAGGACCAGCAAGTATTTACGAAGAGAATAGTCCCACTATTGACACCGGTATTTTTAAACTTGGAATACCTATACTTGGCATCTGTTATGGTATGCACTTTATGATTCAGGCGTTAGGCGGTAAAATTGCACGCCCTAAGAAACGAGAGTATGGATTTGCAACTCTTGAAATAAAAGCTCAGAGTGCTATTTCCTTATTTAATGGAATGGACTCCAAATTTCAATGCTGGATGAGTCATGGAGATTCTACAGAGATTTTACCTGACAATTTTGATATAACAGCATCTACTGAAAATACTGAAATTGCTGCAATTGCTGATCTGAAAAACCGTTTTTTTGGTCTTCAATTCCACCCTGAAGTGGAACACACTATTAATGGAACAGCAATGATAAGCAATTTTCTTTTTGATGTATGTAACTGTAAAAAGAGCTGGAATATGGAATCTTTTGCAAATGGAGCTATTGCACAGATAAAAGAGGCAGTAGGTGATAAAAAGGTCATTATGGGGCTTTCTGGTGGCGTTGACTCCTCTGTTGCAGCCCTTTTAATTCACAAGGCAATTAGCAAAAATCTGTACTGCATTTTTGTTGATAATGGATTACTTAGAAAGAACGAAAAGGAGAGTCTAAGGAAAAGTTTTATAGCAAACCTTGATGTGAACATTATCTTTGTTGATGCACAAAAAAAATTTTTAGAGGCTCTTAAAGATGTTACTGATCCTGAAAAAAAAAGAAAAGAGATAGGAAGAATATTTATTGAGGTGTTTGAAGAAGAGGCTCTAAAAATTGAAGGTGCTGAATTTTTAGGGCAGGGGACACTCTATCCTGATATTATTGAATCTAAATCCGCCTTTGGAGGACCTACCTCAATAATTAAGTCTCACCACAACGTGGGAGGACTACCTGAAAAGATGAATCTTAAACTAATTGAGCCTCTTCAACTACTCTTTAAAGATGAGGTAAGAAAACTTGGAATCGAACTTGGATTAAATGAAGATATGGTTTGGAGGCAACCATTTCCTGGACCTGGTCTTGCAATAAGAATTATGGGTGCAGTTTCAGAAAAACGTCTTGAGATTTTAAGGGAAGCAGATGCAATTTTACTTCAAGAGATAAGACAAGCTGGTCTTTACAGAGAACTTTGGCAGTCATTTGCTGTTCTTTTGCCTGTTAAAAGCGTAGGGGTAATGGGAGATAAGCGAACCTACGATAGCTGTATTGCAATTAGGGCTGTAAACAGCAAAGATGCAATGACTGCGGATTGGGCTCGACTGCCACATGAGCTTCTTGCAAAAATCTCCAACAGGATTATAAATGAGGTAGATGGTGTTAATCGTGTAGTTTTTGATATTACATCAAAACCTCCGGGAACTATTGAGTGGGAGTAGTTCTTAAAAAATGGAAACAGGCATTGAAAAACATCTAAATGGCAACAGAAGTCTTAGAGATGAAATTGCCATGCCAGACATTGATGATGCCAATGATATTTCGGCAGCTCTTTACAAAGAGGCTATTAATAGCAAAAATATCGAAAAACTTGGCAGCAAAATGGCTGTTTTCTCAATAGCTATCCCATTGATGTTAGTTGCTATCATGGTTTATGGCTATCTTGATATTAAAGATAGAGTTATGACTATCCAAAACTCAGGTCAGACTCAAGTAGATGTTTTAGTAATGGAGTTTGAATCAAAAATTAATGCCATTGACGTTGAGATTGCAAAGATAAAGTTGGCTCTTGAAAAAGATATTCCTGAGCTAAAACAGCAGACAATAGCAATTCAAGACGAGCTAACCCTTATTGCGGAAACTAAGTCTAACAAAGAGGAGACACAAAAAACTCTTGAGTTACTAAAAACTAATGTTGACAAGGTGTTAGATCAATATCAAGGAGCTTTACATATCCTTGACAGAACAAACCAGGAGACGCTTGATATTGTAAACGAAAAAGCTAAAGAGATTGAAGCTACAGTTAAGGCAGATGTGGAGTCTGTCAAAATTATGCAAGCTGATATCGATTCCAAGATTTCCTCTATTAAAAATATTGAATCTGATATTGATACTAAGATTGATGCTAAAGTAGTTTCTGTGGTAGATAAAATAGGTGATAGAGCAGTTGACAAAAAGGTACAAACGGCTATTAATGAAAAACTTGCAGCCCATAAAGCAACAGTTGAAAAAAAGGTGGCTGATATTGATTTGGCTGTAGAGTCAAAACTTGCAACGCTTCAAGAGGTTACACAGATTGTAGCTGAGAGTAAAACTTCCATTACAAAACTTCAAACAAACATAGACTCACTTAGTGATAGTGTTGGTATAATCGATAAAGAGTTGAAAGATTATCAAGCAAAGACTGATAGTAATAAAAGTGAGTTGGGAGATAAGCAAAAGTTTGATACTGATAAAAAGTATATTGATTCTCAGATAGCAACTTTAAAGAAAAACCTTAACGGTCGAATCGATCAGCTTGATCTCAATTTATCCAAAAAACTATTACAATATTCTGTTAAGTTGGAGACTCTAATTCAAAGTCAAGGTAAAAACTCTGACTCCAAAAAAAAAACTGAGCGGACTCAATTTTTATTAAATAAGCCTGAGCGTGGAAAAATTTCAGAAACAGATTTAATCCAGTAACCAAAGATTATCCAGAAACCTAAGTAGTTAAAAGATTAGTCAATAAAAGGAATCTTCATGTCAAAACAATATCCAGAGTGTCCTTTATATAACCATGTAACCTGCAAAGATTTACATAACCCTAAAGTTTGTGCACTTGTACGAGAAGATAAACTCTGCTTTAAAAAAAAGCAGAAAAATAAGCCCCATGAAAATGGTCAAGAAATCGACCAAGAAGAGCAAAAAGACCAAAATAATGAGACCTTACGAAGAGATTGATTTTAATAAAATTCATACCTATTGTGCCTGCCAAAGAAGTTCAAAAGTTCTGACAACTCTTGAAGCTAAACCTCCCTTTAAAGGGATGAGCATCTCAGACTTTCTGAATAATAGCCTCCCCTCTCTTCTTAAAGCCAATGATCTTAAAAAGATTGCACATGCAATTGTAAAAGCAAGAGAAATGAGTAAACCCGTTATTTTTATGTTAGGCGGACATCTGATAAAGAGTGGCTGCTCTCCAATTCTTATAGACCTTGCAAAAAGAGGCTTTATAACACACTTCGCCTCAAATGGTTCTGCTGCAATTCACGATACAGAACTTGCTCGCATAGGTCATACATCAGAGGATGTAGCCTCGCAGCTTACAGACGGCTCATTTGGAATGGCATCTGACACTGCTGCATTGGTAAACAGTGCTGCAAAAAGGGCAAGTGAGTTTAAGCAGGGATTTGGACAGACAGTTGGGGCTATGTTATTTGAGGAAAGAGCGCCATTTAACAGTCGTGCTCTTTTGGTAAATGCCTTTTTGCTTGAGATTCCATATACACTTCATATTGCAATTGGGACAGATATTGTCCATCAACATCCAGATGCTGATGGAGCAGCAATTGGCGATGCCTCTTTACGCGATTTTCGTATATTTGCAGCTTCAGTGTCAAAGTTGGGTCATGGTGGCGTTATTATTAATATAGGTAGTGCTGTTGTTATGCCTGAAGTATTTTTAAAGGCTCTTTCAGTTACTCGTAATGTTGGTTACGATGTAACGCACTTTACTACAGCCAACTTTGATATGATTCAGCACTATAGACCAACAGTAAATGTGGTAAACCGTCCTATAATCCAAGGAGGAGAGGGATTTTCTATTACAGGACACCATGAAATTATGATTCCTCTGCTTGCTGCTGCTGTTTATGATATAGCTAATTGATATCTTTATTATTATGAAAGCTGACTCAAAATTAGTAGTAAGACCTCTGCGCTCCTCACTACAGCAAGTTGGCATTGAGGGGGTATTGATGACCTTATCTCCTCTGCCGATAATGCTACTCTCTCTTAACACTACAGTAGATCGATTCTCCCTATTAGATTTTAATATCTCTACTATTATAGCTCTCTTAGCTTCTATATCTCTTCTTTCGGGTGGATTTTTAATTTTACGTCATACATTAACAGGAAAATTCTTTACAGCAGTTTCATTGGTATCCACATTTTTTATTTCCACTCCACACCTTTTGATAGACCCTTTTTCAGCATTGTTTGGACTCGTTATATTGATAGGAGTAGCTTTTTATCTATTTGATTTTAAAGCTACCAATGAGCATAGAGAATATATTATTAGCACATCACAATCCCGTTCGATACAAAGGGTATATTGCGGGATAATTACCATACCATTAATATTGTTATGCCGTATCAGCATTGAGCCTTACTCGATAAATACAAATATTATAATGGACGGTGCCTTAACCTTATCTGCCATAATTGTGCAACTAATTTTTCTTCACTCCGCCTCTCATCAGAAAAAAAGATATCTTTGTGCTATTTGGACTATTTTAAGTCTGCTAAGTATTGTGGTTCTTATAATAAATTTTGTTAAAGTCTATAATATAATTTCTACTGTGATTATCTCAAATTTAATTATACTTATTGCGATTCCACCATCAAAAATTGTTACTGAAAATTATGAGCAGTGGTGGGAGATGTTTTTAAATCACCCTGCACGCTTAATGTTGACTACATTTATGGGGCTTTGCATTACTGGCACAATTTTGCTAAGTTTGCCCATTGCTTCTGAAAAAAATGTTATTGGAGTTATAGATGCTGCATTTACCTCTGTAAGTGCCGTATGTGTTACAGGATTAATTGTTCTTGACACACCAAACGATTTCACTATTTTCGGACAACTTTTTATTTTGATTCTTATTCAACTTGGTGGGTTAGGTATAATGAGTATAACCACTGTTGGAATGCACGCAATGGGCAGGCGTCTGACTCTTCGTCAAGAGAGGCTAATGACCACAATCACTGATACTTATCATAAAGACTTGATTCAATCTCTTATCTCTATTCTAAAATTTACATTTTTAATTGAGGTCACTGGTGCCACTATACTTAGCCTGCTATTCTATAATGCAGGAGATAATACAGTTCAAGCATTGTGGAGAGGCTGCTTTACAGCAATCTCGGCATTTTGTAATGCTGGTTTTGCTCTTCAAAGTGATAATTTAGTCTCATACCAGAATCACCCATTGATTCTTCATACTGTCGCTTCTCTTATAATATTGGGGGGAATTGCGCCTGCTACAACTGTTCTTATTCCAGACTGGATAATGGGAAAATCGATAAATGTGGCAGCATATATTGCTCTTGTTACTACAGCTATACTACTGATATCAGGCATGCTCTTATTTCTTCTGTTTGATTGGAATGGAGTACTTGCGGAGCTCTCATTTACCAATAAATTCCATAATGCCTGGTTTCAATCAGCTACTCTTAGAACAGCAGGGTTTAACTCAGTTGATATCGCAAGTGTTACAGACCCTACATTTATAATAATGCTCTTTCTTATGTTTATTGGTGGTAGCCCCGGAGGAACTGCAGGAGGTATTAAAACCACAACTATAGGGATAATTGCTCTAACATTTTGGTCAAACATCACAAATCACAAAAGTGTTGTTGTTATGAGTCGTAGGATTCAGTCCAGAGTCATATATAGGGCAATTACAATAACTGTGTCAGGGGCACTGATATGGTTTGTAATTGTGTTGATGCTTGAAGTTACACAGCAGATATCTCTAAGAGATATTATTTTTGAGGTGACATCTGCACTTGGTACTGTAGGACTCTCTACTGGTGCAACGATGAAACTTGATGAAATAGGAAAAATTATGATTATGATTACAATGTTTGCTGGTCGTATAGGTCCCATAACGCTATTTATGCTTCTAAGTGAGGAGCGTTCTGACAACTCTTCCCGTTATCAGAATGCTAAAATTTCATTAACATAAAGGAAAAATTTATGAGAACACTACCTCAATTATTTGAGAACAATCAACAGTGGGTATCTAAAATAATTCGATCAGACCCGGCATTCTTCCAAAAGCTTTCTCAACAGCAATCACCCAAATTCCTCTGGATTGGATGCTCAGACAGCCGTGTTCCGGCTAACGAAATAGTGGGTCTTCTTCCAGGAGAGATGTTTGTCCATAGAAATGTTGCAAATATAGTAATACACTCAGATATGAACTGTCTTTCTGTAATTCAATATGCCATAGAGGTGTTGAAAATCCAACATATCATTGTTTGTGGACATTATGGCTGCGGAGGCGTTAAGGCTGCAATCGAAAACCGCTCTCATGGACTTATAGACAACTGGCTTGGTCACATACGAGATATATACAGAATTAGACAAAAAGAGTTGATGCAGATAGTTGATGATAAAGAGAAAGTGGATCGTCTATGCGAACTAAATGTTATGGAACAGGTGAAAAATGTTGGTAATACAACATTTGTGAGGGATGCATGGGCAAAAGGAGAATCAATAGTTATTCATGGCTGGATTTATGCGATATCAAATGGACTTTTGAAAGATTTGAATTTTTCAATCTCCTCTGCCAAAGAATTGAATGAGTTGGAAGAAAAATAGAGTTCTTGCAAAATTTGAATTACCCCATAAATTTGAGAAAATTACCCAGAGAAATTTTAAATTAAATAATTAGCAGGGATAATAAACAATGAATCAGATAAAAAAATTTGAGAAAATTCTTATTGCCAATAGAGGTGAGATAGCTATAAGAATCTGCCGGGCTGTTATAGAAGAGGGAATAAAAGCTGTAGCCATATATGAAACCCCTGATAATGAATCACGGCATATTTATATTGCTAATGAAGCAGTGTGGATTGGACATGGTCCTCGTAAAGATTATTTAGATATTGACCGTGTTATATGGGCTGCTAAAAAAAGTGGCTGTCAAGCAATTCACCCGGGATATGGTTTTCTTGCTGAAAATCCTGATTTGCCTCGTGCATGTGAAAAAGAGGGGTTAATTTTCATAGGTCCTCCTGTTCAAGTGGTTCAAGATTTAGGAGATAAAACAATTGCAAGAAGACTTGCACAGGAGGCTGGAATCAAAATCATACCGGGCAGCAGCATTTTACCTGAAGGAGAGAATAAAGTTTCATCCGCTCTTAGCTTTTCTAAGCAATACGGTTATCCTGTAATGTTAAAAGCAGTCGCAGGTGGAGGCGGAAGGGGAATAAGACGCGTTAACAATGAGGCTGAACTTTTAGAGCAGCTTCCGTTAGCTGAAAAAGAGGCAGTATCATCTTTTGGTGATGGGCGTCTTTACCTCGAAAAGGGATTGATACGTCCCAGACACGTTGAAGTTCAGATTTTAGCAGATAATTACGGCAATGTTGTCCATTTAGGTGCAAGAAACTGCTCTATTCAGAGGCGTCATCAAAAACTTGTTGAGATTGCACCGGGTATGTTACGATCTGATCTTGAAAATGAAATATGTGAAGCAGCAGTCAAATTTGCCCGTTATGCAGGATATATAAATGCAGGAACTGTAGAGTTTTTGTTAGATCATGATGACCAATTCTACTTTCTTGAGATAAATACACGCCTTCAAGTTGAACATACAGTTACAGAGGTGATAACAGGTATTGATATTGTACGCCGTCAAATAAGAATAACAAGAGGGCTACCGCTTGACATATCTCAAAAAGATGTATTTTGCAGAGGTTTTGCAATTGAAGTTAGAATTAATGCAGAAGACCCAAAGCAAAATTTTGCTCCTGAAAGTGATAAAGTTGTATCTGTATATCAATCACCGGGAGGACCTGGTATCAGATTAGATGGAATGGTATATCAGGGTTATAAAATTTCATCTTGCTATGACTCTCTGTTAGTTAAGTTGACTGTTTATGGATTTACTTGGACTGATGCTACAAGCCGTCTTGAAAGAGCTTTAAAAAATTTTATTATAGTAGGTCCTAAAACAACTATCCCGTTTTATATCAAAATTGTTCAGGATAAAGAGTTTTTATTAGGTCAATTTGACACTGAATATATTGATAGACATCCTGAGCTTTTTGATTATCGATCTATGGAGAGAGAAGAGGCAAAAATAGCCAAACTTTTAGGACATATTAATCATAAAAAGTATAATCCTTTTGCCCTATAATTTAGAAATATAATTTTTTAAGGAAAAAAGATAAAATGTTTAACAGAATCTTACCCAATACTCCCACAGAAGATGGACTTCGTATTTTACGAGAATCAAAGGGATATTTTATTACAAATACGGCAAGAGATCTCTCACAATCAGATTTTAAAAACAGAATTCTTCCCCATACTGACTTTATGGTAGCATCTGAAAGAGATGAAGCAGGTTTTTTCTCACTTGAGATTACAGGAGGTGCAAGTGTCCATGTTGATCTTTTAAGAAAGCAGATCAACCCTTTTGAGCGTCTTCAGCTTTTACGACAGAAGATGCCACGCACCATGTTCCAAACACTATGTCGAGGTGTAAACCTATTTGGGTATCGTCCTTACCCTGAAAATGTCATAAGGCTCACAGTTCAGGAGTTTGCAAAATATGTTGATGTCTGGAGAGTATTTGATTTTTTAAATCATGTTCCAAATATGATTCCAGTTTTTGAGGAGGTTAAAAGAGCTGGAAAGTATTTAGAGCCAACTTTATGCTTTTCAACAGGACCTGAGCATACTGATGATTTTTATGTAAGCAAAGCTAAAGAGATTATAGGTGTTACAGGAAAAGATATTATTCTTGCAATTAAAAACCATTCAGGATTAGGTTCTCCAGCACGTATTTATCGTTTAATATCCTCTCTTAAAAGCTCTTTTCCAGATTTAATTATTCACTATCACGGTCATAACACAGATGGAAACGATATAGGAAGAATTGTAGCTGCGGTTCAAGCAGGTGCAAAAATTATTGATGCTGCTGATCATGCTATGACTGGTTTTTTTGGACCTCCTCCTTTAATGACAGTTGTAGATATGCTTGCAGAAGATGGATACAATGCAGAAGGGATAAATTTAAATGCTGTTATTGAGACAAACAATAAACTAAAGAGAATAAGACCCGCATACTCTCAATTTGAATCTCAGTTTAAAGGGTTTGATCCGACAGTTCATATTCATAAACTTCCAGGCGGAGCAATGGGGTCAAGTTTTGAACAGGCTCTTAAAGGTAATTTTCTTGATAAAATGCCTGACATATTAATGAAAGAGCTTCCCAAAGTGCATATTGAGTTAGGAAATTTTTGGAGCGTAACACCTGGCTCTCAAATTTTATGGACAACAGCAGTTTCTCATACTTTAAGCGGAAAAAGGTATGAAAATGCCTCTCAGGACCTTAAAGATTTAATGTTAGAAAGATATGGTCCGTTTCCATTTAGAAAACCTTCAGACGATATTTATAGAACAGTATTTGGTCCAGAGTGGAGAGATATTGTAAAAAATGAGGTCTATGCAGAGAAAACTACTCCTATTGATATTAAACTTGAAAGAGAAAAACTTGAAAAGGCAATAGGCCGCTCTTGTGATATAGAAGAACTTGTCCTTTACTTACAGCACCCCAGAGACAGCGTAGAGTTTTTTAAGTTTGAAGAAGAGTATGGTAAAACTTATGTTCTACCCCCAGAGATATGGTTTAAACAGGGCGGATTTACATCTGGAGAGGTTATAACGTTTGAAGACTATAAGGGTAAACACCATCAGATAGTATTTGGAGAGAGTAATGTAAGAGAAAATGATGTTGTTACTTATCTTACGATAAATCATCATCCCGAGCCTTTTGTATATAGTAAAGAGGAACAACGCGACAGCACTTTTAAAAAAGTTGAGTTTACACAAAAACAAATCTTTGAGCTTGCTGAGATGGGTGAAATCAGAGCCAAATTAACTGGTGTCGTAACAGAAGTGCATGTGAAAAAAAATGATGTAATTAATGAAAATGATCTGTTGATGACTCTTGAAGCTATGAAGATGCTTAACAATATTGCAAGCACTATTGATGGAGTTGTAAAAGAGATAGCTGTTAAAAACGGACAGAGCGTAAAACAAGGAGACCTTTTAATAAGGTTAAAACCTAAAAAAGCGAATTAAATTATTTCCTCTTAATATACTAAAGCAGCAATTCTAATTTTAAACATTGTATTATAAATGCGAATTAGGGGTTAAACCAATCCATATTTTTGTGTAAATTAGTGGCTTGCAACCAATACTAATTTCAGGAAAAAACAGGTATTCAGATTGCTTCAAAAGTCTGCTCTTTCAGAGGGGTGATGGTACATGTCTTTGGCAGAATTGCAGCGGCTATGTTTTTATTATCAACAAATTTCAACTCATAATTCGCATTATAAAGAATTATGATAATTCTTGTAGCCGATTGATAAATCTAAAGGCTACATTACATTTAGTATGTTCACCTAAAAAGGTAATTTTAGTTTATGTCCCAACAGATATTAATTATAGGTCTTGGACAGTTTGGAATGTCATTGGCAAGAACCCTTTCGGAAAAAGGTGCTGAAGTTTTAGCTGTTGATACCCATAAATCCCTTGTAGAAGAAGCATCCCTTTTTGTTACAGAGGCATTAATTATAGATGCTACTGATGAGCACGAACTTGCTCGTCTTGAGCCAAGTAGGCGTGATGCTGTTGTCTGTGCTATTGGTGATGATTCAAAAGAGGCATCAATTATCTGTACAGCACTTCTCAGGCAGATGGGGGCACCTCTTATTGTTGCCAGAGCAAATGACAAATTGCATCATAGAATTTTACAGCTTGTAGGGGCACACCAGATCATTAACCCAGAACAGGAGTTTGGTAAACGTTTTGCCAATCGTTTACTGTACAGAAATGTAATTGCAGACAGAGCTATTGGTGATGATCTCCTTTTAACTGAGATATGTGTTCAACCCTCAATGGTTGGAAAAAATTTAATAGAGCTTGCCCTTCCGAAACGTTTTGGAGTCATGGTTGTAGCTATCAGACGAGGTAAAACAAGGCAGTTACTACAACCATCTCCATCTGAGCCTCTTCAAGAAAATGATAATCTTGTTATAGTTTCTAATGAATCTGCAATTCCCAAGTTTATAAAAGGGGTCTGATTCATAACAATAATAGATTATTACAATACGGTATTGATATAAAAATATTATTACAATAAAGGGATAGATAAATGCGTATAGAACAGGCAACCCGTGTTGGTGCATGGCTTCTTATCTGCTTGAACCTGCTCATGGCACTGGGGTCTATCTGGATTTTTATAAGGATGTCGCCAGCCATTAAAGAGATTATTGAGCAAAATGAACACTCTTTAGAGGCATGCGAAGATATGCTTGCATCTTTGGTAATGATAACTGATGATATCTCAGCTAATCAATTATATATCGCAACATTCCAGAATGCTTTAAATCGTGCCAGTAACAATATTACGGAGGATGAAGAGCCAGCGGCTATAAAACTTATTCAATCAAAATTTAGATCAGCATTTGATGGAGATATTAACTCTAAAGAGAGAACGGTTTTTGGAATTACTCTTTTAGGGAAAATTAACCGAGAGGCTATGGTAAAGGCAGATATGCGAGCGCGTCAATTGGGTCAGGCAGGAGCTTGGGGGGTTGTATTTATGGCAGCCTCTCTATTTTTTGCTGGAATGGTTTTTAAACGAAATCTATTACTCCATCTTGTGAATCCAGTTGAGGAGATTGATGCTGTTATCAAGGCGTATAGAAATGGCGAGACTATGAGACGATGTTCTGGAGCTAATTTACCCTCTGATTTTGTATCTATTTTTAATGGAATAAATGAGATTCTGGATCAATGCCAGCCTCAAATTAAGTCAAACAACAGATACCTACTTTAAGTTTATATTAAATTTAAGGATTATAAATTCATGAAGTTCAAAAAAATGCCACTATCCCAAATAATAATAGGGGTATCGTTTTTTTTTGTGCTTTTTCACAATGTTGCTTTTTTCAGGAATGTGACACGCACATATATAGTAACACCTGACCATTTAGCACAGCTTTTTTCTCTGCCTGTGGTACTGTTCATTATAATTTTAATCCTGCTAAACCTTCTCTGTTCTGAATATACTGTAAAGCCTGTTATCATTATTCTTCTGATTGTCTCATCTCAGGTGGCATACTACATGGATACCTATAATGTTTTTGTAAGCACTCACATGGTGCAAAATGTTCTTGAGACAAATGCAGATGAATCTTTAGAGCTATTAAGTCCTAAGATGTTTTTCTATTTTATATTTTTAGGTGCTTTGCCATCATATATTATTGCAAATATAGATATAATAAAAAGACCTTTGAAGAGAGAAATCTGGTTAAAAGTAAAAATAGTTGGATTGTCTCTGCTCTGTCTTGTTCTGGTTATATTTACTTTCAACAAATTCTACACATCTTTTTTTAGAGAACATAAGCCTTTAAGGTATTACACAAATCCTACCTATTATCTCTATTCAGCAGCAAAGTATCTATATGACTCATTCAAAGATGAGATAAAAGTTGTTGCTCCAATTGGAAGAGATGCTGTTGCATGTCCCTCTGATACAGAGCAAAAACTGATTATTTTAGTTGTTGGGGAGGCAGCAAGAGCAGATCACTTCTCACTAAATGGTTACCATAGACAGACAAATCCACTTTTGCAACAAGAGGATGTTATAAGTTTTTTAGATGTCTCATCTTGTGCTACTACAACAGCTATCTCCATTCCATGTATGTTTTCTAATCTTGGGAGAGATGCTTATTCTGAGAAAAAGGCAAAATCGACAGAAAATCTTTTGGATATTATCTCTTATGCTGGAATCTCTGTTTTGTGGCGTGATAACAATTCTGATTCTAAAGATGTTGCATTAAGAGTGGAGTACCAAGAGTTTAAAGAGCCTGAAATAAATCCAGAATGCGATGAGGTTGAGTGTAGAGATGTTGGTATGCTGCATGGTCTTCAAGAGTATATTGATGCTAAAAAAGATAACAGTATATTAATTGTTCTTCATCAGATGGGTAATCATGGTCCTGCCTATTACAAGAGATATCCAAGCTCTTTTGAGAAATTTACACCAGTTTGTAAAACTAATGAATTGGGAGAGTGTACAAGAGAAGAGATTATAAATGCCTATGATAATGCTCTTGTTTATACTGACTATTTTCTCTCTCAAGTTATAGATTTACTTAAACAGAACTCTAAAGATTTTAAAACCGCAATGGTATATTTTGGAGATCACGGAGAGTCTCTTGGAGAGAACGGTATCTATCTTCATGGTGTTCCATACGCTATTGCTCCTAAAGCCCAGACATGGATACCTGCTATTTTTTGGTTTGGGGATAACTTTAATATAAATAGAGAGGAGTTAAAGCAAAAGATTGCTGATAGTTACTCTCATGATAATTTTTTTCATACTATCCTTGGATTGATGGAGATTCAAACTGATGTATATAATTGGGAATTAGATATTATTAAAAGTGCCAGAGAGTGAGATACTAAAAGATACTAAACAGCTAAATAGTTAAATTTGATTAAAGAAATCTAATAGATAATATAACAGAAAGCAAAACAAAGAATGAAAATTAACTTAGATGATTTTGCAGAATCAAAAATTTTAGTAATAGGTGATATTATGCTTGACTGCTATCTTTGGGGCAGAGTTGAGCGGATATCGCCAGAGGCACCTGTGCCAATAGTCCAGACAATTAACAGAACTTACATGCTTGGTGGTGCTGGTAATGTAGCTTTAAATCTCGCCTCTCTTGGATGTCAAACAGATATAATCGGAGTATGTGGAAACGACAGAGCTGGTAGGCAGCTTAGAAAGATGCTTGAAAATAAACATATCAAAAGTCATCTCATCTTTGATGATGCACATCTAACTATCAGTAAAACCAGAATAATGGCTCTTGAGCAGCAGTTACTTCGTATTGATGATGAGAGAGTTCAAATTCTCTCATCTGATCTTAAAGAGGCTGTTTTGTCAAAAATCAAGAGCACTATAGATAGATATCAGGCTGTTATCTTATCAGATTATGGAAAAGGATTCTTAAAGACTCCTGAGATTACAGAGTCAATAATTTCTCTTTGCAGAGATTATGATATCTATGTTTTAGTCGATCCCAAAGGCAAAGATTGGCAGCGATATAGAAATGCAACTTGCGTAACCCCCAATAGTGCGGAGTTAAATCTTGTGGCAGATGCAGTTATAGAGACCGAGCAGGAGCTTACCGAGATATCTGATCTTATCAGAAATAGGTATATGCTCGATTGGCTTCTTGTAACAAGAGGAGCAAAGGGAATGTGTCTGACAGGTGGTGATAAAAATAGACCTCTTCTTATCCCGACTCAGGCACGTCAAGTTTATGATGTCTCAGGTGCTGGGGATACTGTTATATCTGTATTTGCAGCAGCAGTATCAACTGGCTTATCATTTGAAGATGCAGCAGTAGTGGCAAACAAGGCAGCTGGAGTTGTTGTTGGCAAATTAGGAACTCAACCCATCACAAAAGATGAACTTAACGCTGTTTTAATTAACAATTTAGATTAAAATATGGATAAAAAATATTAAAAATGAGTAAACCAATTCAACTTTTTAATTTATGATGTTCTTCGTTTTCTAAAAGCGTAAAAAGAGTCTAAAGTATAAATGGCAAGAGCTATCCATATAAGTATAAATGTGATAAGCCTTTGGTGCGAAAATGGTTCATGGTAGATAAAAACAGCAAGCAAAAATGTTATGCTTGGGGCAAGATACTGCATAAATCCAACAGTTGTCATGGTACTTCGCCTTGCTCCCATTATAAACATAAGAAGGGGAAGGGCGGTCACAAGATTTGTTCCAATAAGCAGAAGATCTGTCGTTGGATTGATCCTAAAAAGAGCTGATGTCCCTTGAATCTGCCACCAACCAATAAATATTGTTGACGGAATTGATAATATAAGGGTCTCAACTAAAAGCCCAGTTAGAGAAGATACTGATATCATTTTGTGGAAAAGTCCGTAAAAGCCAAAAGAGAGTGCAATTGTCAAAGCAATCCATGGAAACTCTCCTAAACCGATAGCGTAATAAAGCACTGCTCCTCCAGCAATAAATAGGGCAAAAATTTGAAGTTTTCTTAACCGCTCTTTAAGAAATATGATACCAAGAAGCACCATAATCAACGGGTTAATATAGTAGCCAAGACTTGTTTGAAGCACTTGCCCATGGTTTACTGCCCAGATAAAAAGATACCAATTAAGAGATAGAACAACTGTGCTTCCGGTAAGGCTAATCATAGTTGAGGAGCTTTTGAGTATCTTTTTTATCTCATCATTTTTCCCCTGCCACAGAACAATTGCATAAAGAAAAATGGATGACCAGATAACCCTTTGAAATAAAAGTTCAATTGATGATACGTGAGATAATAGCTTCCAATAAATAGGACTTAGCCCCCAAATAAGAAATGCAGGTGCAAGAAAGAGAACCCCTGTTGTTTCTGACGATTGAGAGTAGGTTGTGTTTATCTTAGAATCACTGTTTATTGCCTGATCAGTAATTGTCTGGTTAATATTTTTATCCAACTATTTTAGTACTCCTTAAGTTTATGGAATATTTTTAAATGTAACTATCTATAATCCTAAATAGTTTAGGGGTTAAATTACCATGAAATATCTATTTAATCTATTCAATATTATATGTTTAACAGCTTCTATCTCTCTTTTAGTTGATACTCTATATAGTTATATAGATAGCTCCTTGTCTGTCTCAACCTATGATAACTTTTCAGTTTATAACGACTCTTTATATAAAAGTGATAAATCGGAAAATGGCGGGGCTGACACTTTGCAATCAGAAAAGAGATCAGTTAAGTTGGCAAGCTATTATGATATAATTCATAAAAGGGATATTTTTAAGACATCTATAGATGTTAATTCCAATAAAAAGGATGATAAAGATAAGGATAAGGGGTTTGATTCAATCTCTGAACAGCAGCTTGCGGCACTTAAAATAACTAACCTGAAACTTAAACTTTGGGGAACAGCCACTGGTGGAGAAGAGTCTGAAAACTATGCTGTAATTGAAAATGATAGAGATAAACGGCAGGAGCTATATAAAAAAGGTGACAAAATCGAAGATGCTGTTATTAAAAAAATTTTACGATTAAGTGTTATTCTCTCAAGAAATGGAACAGATGAAAGATTAGACATTACAGATGATAACATCTCTAATAAAAAAGCTCGTCAGCCACTATCAACACAATCTGTAAACTTAAGTAGTTCACAAGGAGAAGTAACCTCAGAGGATAAAATAGAGATGTCAATTAAACGTTCTATGATTGATGAATCGATGAGAGATATAAATGCTCTTATGAATCAAGTTAGAATAAGACCTCACTTTACTGGTGGGAATGCAGATGGAATTTTGCTATATGGCATTAAGCAGGACTCCATGTTTAAAGAGATGGGAATTCAAAATGGCGATATTATAATGGGAGTTGATGGAAAAGAGATTAACTCTGTAGAAGACGCTATATCTTTGTATGATAGATTGAAAAACTCATCTGCAATGAAGATGCAAATTAGAAGACGGGGGCAAATAAAGGAAATTACATATAATGTGGAACAATAATTCAGTGCATAGCCATCTATTTATAGTAGCTTTAATATGTTTTTTTGTAGTTTCACCAATATTAAATTCATCAGTATATTCTGAAGATACTACAATCAAATCTAATAGCAGTAGCAATAGTGTCATAAAACCTGATAGTAGTGCAAAGTCAGATAGCGATTATGTATCAATAGATTTTAATGATGTTGATATAAATCTATTTATAAAATTCATAAGTGAGTTGACTCGAAAGAATTTCATTGTTGATAACCGTGTTAAGGGTAACGTTACCATAATATCTCCGTCAAAAATTTCAGTAAAAGAGGCATATCGGGTATTTGAATCTGTGCTAAATGTTCATGGCTTTGCTACTGTTGAAGCTGGAGATGTGATAAAAATTATTCCATCTCCCGATGCTCGCTCCCAAAATCTTGACACCACTGTTATCAAAAGCTCGTCAGGGAGCATCTCACCATTTAGAGAGTCTGGTTTTAGTAACAAAATAGGTAGTAGTAGTTCACAGTTTTCTGGCAGTAGCGGCGATAAAATGGTAACAAGAATCATTCCTCTTAAGTATGCTGATGCTGAGGAGATGAAACGTATATTTACCCCGCTTGTTTCTAAAGGGAGTGTTATACTATCATATTCAGACACTAATATGCTTATTGTTACAGATACCGATTCCAATATTGAACGTCTGTTAAAAATTATCATTGCTGTTGATGTTATGGGTATTGGAAAGAAAATATCTGTTATTCCTGTAGAATACGCAGATGCAGTAAAATTAGTCAATAATATTTCCGACATTTTTACTGCAAGAAGTAGAGGCGAAAAGGGTAAAGAAGACCCAGATATGGTTGTAAAATTGGTAGCTGATGAGAGAACCAACTCTGTTGTTCTGCTGGCAAGTGAGACTGAGACAGAAAGGGTTAAACAGCTCATCGCCTTATTAGATCAAAAAGTTCCTAAAGGGGAAGAGAAAGTCAGAGTCTATTATCTTGAGCATGCCTCTGCCGAAAATTTAGCAAAGGTTCTTATGGAGATTCCTACCTCTTCTGATAACAATAAACAGGAAGTTGGAAAGAAAAGCGTTCCTGTTCTATCCAAATCTATTAGAATTACAGCAGATAAGGCAACAAATAGTCTTGTTATTATGGGTGATAAAGAGGATTATCCTGTCCTTGAAGAGGTTATCTCTAAACTCGATATACCAAGAGCAATGGTTTATATAGAGTGTCTTATAATGGAAGTCAATGTTACAAATGGGTTTGAACTTGGCACAGAGTGGCGAGCTGGTGAAGGTTTTGATTCAGACAATAGCGGAAAGGATCAAGGGGTATATTTTGGGGGATTTGGCGGAGGTTCCAGCAACGCTTACTCCAATTTTAATACCATCGCAACTACTGGAAATCTTCCAGCAGGTTTTTCAGTGGGAGTGATGGGTAAGACCCTTAAAATAGGAAATCTTGTATTCCCTTCAATTGGTGCAGTTGTTCAGGCTTACAAGACCAATAAAGATGCACATATCCTCTCAACACCTCAAATTCTTACAACAGACAATGAGGAGGCTGCATTGACTATTGGTAAAAATGTACCATACCAGACACGTTCTGCTGCTGACAATGCAACTGAGACCTACAGCTCTTATGAGTACAAAGATGTTGGTATAACTTTGAAGATTACACCCCAGATAAGCAAAGAGAGATTGGTAAGGCTAAATGTATTTCAAGAGGTTACTAAATTGGATTCAGTAGCTCAAAGTAATAGCAGTGATCGTCCTACTACATTAAAACGCCAAATTCAAACAACCTTAATTGTAGAAGATGGTAATACAGTAGTTATCGGGGGGTTGATTGATGAGAGTCTCTCCGAATCTCAGAGAACTCTTCCTTGTTTAGGAGATATTCCAGGATTGGGGTATATGTTTAAAACCGTATCTAAGGGTCAAGATAAAACTAATCTTTATGTTTTTCTTACTCCAAAGGTAGTTAAAAATCCTTTAGAGGCTGAAAAAATATATAAAGATAAAAAAGAGCAGATTGATACCATAAAAAATGGCGATATCAATCTATATTGATTACATACAATCTACCTATTTAAACAAGGAGATATAGCTATGACAAATATTATAAAAACCCAAGAGTTAAAATCTATTCTTAAGAAAGAGAATATTAAACAGAATCTTGATAAAGAAAATTCTGAAAAGAGCCAAGATATTATACTGTTTGATGTGAGGCGTAAATCTGACTATGAGGCAGAGCCATCAATGATTACAGGTGCAAAATGGCAAGATCCCGAAAAGATAGAAGAGTGGAGCAAAACTATACCTAATAATAAGCGGGTAGTCATCTATTGTGTGAAAGGAGGTTCTGTAAGCAAATCTGTATCGGATTATCTAAATAATAAACAGATCAAAACTTCATATTTAGAAGGCGGTATAAAAGCATGGCAAGAGTCTGGTGGTGAAGTAAGTTAGAATTCTGATATACTTAATAAACACAACATTTCAGAGAAAGCAAATTACTGGTGATAAAATGACAAACAATAATGTCCCACATCCATCATTTTTTGAGGCATTCAAGTTTTGGCTCAAACTTGGATTTATTAGTTTTGGAGGACCTGCCGGACAAATTGCAATCATGCACGAAGAGCTTGTTGATAAAAAAAGATGGATAAGCAACGGGCGATTTTTAAATGCTCTTAACTACTGTATGCTGCTGCCCGGTCCAGAGGCACAGCAGCTTACAATTTACATTGGCTGGCTTCTTCACAAAATCCCGGGCGGGATTGTTGCTGGTTCTTTGTTTGTAATTCCCTCTATGTTTATTCTGTTTGCCTTAAGTTATATTTATGCTGAATTTGGAAATGTTTTCTTGGTTGAATCTTTTTTCAACGGCTTAAAAGCATCTGTTATGGCAATCGTATTTGCAGCAGTTATTAAAATAGGCAAAAAGTCTATAAAAAACTCACTTCTTGCAACTATTTCAATTTTATCTTTCATAGCAATATTTTTTCTTAAAATCCCCTTTCCTCTTATTATTATTGGAGCAGCAGTTATCGGTATTGGCGGGAGTATTTTACTTCCTGATAAATTTCAAACTGCAAAAGCAAAAGATTTAAAAGAGCTGGAAGATGAAGGGTATGTTGTTATCTGTGAAAATGAAGCTGATGAGAATGATTGCCATATCTATCCTTCAACTTCACGAAGTATAGGAATAGCTATTGTATTTATTTTGCTTTGGGTAGCTCCTGTAGCTATTCTTTACCTTATATCAGGTCAAAACATCTCTTCTGAGAATATTGCAGCTTCTCACACAACCCAAAAATTTTTTTATACAGAGGCTCTCTTTTTCACTAAAGCCGCTTTTATGACATTTGGAGGGGCATATTCAGTGCTTGCTTACATTGCTCAGGCAGGAGTTGAGCAGTATGCGTGGCTGACAAGAGCTCAGATGATGGACGGGCTTGGACTTGCCGAAACAACTCCTGGTCCTCTTATAATGGTTGTCCAATTTGTAGGATTTATGGCTGGCTGGAACTATCATGGAGATTTTAGCCCGCTATTTGCGGCTTTAATAGGTTCGTTGACAGCCACATATTTCACATTTCTGCCTTGCTTTATGTTCATTCTTTTAGGCGCCCCTTACATTGAAAAGTTCCGTGATAACAAGCAGCTTGGTTCAGCCTTATCTGGCATTACTGCTGCTGTTGTGGGTGTTATTTTAAACCTTGCGGTCTGGTTTGGTATGTATGTGATATTTCCCAAAACAGGTGGAATAAACTTATTTGCAGTTGTTTTAGGAATATTCTCATTTATAGCCATGCAGTGGCTCAACATTGGAATGATTAAAGTGATAGCTATTTCAGGTTTAGCAGGGGTTGTTTGGAGTTTGTTTTGAACAAAGATATTCTTATCTTTTTTGCTACCCGTATTGTAAGACTTTTTGATTACGGTTTTCTATCTGTTGTGATGCAGGTGTTTCAGCTCTTCTTGCAGCATGGATTGCAAAACGTACCGAAGAGGAATTATAGACTTCTAACTGAGCGGCGTTATATTTGTTTATTAGTAGGGAGCAAAAAGTAGAGACGCACGGTAGTACGTCTCTTTCAGTAAAAATATAAAAATCTTATACTTAAATTACAAAACTATTATTATGGTATAGAAAAATTATCTTCCACCAAGTAGATCACCAAAACTTCCGAGAACAGACCCCTCTCCTTGACGTTGAGTGCCAACAGATGTGCCAGATGGGGCACAAGCGAGCATTCTGCCAGCTAAACGTGAAAAGGGCAGACTTTGAAGCCAAACTGTTCCAGGTCCTGTAAGTTTAGCGAAAAATAGCCCTTCACCTCCAAACAGCATGGTTTTAATTCCACCTGCTTGCATAATATCAAAATCAACAGTTGATGTCATAGCTGCAAGACAACCTGTATCAACATGAAGTATCTCACCATGATTTAGATTGATCCTGTGCACAGCTCCGCCAACATGCATAAAAATAAAGCCATCTCCTTCAATTTTTTGCATTATAAAACCTTCTCCACCAAACAGACCCGTAAGTATCCGTCTTTGAAAATGGATACCAACCTGCACCCCTTTACTACCAGCAAGAAAGCTATCTTTTTGGCATATTATCTTATTATTATACTCACTTAGCTTTAAAGGAATAATTGTTCCCGGAAAAGGTGCTGCAAAGGCGACACGCCCTTTTCCACCTCTGTTTTGCGTAAACACCGTAATAAATAGACTCTCACCAGTTAATAGGCGTTGCCCAGCACCTAAAAGCCTGCTCATAAAGCCTCGCTCTTCTCCTGTGCCATCACCAAAAACTGTTTTCATATCAACGCTTTCACTCTTGTACATAAGAGCTCCAGCCTCTGAAACTGCACTTTCTCCCTGATCAAGTTCAATCTCAACATACTGCATCTCATGTCCATAGATTTTAAAATCAATCCCTTGAGTGTAAGCATTAGAGCCAAATCCTAATGAGCTTGTCCCTGTTTGCGATTCGGTTGCACTGCTACTACTATGGCTTTGTTGAATATGATTATGGATTGAATGATCTTGTTGATGAACAGCAGGATACAACTGCGGAGCCGAATCAATTTGCTGGTTAGACGAACTCTGTTGTAATGATTCTCCATAGTGAACAGATTTAGGCTGCTTGCTTTGAGCAACTGGAAGTTGAGTAGGTTTCTTGGACATCATATTGTCTGGTGGCTTAGGAAATGGTGTTACGCCATCTTTTTTAAATCTCCAGATTTCCATAACCTCATAAGCAGGTCGCCAGTCAGAAAAACCCGGCTGCCAGCAGTATGCACCTTGATTTTCACGGATAAACTCTTTTGCCTCGTCAGTTGAAAGAGGACCATTTTGCAGCCCATCTATAAATATATACCAGTTTGCCATAGTCTCCTCTATGTTTGGTGTGGTGTTATTTTGTATAATTCAATCAATCTAACTTTCAACTGATTGTAATTATATTTACTCTATTTTTAATATAGATAGATGTAATCAGATAGGTGAGTATTTTGCAAGGAAAAATAAGTATAATTAAATTGGAGGTGTTTCTGCAACAACACAAAGTGCAAGCAATTGAGCTTTTGCATTCTCTCATTTTAGTATAGCTTTTGGATCGTAGAGTTTGAGTCCATGCGAGTATCAAGTCATTTACACAGATATTGTTAGTATCAATTAAACCATTTAATGATAATGCACTTTCCGCCCCTTTGAAATATGCTATCCAAACAGAAGAATCTATTAAGACCATGATTATCTATTCCTGATAGTGTCTAAATCTATTTCAAGGTCACTATAAAAAGCCACCGGCTGGTCTTATAAATCATTCTGATAGAGGCAGTCTGGGCTGTTAGGAATGGCAATTGGGGAGCGTATGAAGAAGTGAGTTTTTACTACAAGTTTACTACACAATCAAAAAGGGTTTACAGTGCTTTGACTGTAAACCCTTTAATTATCTGGTGCCGGAGGCGAGACTTGAACTCGCACACTCTTGCGAGCGGAGGATTTTGAGTCCTCTGCGTCTACCAGTTCCACCACTCCGGCTCAAAATTATTTTGTACCTTTTAAGATAAACTCAACTTCTTGTCAATAAAATCCTGATATTGAGCTTAATAATCTTGATGTTGCTGTTTAAAATTATGGTATAAATCTAAAACTTTTTCTCTTGAAACTTCTCCCTCTCTTATGATTTTCAAAGGTGTGCAGGTAACATCAACAACAGTTGAACCAATACCTCCTTTTAATGTTCCTGCATCAAGAACCATATCAACATTATTTAATATCTCAGGATCGATATCAGAAATTTTTATACAGCCTTCTTTTCCTGAGATATTGGCACTTGTGCCTGTTATAGGTCTTTTTGCTTGCTTAACCAATCTCCTTGCAACTGGGTGTCCGGGTATTCTCACGCCAATTTTCCCTGTTTTAGCTGTTAATGTTTCTGGAATGTGAGGTAGTGCATTAAAAACAAAGGTGATATCTCCGGGCCACAATCTTTTAATTAAAAATAGGGCAACTTGTGGTATCTTTTCAACAAGCATCTCAAGTTGACTGATATTGTCAATCAGAACAAGAAGTGGGTTTGTAATAGATCGTTGCTTTATACAAAATATTCTCTCTATAGCCTTTGGATTGAGAGCATCAGTTGCAAGACCATAAAGGCATTTAGCAGGAAATATAACTATTCCGCCATTTTGTATGATTTTACCAGCTTTTACTATTTCAGGATCGCTATTATAATCACTACCATCCAAGGGACTCTGCCTTTTTGTTGACTTTATCAGCCATATCTTTTTTGTATTTATCAAGTTTAGCAGCAAGCTCACAATCTGATATTGCAAGTATTTGAGCAGCAAGCACGCCTGCATTAACAGCACCAGGTTTGCCAATAGCAAGAGTTGCTACTGGTACGCCAGGGGGCATCTGAACTGTTGATAAAAGTGAATCTAAGCCTTGAAGAGCAGAAGAGTCTATAGGAACTCCAAGTATGGGAAGTGTTGTGTGGGCAGCAAGAACCCCTGCAAGATGTGCAGCATGTCCAGCACCAGCAATAATAACCCCCATGCCTTTTTTACGAGCTGTTTTTGCGAACGCTTCGGCTCTTGCTGGTGTTCTATGGGCTGATGCAACAGTTACTTCATAAGGGATATCAAATTTTTTCAATATCTTTAAACTCTCTTCCATTACTGGCAAATCTGAATCACTACCCATTATAACCCCAACTCTTGGGGGAATAGACAATCTTGCTATTGCCCTTGCTCCAATATCTTTACGGTAAAAAGAGCCTTCCCATGATATCTTTTCACACGCCTCATAAGCCTTATCCATAGCATCTTTAATACCGTCACCAAGTGCGGTAACGCCCAACACCCTGCCTCCGTTGGTTATTATCTGACTATCTAAAACAGCATCTGAAGTGGTTTTACCATCTTTAAATAAGGTGCCAGCATGAAAAACAGTGGTATCTGAAAGGGCTGCAGCTCTATCAAGCCCTTTAATTACAGCCCCTTTTTTGTATGAACCAGGATAACCTCCAGCAGCCATAACAACGCACATTGTGCTTCTTGGATCGATCTCTGTGTTGAATTTATGCAAAGTTCCATCAACGCAAGCCTCCATAAGTGGAACCAGATCGCTTTTAAGTCTCATTAAAATTGGCTGAGTTTCGGGATCCCCAAGTCTTACATTAAACTCAAGAACCTTTATCTGCTCTTTATGGATCATAAGCCCTGCATATAAAACGCCTTTAAATGGAACTCCCTCTGCAGCCATTGCCTTAACTGCTGGAATCATAACTTCATTCATTGCTTTTCGTCTGAGCATGAAATCAAGTACAGGTGCTGGAGAGTATGCTCCCATGCCTCCTGTGTTTGGTCCTTGATCATTATCAAAGACCCTTTTGTGATCTTGAGATGTGGGAAGAGGAAGAACAGTTTTACCATCAGTTAATGCAATAAATGAAGCCTCTTCACCAACAAGGCACTCTTCAACCACAACAAGAGAGCCTGCATCTCCAAAAATAGCTCCATTCATCATCTCATCTAATGCTTTAAATGCCTCATCTTCTGTTGAGCATACAAAAACCCCTTTTCCAGCAGCAAGACCATCAGCCTTAACAACAAGTGGTGCTCCAATCTGCTTTACATAAAGCTTTGCTTTTTCAATATCGGTAAACGATTTTCCTTGGGCAGTTGGAATGTTATATTTCTCCATTATATTTTTGGCAAAAATTTTACTTGCCTCTAATTGAGCTGCTTTTTTTGACGGACCAAATGCTTTTAACCCCTTTGACTCAAAAAGATCGACAATTCCAGCAGCTAAAGGAGATTCTGGTCCAACTACTGTAAGATCAATATTTTTATCTATTGCAAAATCTGCCAATGCCTCGATATCATCAGAGCTTATTGCGATATTTTCTGCAAGTGTTGCAGTTCCTGCGTTTCCCGGAGCACAATATATCTTTTTGACAAGTTCACTTTTTGATATTTTCCACACAAGAGCGTGCTCTCTTCCTCCGCTTCCGACAACTAAAATTTTCATTTTTTTCTATCTCCTGACACTATTTTAAGAATATGTGTAAATTAAAGTTTTGCTTTCAAATTAGTGATAACTCTTTATTTACTTACGATAACATACTTTTTTTTGCTTCTGATAGCATTATTTATCAAGTATCAATGAAACATCTACTTTGTACATTTTAGCCTGGTCAATCTCCTAAAAAACCTTGTTTTAGAATTTTATACTCACTTAAACATTAAAGATACAGCAGCATCCCACTTACCATTAGAAGTTATAGAGTGATCTATTTTATCAATTCTTCTTAACATTTCAATTGATGCCTTATCATCTGGTCGTAGATTAAGTGCGATTTTAAATAGCTTCTTAGCATGAGTAAAATTTTGTGCTAAATACGATTCAAATCCTTGCTCGTAGGCTATATAGTATCTATCTTTATTATTAATCTTCTCATTTTTGTCTTTTTTACTCTCTATATCTTCAATAATTGAGTTCTGAACAAGAGGTTTTGTTCCGCCCATTTCTTTACTTTTTGCAATATTTTGGAGAGTCTCTCCATAAACTTCATATACAAAGACAGGTTCAGTTTTTCCCTTTACCCTGATATAATCTAAAATACGTGTTTTAAATCTGCTCGGTGTCAACTGTTTATATGTAAAATCAGAGATTATTAGGTTTGTGCCATAGTTTTTGTTTGCCCCTTCAAGCCTTGATGCAAGATTAACAGCATCCCCGATAACTGTATAATCCAACACAGTTTTTGATCCCATATTACCTACAATCATATTGTTGGTATTTATTCCTATGCGGCAGTAGATATCGTACCTGTTGAGCGTTTTAGTGACTGTTTCGCTATCTTCTAAAGTTTGTCCGTTTTGGTTTGAAAGATTTTCATATCTATTTTTCCAAAGCTCTCTTAACTGTTCCAATCTGTTTAACATCTGCAAAGCTGCTGCAACAGCTCTATCTGCATGGTGATCTAAAGGCAAGGGCATCCCAAACTCTGCCATAATAGAGTCGCCCTGAAATTTGTCAATAATGCCTCCATGCTGCATAATAATCTCAACCATCTCTGTAAAGTATTCATTTAAAAGATGTACAAGCTCGGTTGGAGAAAGTGATTCGGAAATAGTTGTAAAATTAGCAATATCTGCAAATAAAACTGTAATGACCCTCTCTTCTCCTCCTAATGTAACCATCTCTGGTTGAGCAAGCAGGGTGTTTACAACTTTTTCAGGAACATATCGGGCAAACGTGTTACGGATAAATGTCCTCTCTCTTGACCCTGATGTTTCAAGTATTGTGATAAGAACTATAAATATCAACAGGAGAATAGAGATAACAGTAAAAATAGGAAATAGGCGAAAAGAGATAAATTCAAAACATGTAAAGAGCAAAACAGCAATTATTATTAAAAAAAACACTCCATATAATAACCAAGAAGAGCGTAAAGTTGAGGTAGATGTAAGTAGTGTCAAACAAAATAGAAGTAACAAAAAAGTTTTATCTGCCTGCCATTTACTGTAAAATGTATTTGTAAGCAGAGCATTTAGAAGTGAGGCATGAGTTATTACTAAAGGTGCATCATTTTGAAGAGGAGTGTAACCTAAATCTGAAGTACCAATTGCAATGTCTCCAATAAAAACAAAATTTCCTTCAAAAATCTCAAGAAGATTTCCTCTCATATTTTCATCTTCAAAATAGGTAAGAAAAGTATTTGCAGAGATATACTTAAAATCTTTGCCCATAACGTTAACAAACGGAATAAAAGCAGCCCCATTCCTGTCAATAGGTATTACCACATCTTTATTAAAAAGATTTTTTGCTGATTCTGAATCTGCTTTAGATGCAGGAATAGTTATCTGTTTTCCCCACTCAACTGTAATGTCATCTAAAGAGATTCCAGCCCAGTCTAAAAAGCTCGCAAGGGCAAGAGTTGGAAAGTATTTGTCATCTATTTTTATCAGCATTGTAATATGGCGATATATTCCATCAGCATCCGCCATTGCACTTATGTCGCCAGAACCCTTTGTTCTGATAGCAAAATTACTCTGTTGTGTAAGTGCTTTAATTCCATAAAATGGCTTGCATCTTTTTATGTAACTCCAACTCCACTTTTCGATGATATTAGCGGCTTTATAATCTGCTACATTACCTGCTCCTATCTCATTTGGAGTGCCAAGATAATCGGAACGAAGCCGTTCGTGAGCTGGATCATTTTTCCATCTAAATTTATATGGTTTATCAGACAAAACAATAGCAGTTGGAAGATAGACATTTCCTAACATCTCTAAGGATTGACTAAATGCAGTATCAGATGCTTCCAAACTTTTTCTTGCAAAGATAATATCATAGATAACAGCTTCTGTAGCCATCTGACTTAAAGCATTGTTTATTGTCGCCATATCTTTTCTATCAAGATAGTTCTTATCAAAAAAATTATATGTCTCATCTGTGATATTAAGATAGACAACTGAAGGAGAAAAAGATGCTTCTGGTCCAACTCCATTTGTAACAGCAAGTTTATAAAAAACATCAAGAGCCTTAAAGTCAAACAGAGTTAAAATATTACCCTTGTAATACCATGAATAGTATAAAAATATCATTATACCGAAAAAAAGAGCTATAGATACGAGGATAATTTGTCGTATCTGCTTTTTATTTCTTAATTTGATCATTTTTTAATCTGAAATTGATATGTTTTGATGACTAAACCTTTACCTGAAAAAATCTGAAGCTCTTTAAGAAAAGGATCATCATTAGCTCCTGACGAATTTTTAATACTATTTGTAATACCTCTTACATTACCGGCAATTGATGCAACATTGCCATTTGCTAAGAAAGGTTCATCTTCATCATCTGCATTTAGTATAGTGCTTCTATTGTGGAGTTGGTTTTCTAAAGCTATCCATTCTGAGTGGGCAATACTTCTATTTTCCATTACTGAAAGTTCCTGAATTTTTTCAGGAGAGCATATAATTGTAAACCTCTCAACGCTGCTTTGTCCGTCTATTTCGTAAAATGCCTGAGCAGATGGCATAATAAGAGTTGAACTCTGAATTTTCTGCTCCGTAATGTTTAAAAGAGTGACATCTCTTCCATCAGTATGAATAATATAGACATAGCAGCTTGCCTCAGAATGAACGTAAAGCCTAACAGCGTCACCAGCTTTAAGTATCTCTTTTGACTTTGCCCTAACTATTCGATCTGCTGATGATATCTGAATTCCAATTTTTGCCCTTATTTTGTTGTTATCTGAAGCGTAGAGTAGGGTAGGGGAGGAGCTAAGCTCTATAAATATGGATAACATAACAAACGACATAGTTACAAATAAGATTTTCACCCATTTATTAGCATCTGTTTTCATTGGTTCCTCCTTTGCTTTTCTCTTTCAGGTGTGTTTTTGTGTGTAATACATAATAGCTATTTGAAATATTGCTAAATTACTTTTCACTATTTTTTTCATACATCAGCAGTTCATCAACTCTTTTGTCAATACAATATATTGATGATGGGGAAGAGGGTATTGCAGCAAATCCTCCTCGAGCCTTTTGAATAAGAGAGCTTGCATGTTCAGTTCCAACTGTTTGGCATGGGTCAGTTGCTAACTCCAGATCAGTTGAGAATTGAGAAGGCACATTGATTATTGAACCGCTGATATCTAAATTTACTCCGCTGATGTTAATTTCTCCTGAATATCCATCTGGAGCTGCAGATTGAATGACGTTTTTATCAATAATAAACTCTTCACGCATCTGCCCTCCAATTGTAAGCTCTTGGCTTTTATCTGCAATAACTCCTTTTATATCAATATCAATCTGTCCGCCTTTTGCATTTTTTGCAGCTGCATTTGCCTGAATAAAGCCTCCTTGCATAACTAAAAAATCAGCTATTGTTGCAAACTGCCCATCTTGCTTTATGCCTGTTATCTGTATATTTCCTCCATCTCCGTTTTCACCTTTCACAGATGTTGTAATTAGACTGTCGTATAAAAATATATTTTTACCTTGAATGGTGATATTGCCACCGTCAGCCATGTTTGCAGAGGAATTAATATGGCTATTATTTGAAATAACAAGATTGTTTTCTGCTTTAATATAAATATCCGAAGCAGGATAGCTCTCAAAGCTTTTAGAACTGATTGTAGATTCACCATTAAGGATAAGTTCTTTTGTATTAATTTTAATACATTTATCTATTGAATTATTTAAGTTTTCTTCTGATAAAGTGCTAAATGACGCTATACCGATTACGCATTTGTCTATAATTTTGATATAATTGGCATTTATTTCTAAGTTGCCTATATTACCAGATAAATTATCTAACGCAGTACTTCCAATATAGGCTTTATTGTTCATTATCAATCCATCTGCATTTATAAATATAATTCCAGCATTGCCTTGAGAATACGTGTCACTTGATATTTGTGCCCCATTTAATACTGCAAGTAAACCTTTTAACACTATTTCTACTTTACCTGCGTTACCGTTAGAAAATATATTCGCATCATTTCTGATACCGGTAAAATTTTTGTCTTCTCCATAAGCATTTAGGATTATATTGCCAGCATTTATTTTGATATAACCGGCATCTCCTTCTGACCATGTGCTACTTGAAATCTGTGCCTCATTCAAAATTCGAATAGTGTCTTTAACTGATATATCTAATATTCCTGAATTTCCTTCTCCAAGAGTATCGCAGAAGATTCCTGTAAACTGTTCGTTATCTTTGCCATCAATGGTAAAATTTTCAGTTTTAATTTTAATATCTCCTGCATCACCTTCTGATGTTGTGCTGCTTGAGATTTGAGAGCCGTCCAGTAGCTCTACTAAACCAGCTACATCTATATCAATATTACCAGCTTTACCTTTAGAATATGTATCACTTATTATTCCAGTCAGTTGAGAATTATTAATTTTTCCATCAATAATCAAATTTTGTGTTGTTATTTTAATATCAGCACCATAGCCGTTTGAGCTATTTATTCCTAATATCTGTCCCCCATTTAGAATTTCCATTAGATTATTAACTGTAATATTTATATTACCACTATTGCTTTCTAAATAATTTGTATAATTATCATCATTATAAGATATACTCCAAATTCCAGTCATATTACTGTTAGATTGACCATCAATTTTAATGTTATCGGCTATAATTGACAGTACACCAGCATTTCCTTCCGAATAGCTGCTGGTTGAAATGGTAGCGGCATTTAAAAGTTCAAGTGAGCCAGATTTAATTGTAATCGAACCGCTGTTACCTTGCGAATATGTGTCACTGGATATCCTTGAGTCATTTATCATTTCAGTTGTGGTTGATACCGTAATTTTAATATCACCTGCATTACCATAAAAATCTGAATAAGAATCAGTCCAAATTCCAGTGTATCTTTCATCATTTCCTTCATCGTAAAGAGATAGTTTATTTGCAGAGATTGTTATATTACCAGCATCGCCGTAAGACGAGGTGTTGCTGGATATCTGTCCATCGTTTAAAACCTCAAAAAGCCCAGTCGTTGTAATTTCGATATTTCCAGCAGCACCTTTAGAAGTTGAATAAGCATCACTCCAAATACCTGTATATTGGTAGTCCTTAGTTCCTATGCCATCAATTTTTATTTCGCCCGCATCTATTTTTACATAACCAGCACTACCTTCTGATAAAGTAGAGCTTGATATTCCTCCGCCGTTTAATATTTCAAGTCGATTCTCCACTGCAACATCAACTCCTGCATAAGCATCTTTATCTCCAATGTTATTAGAACCAATGTTTGAATTATTTGTTATCGTTAGATTTTTAGCTTTTAGGCTGATCTTCCCCCCGCCATTTCCGCTTGTGTCAACAGCAGCATTATCAAGCAGCAAATCGCCTTCTGCTTTAAGCTCAATCTCTCCGCCATAACTTGTTAAAGATGCCTGTTTCGTTTCTGTTCCAATGTTTGTCTCTTTTTCTATTCCTTTTATAGCTATATCTTTACTGCTGGTGAGCGAGACTTTACTTGCAGGCTGAAACTCAAGAGTTGATCCGTTTATTTCAATAGAACCCTTATTTTGAATATTATCTCCATTAACTTTAATATTTACTGACTGTATTCCCAAAAATCCAAATGCCTCTGGTGCTGCCTGTGTGAGCGTGCTTTGTTCCGATTTTGAGGCTTTAAATGATGATCCGTCTGTAAATTTAAGCTCTTCTGTAGTGCTGATGTGAAAAGCTGCTGGCACATCAACCTTTGCATTTTCACCAAACACAACGCCGCTTGGATTGACAAAGTAAAAATCAGCTTTACCCACGTTTGAGCGAAGAGTGCCGTTAATCAATGATTTCTCTCCGCCCGTAACCCTTGAGATGACATTTTTGATTGAGTCAGAGCCTGTAAATGTCGCACTCTCTTGGTTATTTATGCTGAATTTGTCAAAGCTGTGGAAAAGGTTGTCACCTTTGATTGTGCCAAGAGTCTCTGGAATAGCATAATTGGGACCAGTTAAAGATTGTGCAATACCAACTGAGCCGTCAGTTGCAATATTGGCGTGTAACAGTGTTGTGGTGCATAAGTTTGCAACAACAAAGAATAGATAGATAAAATTAGATTTTAGATTCATTACGCTTCTCCATAGACTCTTCTTTAAGTGGTTTAACCGAACTTAAATAATGCTAAAATTAGCATTGCTGGTCAAATAATAGTATTGTTATGTCTGCAATATCAGGTGAGAATTCAGAATCCATTATTGACATTTGATGACGTATATTTGAGCGTAATCTAATTGCTGGCTGTAAACAAAATTCGTTGAATTGATCAAGAGAGAGACTTTTTATATCTGGAAAAAGCAGTTTTAAAAAACCGCAGGCTAATCGTTGAACAGCACGCGTATCTCTTAAATCTCCAGATGATTCAGTGTGATTTTTAACAAAAGCCATCTGTTCCTGACAGGTACGCAAGCCATGCAAGACCTCGCCAAAATAGTCTGCTCTAAGAGCAAAAGAGTTACAAAGAGAAGAGGATTCAATTCTTGGCAATTCCCAGCCATGAATTAATCCATGAAATCTGTCAAGCAATGCAGTTGCACTTTGTCCATTCAGCCAGTTTGGAAGTTCATTAAAATAGTTGGAATCTCTTGGCTGACCATATTCAATTGGAATATTGCCAAGTAGAATAAATCCAGCATCAGATGAACCATGAAAGCCCATTACTCTGAATTCTCCTGATTCAAGATAACCTTTAAAAGCACCGACAATTTCATCCTCGTCTTTCAATCTTATTGTCTGAATTTCATCTAAAATAATAGCATCATAACGAGATATAATACCAGTTTGCTGCTTGCTCATATCATAAAATAGTTGAGCACGGGTAACCACTCCGCCGCTTATCAGCCATGAATGCCGTGATAATTGACTGAAAATATATGATTTACCAGTTCCTTTAGGAGCAAGCTCTATAATATTTACTCTTGGTTCAACAAGCGGGATTAATCTGGTCAATAGAACTATTTTCTGCTTTATAGAATATTTAGTTTCATTATATCCCATGCACCGAATAAGCAATTCAATCCATTCATCAAAAGAGAATTGATCTCTTTGTTTAATAAAATAATCTAAATCAATACTTGCTGTCTGCATTGGTTTAAATCCAGTCATTACAACTTCAAAACAGTCAGTTTTACCTTTTTGAGGCAGCCATTTAAGAGTACCACTTCCCCATACATTGCCAAATAGCAGAAGAGGATTTTGCTCTACAACATTATCCATTACACGACCAACAACGTCTAAAGACGGGATTTTCAGCAGTAAATTTCCTTTAGTTGGATGAACTTTTACACTATAGGCATCTAATATTTTTAACTCTTTACCAGTAGTAAGTTCGTACATTAATGACTCTTTCTGTTTTTTATCAGGAAGGTAACGGGCAATAAACTTTCTAATACTATCCGCATCAACACCACCATCATCATTACGATAACGGCTGACTAACCAGTCAAGCACAAAAGCTGGAATTACTCTTCCTGAAAGCCCAATACTTCCAGCAACTCCTTTATGAACACAAACATCTGGAAATAGTCTTTCAACTTTTGAATCTAAATTATCTATTCTGCATTCATCCATGTTTTTGAATATTGTCTTTATCTTATATGTTAAAATTCAAATTCATCATCAAAATCATCTACCATAGACCCTTTGGTCTCTAAAGGTATTGTTTTTTCAATCGTTGCTTCTCCATATTTACAGCTAAAATAGCAGCTTGTATTAAATTCAATTACCATATCATTTACTTTAACGGCATTAAAAGATGCTTTAAGTTTTATAAATTCTTGCTGCTCTATTTGAAATGGAAACTGCGTTTGGAAATCCATTATTTCTGTTTGTGCTTTTATTATAATATCAACAATTGAAATTTGATAATTATTAATATTAGCGATGGTAACAATTAACTCGTTCTCTTTTCTTCTACGGAATATTTCGCCTTGTATTGAGATTATTGGTGCTTTAGCAGATTCTTGTTTTTGAAAATTTATCAAGAACCAAGGAACAGCAATCTCCTGCGGAGTAGCTCCGCCGTGTACAGCACCTTTTGGGCGTTTAAAAAAACATTTATAACCATCAGGAACTACCATATCTTTATTAAGACCAAATAAACCAGCTTTTAACCTCCACATATTCTTATTATTGATTTTATCACCAATATATTTAACATTATTTGTTGGACTATCAGATGTTGAAACAATATCTGAGTAAAATATGCTCCGAGTTTTTGTTTTACTTGTAGATTCAATATTAATTATATCTAAATTTTGGGGTAGTTCTGTATAACCATGATCACTACATATCAAAACAAGTAAATCTTTATCATATTGTTTTTTTATAAATTTATTAGCATCTATGATAGCTTTTGCCTGTTTTTTAAGGTGTGCAGCATATTTTTTGATTCTTATGTATGGAGATAAACCAGAATGTAGATATTCTCTATCAAGCTGGTTATCTAAAAAAAGATAAACCCTTGCTGGTTCTTGTATTAATTCTTGGATAGAAGCATCTTTGTCTGTTGCAGAACGTATATCGTCTTCATTCAGCCCAAGTGCACTTTGTAATAATTTATGATAAAATAGAGAGTCTGGCTGTTCCTGAGGAATTTGAGAGTTTAGCAATCCACAAACAACTGTTGGTTTTGCAATAAATGTTTCTGTGGGTAAGAATGCAAAATGAGGAAGTAGAGCATTTTCACAATATGCTCCCATAGATTCAAAATCAGGTAATAATTCCTCTTCAGCACTTAAATAATCCAAGCCGTCACATAAATAAATCAATATAGGTGATTCAGCTGATTTCGGCTTTAATTTATAAATTTGCGAATATGCCATTGCCTTACCGCTAATCAACATATCAGGATAATTTATTTTAAGCCATTCTTGAAAAGTATCTATATATGGTGTTGTCTGTTCTAACTTTTTAAGCAGAGCTGATGAACGATAAAACGGCAGGTACTCATTTTTAAGCCACTGCTGTATTCTCTCAATAGAATCATAAGGATCAATCAAAGAAGGTTCTTTAGCTGGAATAAGTTGTTTTGCTAAATCAATTAAATCTATGAGTTTATGTTTATCGCTGATTTCAACTATTTTATCATAAACATCTTTTCCAAGTGATATACCTTGATGTAGATAAAAACGGAGCTTATTAGCAAGAAATATCCGCTCTACTTCAAGATTTGCATTTATAAATGATAATGCATCTATAGGTGAAATATTCCATTGTTCTTCAAGAAATTCTTTTACAAAAATAGATATGTTTTCAGGTAATTGTAATGGTTTGTGAATTAACGATATATATTTTTTTCGATTTGGTAAAAGATTTAGAGTATGCCAAATATTATCATGCTGAAACCATCCGGCAATTTTATTTAAAGGATATCTATCAAGATATTGTTCCCAAATAATCATTTTTGATCTTGAAAATGGATCATGAACAAGCCATTTAAATAAATCTGCTTTATCAGGATGATTTTCTCCCCAGACTGTAAGCTGGTTAATAATAAGTGTTTCAATAAAAGGATGGAGATTGTTTGTTTTATGAATAGAAAGCCAAGAAATTAGATTACTTATATTAAAGTCAAAATCATTATTGGTATCCAAATTTTCGTATTGCCAAACTTCACCAATCAAAACTCTCTGAAGCCACCTCAAGCTATTTTCATTATGAAGAATAGATTGATTTTTCGCTTTATCCAATAGACTAAGTTCAAGAATCCATTGAGGATTCTTATTAAGATTAGCTGGTATGTTACTTTGCTTGATTAACTTTTTTAACTCGGTAACAGGATTAAGTTTGATAATTTGACAGTCAAATTGCCTTGCTGGAGAGTCAAACCAATGAAAAATAGCGGGATTTCTAACGACTATGTTACGTTCTGGTTGTAATTTGTTGTGTTCTGGTTCTTCTTTATTATGAATAGCCTCATTATAAGTAATCTCGTCTTTTAATTGCTTCATTAGGTTAAGAGCATTTTCATAATCTATAGCCTCTTTGACTATAAAATCTTCTTCACAAGCAGAGTAAATACCAAATTTGTCGCAAATTATTTTTGTCATTGAAAAAGACCCTTTAAACTCTGTAAGTCTTAATTAAAAAAATGCTTTTTCATAAAACGATATATGATTGCTGCCTTCTCTTTCTCATCAAGGCTCCTGCCAATCTGATCAACAGTGGTATTGAGCATATTCTCTAATGCCTGACCATTTGGGCTTAACTCTTCCATGATCTCTATAATACGCTTTTTTTGTCCGCTTTGAATAGTGTGGGTTATCAATGCTTGATTAGGTAATACAGGAGGAGATTCCATTATAGGAGTCTGCATACCATCAGCTGTTATTGATGGATATGTTGAATTAACATTTGGAGTAACAGGAATTGGTGGAGGCTCAAATGTTTCTATATAGTTTTTAGCAGCATCAAGTTTTGCACTGAATTTAATAATCATCTCGTCAGACCACGAAGAGATTTGAAGACCAGTCAACTTTTCTGCTAACTTTAGAAATGACTTTTCATCTATTAAAGGATTCTCTCGACAGTGTGCTGCTAATATTCCAGGGTCACCATGATGGATAAAACTTTTTTTTTCTTCTGTAAGGTTATTAAACCAATCTGAAAAAGCTTTAAAAATTTTTTTTGTATTCTCCTCATCTGAAGTTTCAGCTACTGAATATGGATCATATTCCTTTAAAAATAGTTTACGGTACTCATCAATAATCTTCTGCCCTAATTTTAAAGATAACTCTTCAAACTCTATCTTGATTCCATAAATCAATTTTTCAACAACAGAGTGCTTCACATTTTTTCCAGCATCAAAAACATGCTCAAAAGCATCTTTTAAAAGTATCTGTCCTGTATCTGGTTCTAAAGAGGCAAGAGGTTTAAAAATATGCTCTCTAATTACATAAGCTCCATCTGAAATAGAAGATGTAAACTGTGCGTGTTTTGGCTGTGAACGCCACCATGCACCAATAGCCATGCCAACTTTTTTTACCCGTTCAAGAGCAGGATCAGAAGGCAGCAGATTAACATTATAGACTTTTGCCAACCCTGAAATCACTGCAATTTGATTTGAACTGACATCAATATAGGCTGCTTTGTATTTCTCAGGTGCTGCAAATACCTTTTCAAGAGTATCACTCTCAATATTTGTTATTTTTTGAGTCTGAGTTGGAGTTTTTTGAAACTCAAATGAGATGTTGCCCATAGACAGCTCTTTATGAGCTGCTGCTGCAAAAAGAACAGGCATGACTCGGCATTTAAGTCCATAAGGGGGTTTTCGTAACTGATTAACAAGATTTCTCATCTCAATTGGCTTTTGCCGTGCTTTTTTAAGAAAATCAGTAATAACGCTCCAAACCCTGTTTGCACCTATATGGCTCTTCTCGTCAGGCTGGCTTATCTCAATTTCACCAGTCTGATTTTTGCGTAAAATGCCGTTGTTTTTTAACAATAGAGTAATGACATGAGAAGGAGCTGCTGCTGTCTCTTTCCATAAAATATCAGCAGCATTGGTGTCAGTCAGCTTTAATGTAATATCACGGCAATCTTTTCTATATCCCCAATTGCCGTTAAAATCATCTTGATCAAGTTTTGGATCACCAATTTGAGGGCTATATGGAAAAACTTCTCGCATTACAAGGCTTGCTAACTTTTTCAACTCTTTGTTGTGCCTTATACTATGAGATTCCCCTTTCCAAAAATAGTCAAGATTCTGCTTTTCAGGTGCAAGCAAATCTCCAATAACCTGAACAAGCTGGGCATTTTTATCATCTGACCATATTTTCCACTCTTCGTAAAGTTCACCGCCTTCGCCATAGAGGCTGGTTTCATTCTTCTTAAGGTATGCCAACGCCTGATGCTCAAGCAATAGATTAAAAATTTGAACAGGCTCTTTTGGGATAGCAACTATAACCTGCTGGTATGATTTATCTGCCAAAGTTGTTCTTGCAATCTCTTGTGCCTCTTCAATTTCACTGGAACTTTGACACAACACAGTTAGAATAAGACCGTCAATATATCTGCCTTTTCCTATGTCTTTTGTAAGGTTATCAAGAGATTCACGCAACTGATACATGCTTACAGGCTCAATATTAAAAATTCGAGAGACACCAAAATCATCACTATAATCAACAGCTTCACGAGGCTCTGTCCCGGGCAGGTCTGACCAGAAAGTTTTAAGATATGGTATTGGCTTTTGTCCAAGTTTTTCAGGGTTATTTTCAATAAGCTTTCTTATTTTCTCAAGTATTGTCTCTGTTGATCCGCTCACCGCTGGACGATATGAACCATCTGCCTGCAATTTCATCAAAATATGGTTCTGGCTTTGAAGATCAGAAAGCCTTGCAAGCTCGTTTATGAATAGCTCTTGTTCATCTGGCAGAATATTCAATGAGTAGATTAAAATATCCTCTATAACCTTAAATTTAGTTGGGTTGGTTACCCTAAAAACAGAAACAGCCTTTAAAACACGCAGACCAATATCATCATTAATTTGCAGACGAGTTCTAAGATGCTCAAAATCTCTAAAAATAGATGAAGTTCTCTCTTGCTGCCGAATATCATTAGAAAAATAATCCCAAAGTTTCTCCACAGTAAACATTGGAGGAGAGCTGTCTGATAAATCTAAAATTGCTTTATCAAGAAACCGCTTAAAACTTCCCTGTTCATCTTCACACAGACAGGTAAAAAGGGTTCTGTTATTTTGTGCAACTTTCTCAGAAATAGCAGGCAGACTATAAACTGCCATAGGGTGGAGAGGATAAGCTCCATTAACAACAGTTGATTTCAACTCTTCGCGAGTAAATCCAACAAAATAGTTTAGTCGTGCGGTATCTCTAACAAGCCTCTCAAAATAACTATCAAATGTAGTTGTCAGCTCTCTCCAGCCTTGCGAACTTTCATCAGCAATTATAACTCCATCTATTAATTGGAATGTTTCAGTATCAGTGCTTTTTAAAATATACTGCTTAAAACGCCCCTCAATTTTCCTCAAATCCTCTTCCAACTTTTGATGGCTTGAACCTAAAGCAATTCTTGAAATATCGTGATACTCTTTTAAAGAACGGTGGCAAAACAAGTATAGATGAATCTGCTCCATAGCACTTGCATTACAAGATTCTGCAAAAGCCTGAAGATCAAGCCCTTCTTTACCTGTTGGGTCTTTTACAACCTCTTCCATTTTATGCCCAAACTCATCCCAAAAAACTGCTATTCCACTGTAACCGTGATACTCTCTAAGCTCTTTTACTACACTCTCATAAAGGCTTACAGAATCAATCATTGTTAAATAGTCAAACTGTGAACCACTGGTTGCTGATGGATAGATAGCACGAAACAGATCAAAAAAATTTTTCTGATACTCTGCAAGGCGGATTTTAAGCTCTCCAATTGTATGACCTCTCTCTTCAACATTTTGCTTAAGAATAACAAAGCTCTCAGGATAGTTTTGCTCAAAATCTTCAATTCTTTTTATGGCAGCATCAAAAGCAGTTTGAGGCAATAAAGATTCAAGCCCCTCATCAGTCAAGGCACGCCTCAATCCCATCATAAGGCTGTCTGCAATATTGCCTTCATTGCCATAAAGCGTGACTATTAAATAAGGTTTAGGAACTGCTTGGCGATACTGCTTTAAAACCTCTCTTGTATCAATATCAAGCTTTTCCATAACAACTTGCAGCTCTTGAGTTGCCACTGGACGCATAAAAAAATTGAGCAGAACCAAAGCTAAATGGCTTTTACCTGTTCCATAAGTCCCCATAATAATTCTTGATCGTAAATCAGGGGTTGTTGGGTGTAATTTCTTTGCAAAATCAAGAATGATCTCTCGTGCTACCTCAGTTGGAATATATCCTGCAACCTTGCTTAAGTTGTCCCGCTCATTGCGAAGATTAACTGCTGCCTTAAATCCAGGTGAAATCTTGATAAACTCAGAAAGGTCTTTCATCACAATTTAACTCCATTATCCATAAAAATGAGATACTTATCTTGCTATTTTTTAAATTATAACAACACCATTTTTTGCATAATCCACTATTAATGATTTTTGATTTTTCCACTCTTCAGGCGTAAAAGCAGTTGCATCAATAGGAGCGAAAACTTGGTAAATAGCTTCTGTCAAAATATCAATACGTTCCCAATAATTCATATTAGAAAAACTTGATGAGATGACTATCAAATCAATATCGCTATATTCACGAGCTGTATTAACAGCATGAGAACCAAACAGAATAAGTTGATCAACTATTATGTTAATTGACTCTAATGCTTTTTTGAATTTTTTAATGGTCTTTAAAACTGCGTCTTGATCCATGTTAGTAAGCTCCTTATATATATCGATATTTATCCCAACGCCCAGATATAACCACGATTATTTGGGTCTATTGCTCTAATATCTGCTAAATTCTCCTGACAATACAAAACTATCACAATTCCATTTGGCATCTCTGTCCGTAACATATAACGTATAAAGTCCAATCGTTCGTCAGTCTGCCACTTGCTGTAAAAAGGTTCAAGATTAGAGATAATTGCAGGGTTTAATTGGGATAACTCAGTAAGTTCTCTCTGAAGCATATTGCGGGTTAGGAATGTATCCAATGCCCCTTGATAACGTGCAGCAAAATCAATTGACTTGCCATTCATAATACCTGCAAATTCATCAACCATTGGTTCTGTCAAAACTCCCCATTTAGAAGGAATAATAAACATCACAGGATAACGTCTCTCTTTGCAAGTATGCCATTTTTCTATAAAAATATTAAGAATCTGCATGGTTATATCTCCTCAAGGCTTATGAAAAGATTGTTGGAGTTATCTGCATTTTTTCAATCTCAAGAATTTCAGCTTTGCCTTTTTCTAATGCTACTTCTGGGGTTTCACCCTCAAGTTCGTGATAGTACGCACTTATCATTAGCAATGGCTCTAAATCCATAATTGAAACAGAATTAAGTCCAGCAGTATGGCTTACCCAGCCTACTTGTTTGTTGTAATAGTCGCCAATTTGTATAAGAATCTCATCAAGTAAGGCTCTATCAAGCCTTAAAATTTTACCGATTCCGCCAGACTCAAGCAGTTTTTCTAAATGAACAGATTGGCGTTGATTCTCTTTTGCCCAATCTAAAAGAGAGTATGCGACTATTGCTGCGGGTGGTATTTTGTAATTAACTGATTTACGGCAAAAACTGTTATTATCTTGCTCCTCAAAAAAACCAAAATCTTTACCAAAACGAGTTCCTTTATCTCCACCAGTGCCAAGAAAAATATGCTTTAATGGTTGAAATATAAGATTATTAAATGTGCTGTCAGTCATTGGTTTTTCATGATCTTTATTCCACCATGCTCTTAATTCATCTTCTAAAGATTTTCGGTCAAATATATCGTTTGTAAATTCATTGAAATAAAACGAATAGAACCATGCAGGGCTGCTCTGTTTAGCAAGGTTATAGTGTATTGCCCACCAGATACCATCATCGTCCATATCTGGGTCATGTTTTCTGATTAGATGACCCAACGTGGTCAATACAAACTGATTCTTCTTTTTTTTTATAATACCAGCAGATTCAGCCCATACCTTTGCTGCCCCAACCTTTAATTTACCAATCCGTAAGATTCCCTGTGCCTCTTCCACTGCTTTTGGTAGAAAAAGATCAGGGTGATTTGGAAGTTTTTTAATTATTAGACGAAACCATGATTCCTCGAAACCGAATTTAAACTCTGCCATTTATTTTGAACCTTTATAGTGTAATGATTTAACCGCTGGACAGTCATGAGAAACACACTTTAGACAGCTTACACATTTTAAGTCGTCTATAGAATATTTATCACTTATGTTTAATGCTTTCATGCTGCATTTAGCTCCACAAGCTCCACAATAAAAACATGATTGAATTTTTTTAATCTGTTTTTCAACACGTTGCCTGAACAATAATCTGTTTTTTTCTAATAGATAATTTATTCTTATAGCTTTATCTTGAAATCCTACCTCCACACTTGCTAATAGCTCATTGGTTTGATAGTCATGTATAAAAAAGGCTTCTGAATAATCATTTTTTCTAATCCATGTTTGAGGACCAAAAGGACGTAAAAAATGACGAACATTTTTAATATCTCCACTCAATAACTGATAATATAATGCCGTGTCTGATAAAAGGCATGGTGCAGATTCAATAGAAGCCTTGTAATAATCAAGCCCACGTCCACCAGCTCTTGCTCTCCAACCTTTATCAGTAAAATTTTCAGGATTAGGGTGAGCCATTCTCAATGCCTGTTCCATTAAAAAAGCCTGCCAGTGTTCATATTTTTTGGGATAACACTCTTTTGTTATTTCATAAGACCAGTCGCTATTAAACGGGCAGTAAAGGCAGCCAACTCTACGAAATCCTTTTTTGTATGCATTATTAAAATTTAAGCCGTGAAAAAACAGATAAGCCCACACTTGAAGGTCTGTCCAATTAATTATAGGTCTTGCTAAAATTTCCCTTGCGATTTTATGTTGATTAGAAATGCGAGGATATTCAGAACGGCGTGGAGATTCAGACTTCCTAACCCCATCAAAAGTAAGCACTCCTTTATTTGGACTCAGACTGTTTATAATTTTTGATAATGGATTGGTTTTATGGGTAGTGCAGCACCAACGCAAAATACGGCTTGGTGGTCCAATAGACTTAGCCGTTTCAAAAAAATCAAGTTGAGAACGGCTGATTATAAATGGAGTTAATGGGTGTTCTTGCTGAAATTTATTGATATATTTATAAGTGTCTGGAAACTCTATAGTTGTGTCAGCAAAAATATGCAAAATATCACTTCTACCCAAAGCATTCATAACTAAATGAGAAACTACAGTTGAATCCTTACCCCCTGAAAATGAGATTAAAACGGGCAATCTTTTATATTCGCTTATTGTTTCTCTTATGAACTCTTCTGCCTCATACTGCATCTGCTCAATATATGGTCTGTTTGCATTACGTAATATTTGCAATGCCTTATCTTTTGAACGGCTGCTATAATTTGCAGAGTGTGTTGGAGTCTTTAAATCGTGGATTTCTGCTGATGTTCCAGATAATCGGAAAAGAGCTTCACCATGTCCGTAGTAGGTGTGATTACTCGGTGTTACCCATATTTCCATATCATATAAAAAACTTTGTAATTCAGGTGTTACTCTATTTTTGAGATAGTTAATTTCTTGACGAAAAACAGGCACAAGTGATGCTGTTGACATCTCTCTTGCAGCCGATCCGCAGGCATGACAGATATTTCCAAGCAAAGGTACATTGCAGGAGTCGCACCAAAATGCTCTTGAATTTGGCGTTGAACTCATATCTTGATTTTAGCCTTGTCTCTGGTTTTAATAGAGATTGAAAAAGAGTTCTCTTCCTCCTTATCAACGATATAATAATCATTATTGTTATAAGAATCGAGTGGAGTAAAATCTTTTAGCTCTTTTTCTAAGTGATGAGTATTGTGTACTGAAGATTCTGTATCTTTTAAAGATGGTTGGTTATTTGAAATTGCTGGATTCTCTAAAATACCAGATAAAGATTTATAAGGGGATAGTTGCAGAAAATAGTCATCAATTGCTTTTAATAGAGTAATGATGAGTAAATGCTGTGTAGTGGTATTTGACAAAAGCTCAACCAGATTTCGTTGAAGTAAAATTGTTTTACTGTTTTGAATAAAGAACATGGAACGTATAAAACTTTTAATAGGCTCAATAGTCGCACTTCTAATAAAAACATCTTCTATAGATTCAATTTTACTGATAGTAACATTATCAGCTTCCACAACAAGCCCTTTTTTCTTACGGCTCAGATAATAACTGAAAAAACGCTCTTTAAGAGTTGGTAGATAAAATGAGCCGTTGTTATCCATTCCTCTTATAAAAACCAAAGCCAAAACAAGTTTGTATGAGCAGTTGTTTTTGCTAACAAGGTATCGTGCAAATTCTGCCACTGGTTCGGGCAGCAGCTTTATAAAATCATTGATATTGCGTTGCTGCCAATTTTCTGGGCAATCATAGAATCCTTCGCCAATACTTATAAATCTTGTATCTTTTCCCAAAGCCGCTGTAATATTACCTTCTGTAAATTGACCGTCAAGCAGCTCAATTATCTCTGCACGTTTTAAGGGGCGTTTTTGCTCATCAATAAGCTCTTCGATGGCGGTAGAGACAGAGATTTTACGACTCAAAGACTCATCTATAGAATAAGATGGTTCTTTTATTATTATGGTAGTTTTTTTAGGTATATTGGAATTTTCCTCATGGAGAATCGTATTAATATCTTTATCTTTTAATAATTTTTCAAGTTCTGATTTAATGATTCTATGATGTCCACCAGGAGTTACAAATGCCTTTATTTTTCCGACTTTAACCCACCTCCACATACTCATTCTGGTTACACCACAATATTCTGCTGCTTCAGGAATTGTTAGGATATCTTCATTATTAATGGAGACTTTTTTATGATTATCTAATTCTATACTCTCATTTAAAGAATGCATCTCTTCTGATTGAAATGCTTTTTCAATGTCAGACTTGTTAATTCTGTGATGTCCGCCAGGAGTTGTCAACGCCTTAATTTTTCCAGCCTTAACCCACCGCCACATACTCATTCTGGTTACACCACAATATTCTGCTGCTTCAGGAATTGTTAGAATATCTGGATTTTTGCTCATTTGAGATTTCTTTTTAAATAATAGGTATAATTTATTAATATCAATACATTACTGTTTTCATAAGAACTGTAATCAATTTGTTTCGCATCACTACTGTTTGAAGACTTCTTTAAACAAATAGAGCTGATTATATATTGGAGTTCATTTAAACTACTACGACCAAAGTTCTTTTTTTGCAAAGATAGTAATTCTTCGATAGATTTAACATTTTGGAGTAAGACATTTGTAGCTCTGACAGACAGATTGTTAATGGTAATAAGTTCTGATAATTTATTACGATTATTATTCTTTGATAAGAAATAATCTTGTTCCATGTTGATTGTCCTCTAATTGATATTGGACACTACAATTAAGATCAGCTTTTACCATATAGCAGGTTAGCCATAAATTTTAGAAGATTATAAGTTTTTGTAGAATATGGTTGCCAAAAAAGGCTTTTTTTGAGTTTTAAAGTTGAGTCTTCATTGATATGATAAGGATAGCAAAGATGTAAAAATCCCTCATCAGAGTGTGTACGACCTGTTCCGCTCATTTTTACCCCCTGCCATGGAGTTTCCGGAATTCCAAATGTTATTAAAGCATCATTAATCATAACTGTTCCAGCTTGAATCTTTTTTGCAATAGCTTGGGCGTGTTTTCTATTTTCAGAAAAGATATAAGCTGTTAAACCATAAACTGAATTATTTGACTTATAAATAGCATCTTTATATGAGTCAAATTTCATTATTGGGATAACTGGACCAAAAGTTTCTTCGTTTACCACCAACATATCATCAGTAACATTTACAAGTACGGTTGGTTCAAAAAATTGTCCACTACCTTCAACTCTCTTTCCTCCAACCAATATTTTGGCACCTTTTGATACAGCATCTTTGATATGAGTTTCAATAATATCCAATTGTGATTTATCTACTATTGGACCTATATCAACCTCTTTTTCCATAGAGTTTCCAATGCGAAATTTTTTTACTCGCTCTACTACCTGTTGTACTATCTTTTCATAAACAGTTTCATGAGCATAAACTCTTCCAATTGAAGCACAAGTTTGCCCTGCATTTGTAAGTCCACCAAATACAATCGTAGCTGCAGCTCTCTTTATATCAGCATCTTCACATACAATTGCTGGATTTTTTCCACCAAGTTCCATACTGCAAGGAATCATAAGTCTTCCACACATCTCAGATATCTTTAACCCAACCTGTGTAGAACCTGTAAAATTAACGTAATCTACTCCCATTTCAATCATTTTTGAACCTAATGCTCCAGAAGATGGAATAACTTGATATAGGTCTGGGGAGAGACCAGCCTTATCAAAAAGCTCTCGTGTTTTTAATGCAATAAGAGGAGTTAAACTGGCAGGTTTATGGATAATAGCATTTCCCGCTAATAGACCCATAATAATCGTTCCAGTTGGTATTGAAAATGGGTAGTTCCAGGGGGAAATAACCAATACAATGCCACGTGGTCTATAGTTTATAAAACTTTTTCTGTATTTGATTAAACTTATAGGAATTTTTTTATCAGCCAAAAGTTTTTTTGCCCGTTTTAGAAAATACCCTGTAAGAATATTGATAGGAAGGATCTCTGTCTGCAATGCTTCTTGCATTGGCTTACCATTTTCTGAAGCAATTATTTTACATACATCATCAGTCTCTTTTACAAGGATATGCTGAAATCTTTTTAGAATTTTTATTCTCTCATTTAATGGCACTTCTTGCCATTTTGCTTGAGCTTCTTTGGCTCGTTTAATAGCATCTTTTGCCTCTTCCTCAGTAAATGAATTAATTGTACTTAAAACTTCTCCCGTTGATGGGCTTTTAACAACAATTGGCGTACCACTTCCAGATTTTTTAAAATTACTAAACATTTTTGGATTCTCCTGAGAAAAACGCACATTGTAAAGATGTGTGTTGAAATAGTCTGTTAAATATATAGGTTATTGATCTCTTCATCATAAACAACAGTTCATTATTAATCTTTGATATCTGATTCTGTGATAGTTGATTCACTGAAAGAGTGTTGCTGGTAAATAGGCAGATGATTGACTCCATCGGTTTTATTGGATTGATTTATAGCTTTATTATTATCGATATTAGATACGACAACACCATCTTCGTTCCACTTAAAAGATTCTCCGTTCAAGATGATTTTCTCTTTATTAAACCACACTGTGAAGTCGTCTGGAGCTTGCTCTATTTTTTCAGTGTCAATGCTTTGTGTACCCACCTTAAATAGATTATTGGTATATTTTATAATTTTAGATAGTTGTTCATCAGAGCTAATTATTTCCGATTTAAAGAGCATTTTTATATTGTAGTTTTCTATTTCTGCTCTATCTGCCGAAAGTTTCTCACAAATCAACGAGATGGTTATATTGGCAGAATTTTTTTTCTTTATAAATGGCTTGATCGAAAATACATTTTTAAAAGTTAATACCGTCATTTCTGGAAGATTTGGCATCACAGAGGCATCAACAGGAGTAAACTCTTTTTCACCAGCTTCGCTTTTGAAGTGCAAAGTTACTAAGGAGTTTTCAACCATCCAGCGAGTTGGTAAAAAAAGTAGAAGATTATTCCCCTTAAAAAGATTTAGAGGATTTACAAGGGATTTATCAGTGGTTTGTAATAAAACGCGGTCAAATTCAGGTTGTACTCTTCTTAAAATATCACTGTTTCTAATTTGTCCATATAGCCAAAGAAGATCGTAATTTTTTACCTTATCATTTCTTAGCACCATATCCATAATTCGATTGAATAGCTCAGGTTTAGCGTTTACAAGTAGAGCCGGACCAACTTTTCGGATCATGTCAGGAGAATCTATGAATGCAATATGACCATTATCCAAATTACGCAAAATAAGTTTAGAAGCCATATCAGAATCTCCTAAACGTGCATACTGAAGAGCAGCAAAAAGTATATTACCCCAATCATAATCATTAGAATTGGATAAAATTAGCTCTAAGTCTTTTTTTATCTGGTTTGTCTCTGCTAACTCAGCCGTTAGCATGGTTTTGTACATGGCAACAGAGGCAGCATATGGATCTTTTCTCAATATCCTCTGATGGATTTGCTGAAACTGATTAAAGCAATTAAGTGCATCTTCGTTTTTACCGATTTCATGAGCTGATTGACCTCGATAATACCAGTAAGGTGGGAATTTTTGGAAACTATTTTCAATTCGCTCTAACTTGCGATACCTTTTATGGAGATCAGACTCTTTTAAAATGTCTGTATAGTCGCTGATCTGTTTTTCATCTAATCGCCACTCATCAGGAAAATTATACCGCCTCATCAACTCCCATGAATATTTTAGCAGTTTTTTGTAGAAATTATTAAGCCCTTGCATGGTTTTTACTTCTAATGCCCATTTTCCTTCCTCTTTTTCTTTAGCATAAGAATCCATTTGTGCTCTATAATTGAAATAAAATGAGCCAGTTGAAAGCACAGCACTTAAAACTGTAGTATATGGATTGATAAGTATATCTGTATCTAAAATTCTCGATCTTACTCTATGTTTAAGCTCGTTTTGAACATTTTTATCAAAGCGGCTCAAAAGGTGTTCCCGTTCCTGCTCTTGAATTTTAGAACTTGTTAGCAGATCCATAAGTTCTTGAAGCAGTGTTATGATGTCTGCATCAGGAATATTGCTCAAATTCAAATTATTGATAATGGTGTTGTACTCCTGATCAAGAACCATCTTGTCATTGTAATTCATTATGTGAGTTAAAGAGACTGCTATTAAGTTTAACGATTGCAACACTTGAAGCTGAGTCTGCTCCTTATTTAGGTCAGCTCTGACTTCATTTGAGGTAAATACTGCTGCTAATAAGATAACAACAATAACTATAAGCAACTTTAAAATTTTTATAAATTTGTTTTGTAAGATACACATTTTCTATATTTAATCTCCAATTCAAATTCAACTATTTTTTAGTAGATGCGATCAAAGCCACACCAATAATAACCAATACAATGCCTGTAACTCGTATAAACGATAGTGGATACTTTTGTAATCCCAGTGCTCCATAATGATCCAAAAGAAGTGCGGCAATCATCTGTCCCGCGACAGTAAGAGCCATAGCAAGAGCTGCACCTATATGTGGAGTTGCAAATATTGTTGACCAAACATAAAATGTCCCTAACAAACCTCCTAACCACATCCACCACGATGTTGCACTTATGCCAGCAGAAGTTGGCAAAGGATACCTGACAGCTATACATATAAAAAATGATGCTATTGTTCCTACAAGAAATGAGATAAAGGTTACTTGCATTGATGCACCAATATGTTTTTTAAGTAGAGTGTTTACAGCTACCTGAATCGGAATAACAAGACCACCAGCTATTATTGATACTATGTAGATTAATTTGTTCATAATGGAGCGTAACCTTATCTTAATACGGGGTTCATTCTTTTCTTAAAGATATTAATAGTGTATATTGCGTATGATAATATCATATAAAAAGCAAATTCGTTTGTAAAAATTTTATTAATTAATCACCAAATATTATAAAAATCAATTGTATATTTACTACTCTAAAGTTAGAGAAGTTGATTTAAAACTATTACCGGCTTAAATCTACGGGTGTAAGGTTACGAAAAGAGTATTCGGTAAATTTACAGTCTTAAGGTTATGGATTTTTAATATGAATAAAAAATGTATTGCTTTGCTGGTTAAAAGAGATGATCGGGCAAAAAAAAAAGCAGTTGAAGTGGAAAAGTGGCTTACAGAAAGAGATGTTGATGTTGTATATGCAGATGGCTTTGCCCAAATCCTTCCAAGAGAAGATGTATTTTGTATAGTTGTACTTGGCGGTGATGGCACTTTTTTAAGTGCTGCCAGATTGACAAGAACCAGAGATATTCCACTTATGGGAATCAAATTTGGAGAGGTTGGTTTTTTGGCTGAAACTCTTGAAGGAAAGCTCTATGATGCTTTAGAGGCACTTCTTGAAGAAAGATTTTATATTGAAGAGAGGATGAGACTTAAAGTTTGTGTAATTAGACCAAATGGAGAGAGTTCTACTGCAAGTGTACTCAACGATTTAGTGCTTAATAGAGGGGCACTATCACGCCTTGCCTACAGTGCCGTTTATATAAATGGCTCATACTTAACCACGTTTAAAGCAGATGGTCTTATTGTTGCAACACCCACGGGTTCAACTGCATACTCTCTTGCTGCTGGAGGTCCTGTCATCCATCCAACAGTTCCCGGTATAATTTTAACACCAATATGCCCTTTTACACTTACCAACAGACCACTTATTATACCAGACAGTAGCGAAATTGAAATTCAACTTGAAGGAGACGCAAGCGATATTGTGCTTACATTTGATGGTCAGGAGGGAATGGCTATTGATTCAAAGGACAGAATAGTTGTCACCAAAGGGCAATATCCTGTAAAAATGATCTCCTTTTCAAGGAATAATTACTATAATGTCCTTAAAGCAAGGCTGTTGTGGAGTGGGGGGAGAGGGTGATAAAGTAGTTCCATATTTATCTTTTATCAAGTATAGATTTCACTACCGATATAGGTTCAGCTACAGAAATTGTATCTTCTGCTGTAAGAGAGCCTTTTTCTGATATTGGTTCTTCAGCCCTTTTTGTTTTATATTGACTTAAAAATATTCCTAAAAATATAACCACACAGGCTGCATATTGCTGTATATTGAGTCGTTCGTTTAATATGACAATGCCAAGAATCAAAGAAAAAATTGGTATCAGGTTAATAAAAGCTGATGCTTGACCAGCTGGAATTCTGCTTACACCAAAGTTAAAAAGAGAGTATGCCCCTAAAGTAACCGCAGCTCCAAGATAAATTATAGCTATAGTTGGTAGGAGAGGGGCTGTTATGGGTAGTGCTGTAGATGGAAGAAATAGCATTGGAAAGTAAAATATTGCACCACCAATTGCCTGTAACGCTGTAAGAAAAAAAGGAGAGTAACCTCTCTGTGTAAGTTTTTTAAGGCAGATAGTATATCCAGCAGCGCAAACCATAGCTATAAATTCACATAGATTACCAAGCGGAGGATTGGGTGCATTTGCTTCAACCTCTCCGCTAAAGCTGAGCCAACACGCTCCAAATACAGAAATAGTAAGCCCTGCGAGTATCTTCTCTGTAAGCTCCTCTTTTAGTACAAAAAATGCAACTACTGAAACAAGCAACGGCATAATAGCTGTTATCATTCCAACCTGTGAGGCGGAAGTTAGCTCCAATGCCTTAGCTTCAAATATAAAATAGAGACACGGTTCGCAGATAACCATTATGAGCATTAGCTTAATATCGGCTCGCAGACTCTTATTTTTCACATCCCTATTTTTAAGAATATCTTTAAAAATCATTGCAAGTATTAAAAAAGAGATGCTACCTACCGCCATTCTTCCAAAAATAACCACCATAGGATCATATCCTTGAAATGCAATTTTAAGAGCAACAAAAGAGCTTGACCATATTAATGTGGCAAGAAGAAGGCTTATGTAAGGTAAAAGAGCGTTATATCTATTCATAATGTTATTTTTATTATAGTTGAAATTGTTAGTTTATAAAAGCAAACTATCCCATGCAGATGAGGATTATAACATCTACATGGGATAGGTTCAATAATGTTAATAAATTTAGATTTTTAGAAATAAGTAGAGACAGAAAAGTGTTCTGTCATTAGATAAATTTAGATATCGTAATATAGATAGAACTCATATGGATGTGGACGGCTGTTTACAGGTGTGAGTTCATTCTCTCTTTTGTATGTAATCCACTTTTCAATAACATCTTTTGTAAATACATCGCCTTTCAAAAGGAACTCATTATCTTTTTCAAGAGAATCAAGAGCTTCTCCAAGAGAACCGGGAGCAGACGCAATCTCTGCAAGCTCTTCTGGTGGGAGATCATAGATGTTTTTGTCAAGAGGATCACCCGGATCGATTTTATTTTGAATACCGTCAATCATAGCCATTGTCATTGCTGCAAATGCAAGATAGCCGTTGCATGATGGGTCTGGAGTTCTAAACTCAATTCTCTTTGCAGAAGGTGAACTTGAATACATTGGAATTCTTATAGATGCACTTCTGTTACGGCTTGAGTATGCCAGATTTATTGGAGCCTCAAATCCTGGAACTAAACGCTTATAGGAGTTTGTTGTTGGGTTAGTAATCGCACAAAGAGCCTTACAGTTCTTCATTATACCACCTATTGCATAGAGCGCCTCTTGAGACAATCCTGCATACTTATTGCCAGCAAATGTATTTTTGCCATCTTTCCAGATACTTAAATGGGTGTGCATACCAGTTCCATTGTCTCCATAAAGAGGTTTTGGCATGAATGTAACGCTATTGTTATACTTTGCTGCAACATTTTTAAGAACATACTTAAACCAAGCAAGTTTATCTCCCATATCCAAAAGACTGCTGAATCTTAAGTCGATTTCGCACTGTCCAGCAGTTGCAACCTCATGGTGCTGACACTCCATTGCAATTCCTAAATCTTCAAGAGTGAGGAGCATTTCGGTTCTCATATCCTGATATTTGTCAGATGGAGGAAGAGGATAATAGCCATGTTTATGACGAATTTTATATCCTGTATTGGGCATCTCTTCACGACCAGAGTTCCAGATTGCTTCGTCAGAGTCTAACTCATAAAAAGCTGCATTAGCTTCAACACCATAACGAACGTTGTTAAATATGAAGAATTCTGGTTCTGGTCCTACAAATACAGTGTCTCCAAGACCTGTAGTTTTTACATATTGCTCAACTTTTCTGGCAATATGACGAGGATCTCTTGAATATGATTCACCAGTAATAGGGTCTTTAATATCACCTATAATTGCAAGAGTTGGTTGTGCAAAAAAGGGATCCATTTTGGCTGTAGTAGGATCAGGAATAACAATCATATCGCTATTATCAATGCCCTGCCACGCTCTCATGCTGGAGCCATCAAATCCAAAACCATCTTCAAATGAAGACTCTGTAAACTCACACGCAGGTACTGTAAAGTGCTGCCATGTTCCGGGAAAATCCATATATCTTATATCGATCATTCTTATCTTTTCTTCTTTAATTTTTGCAACAATACTTGCTGGTGTCATTTCAATTTTTCCTTTTATGATATTGTGTTAAATTATAATATTTTGGTTATACTTTAATCATTCTGTAAATTAGTTTTTTTCAACACTTTATAGAGCATCGGCTCCCTTCTCACCTGTTCTTACCCTTATAACATCATCAACAGGAAGAACAAAAATTTTACCATCACCAATTTTACCTGTGTTGGAAGCCTTACATATTGTATTTACAACCTCATCTGCCTGCTCTTTCTTTACAAGAATCTCAATTTTAATTTTTGGAACAAAGTCAACTACATACTCTGCCCCTCTATATATCTCCTTGTGCCCCTTCTGTCTGCCATACCCCTTTACTTCTGTTATTGTCATCCCCTGAATTCCGATCTCATTCAGAGCTTCTTTTACATCATCTAATTTAAAAGGCTTAATAATTGCTTCAATTTTTTTCATAAATCCTCCTCTTATATTCGTAACTTTATATATGTAATACAGTACCGTTATAGTGCTGAACTTAAACTTAATTATTATAAACTATATTTGTTTAACTCCTATTAATTTGTAATTAAAGGAAGAGCTTCAAGAATTGCACTTTTTATCTCATCTTGCCTCTTTATATCATCTATTTTTCCGTTATCTACAGCTTTTACATAAAAAACATCAACTACTTGATCAACTTTTGTAGCAACCATCGCAACTCTAACATCAAGATCGAGCTTGTAGAGAGCATTGGTTATAGCAAACAAAAGTCCTGGAAAGTCGAATGTAAAAACTTCAATAACAGTAAAAAAACTTGATGTTTTATTATCGATCCTAACCTTATTTGGTATGGGTATCTGACCGTATTTAGGAGAAATGACCTTTGGTAACTTATCTTTTAGACGTTCAAGAAAAGCATCGTCGTTAAGTGCTTGCTGAAGATCTTTTTCAGCCTTTTCCCACTTCTCATTTTCAAATATCTTGTCTTTAGGTGGCATCACTTTAAAAATATCAAGTGCGGTATTGCTGCCAAATGAATATGCCTGAGAACCTACAATATTTAGCCCATTGAGAAAAAATACACCGGCTAATTTTGAGTAAAATCCAGGTTTATCCTTTCCACATATAGTTATTGTTCTAATATCTGAATCGTTATCAGATGTTACTTTCCATAGAAAATCTCTATTTGCAAGCTGTCTATAAAGATTTAGATGAGAAATTATCTCTTGTGCAGATACATATAAAAGATATCTGCGACTCATACTATCAAGCTCTTGTAAAAGGAGAGTCTCATCCCATTTAGTATATCTTGTTACACTATCTTCTTTATGCTTAAATGTAATCTCTTGATATCCATTTTGATTAAGTTCAAGTACCTCCTCTTTTTTCTTCTGTATAGCCTTTGCAGCTTTTTTGGTTGCAAGCTCTCTGTTTTTTAGAACTCCCATTACCTTCATAAATAGGTCTCTAAGAAGAGCCTCTGTCCAACCATTCCAAGCTTTTGGACCTGTAGCTATCGAATCTGCAACGGTCAATAGGTAAAGTTTTTTTAGAACAGAGACTTTTTCAATTTGGCTTGCACAGAATACAGCAGTTTCCTCGTCACTTATATCACGGCGTGTGGCAATCTTTATTAGAAATAGATGGTTTCTTACAAGAAACACAACCTCCTCAACATCTGACTGCGAGTAACCAAAACGAACTACTATCTTACGGGCAATCTCAGCACCTCTTTCAGAATGTTCCTCAGCAGGATCTGCTTTTCCAATGTCGTGAAGTAGAGCTGCCATCATCAAAGTTTTTCTGTTTCTCAGCTCTTTATATATGTCAGCATAAAGAGTATTGGATAGAGTACTATCATTGTTACCCTCTCTAAAACTGTTTATAACCTGAACACAGCGAATAGAGTGTTTATCTACTGGAAAAAGGTGGTATTGGTTATACTGAATTTTATTAAATATGAATGAGAATTCAGGCACAAATTTAGCTAAAAGCCCAGTTGTCAACATTACATTGAGGACATTAAATTCCCATAAAGATGAGTAGAGAATCTGTTCAAAGGCTTCAACATTTTGGTTATTTTGTCTGAAGTTATCATCAATTAAATATGCAAACTCACCTACAATACGCCTCGCCTCTATAGAAAGAGGTTTTTTTAATCTGCCACTTTCAACAAATATTTTCAAAAGAAGTTCTGGTTGATGTGGAATCATCTCTACCGTATCAAACTCAAGTCTTCTCTCACGAATCACAACTCCTTTATAGTTTGTGCTGCGTTTGATTGATGTAAATAATCGTGCTCTTTTACTCAACTGGATATCTTCTGTGAGCATAATATTTATCTGTTTGATAAAATCCATTTTTGAATGGAGCTCTCCCATAAAGGTCTCAACTGCTTTATGTCCATTTTTATCATTAAAGCCAGAGAGTTTAGCAAGCTCTACTTGATGCTCAAAATGGAGTTGATCGCACTTTCGACCAGAAATATAGTGAAGCATATTTCTTATGTTCCAGATAAATAGAAGAGAATTTTCCAGAGTATTGAACTCATCGTGAGATAAAAAACCGTATCTTTCAAGGTCTCTGCGACATTTTATATCTGCTACTATTCTGGCATACCATAATATTGTGTGGTAATCCCTAAGACCCCCATGACCTGATTTTAGATTTGGCTCTAAAAGATAGGTAGAATCTCCGTAATCAATATACCTTTTATGACTTTGCTCTATAAGGCGATTCAAACTTATTTGAATATATTTTTTAGATAACCTGGTTCTAAATTTCTCCATCAACATGGAATAGATATGAGAAGCACCGCATATAAATCTTGCATCTAACATGGTTGTAAGAATGTCAAACTCTTCCCATGCCATTGTAAGGCACTCTTTTATTGTCCTGACAGCATAACCAGTTTCAAGTTTTGCATCCCAAAGAGGATAGATAATCTCTTTGACAAGAGATTCAGTATTTGTAGGAAGTTTTTTTTCAAATAGAATTAAAATATCTACATCAGAGTGTACGCACTGCTCGGCTCTGCCATATCCTCCTAAAGCTATAAGAGCAAATGGATATCCGCTAACTGTTATTTGGCGTGCTATACTACTTGTTGCAAAGACATTTTGAAAATATTCATCAATAACTCTGGTGTAAGACTCTATAAATTCAGAGGTTTTAAATAGTTCATACTCAAGTATAGATGTCTCAGATAGTGCCCCCTGCAAAATAGAGACTTTTTTTGAAGTAGCAAAATTTTCAATAAGCTCTCTTCTTTTAAATGTGAGATCTTCAGATATATTGTTTATCTGAGGTTCGTCTTCTATTATTTGCGATTTTGAAGTCATTAACATCATTTTTATTAGTTTCACCCTTTAAATTTAGAGTTATATAAAAGGCACTATCTCTATTTGTAGAATAGCACAAAGCAATTTATATGCCATTGTTAAACAATCTATCTTTCCAGCCGATATCTTATATCTAAACTGGTAAATTGTATTAAGTTATTTTAAATTAATTACAAAAATGCAATCAAAAAACCTTTTCAATTTACATTTTTGTGTTTTTAAATTTTCATATAGTTTAGTTTAAAAATTAGTAGGGATATAAGAGTAGTAGGTATTTAAATTGTGATATATTTTCTATTAATTCAATAGATAAAGTGTAGGTTGTTATTAACAATACAGGTTCAGAAGAAATGGAGATATAACTTTTAAATAGCTGGACTGGCATTTGGAAGAGATTTTGTTAAAAAACGCTTTATCTGAAGCTCTAAAGTATTTACCCAGTAAGTACCCAGTAAGATCATAAATTGAGGTTTATCAAGAAATCATTAACCTATAGAGACGCACGGAGCGTCTCTAATCTAAAATATAAAAAGTTCAGTTTATGCCCGATTACAGTATATACCAAATCATTCGTATTCCCACAAAATATAGAAGAACCGCAAATATCTTTTTTAACTTATCAACTGGAAGACTATGTGCAAGTTTAGCACCGTAAGGGGCTGTACAGATACTTGCAATAACAATTCCTGAGAGAGATGGTATATGGATAAAACCAAAGGTGTGAGCTGGCAAATTTGAAACACCAAGTCCGTTTATTATATATCCCAATGTTCCTGCAATAGCTATAGGAAAGCCAATTGCCCCTGCTGTACCTATTGCCTTATGTATAGCAGTATTACACCACAACAAAAATGGAACAGATAAACTTCCTCCCCCAATTCCTACAAGGCTTGAAAATATACCAATAACACTGCCCATACTTACCATTCCTAAGGTATTAGGAATATCTCTGGTTGGCTTAGGCTTTATTCCTAAAAGCATCTGTGTAGCAACATATATAAGAAAGAGTCCTGAAAAACCTCTAAGAAAGTTTGTTGATAGTAATGCCGCTATCCATGTTCCAAGAAATGTTCCAACTAAAATACCAGGTGTAATGCTAAAAACAACAGACCATAGTACAGCCCCACGCTTATTATGAGCATTTACGCTCGAGATTGAAGTGAAGATAATACTGGTAAGCGAAGTGCCCAGAGCTATATGGAGAATATGCTCATGAGGAATACCTTGTGCAGTAAATATAAACGTTAGCATAGGGACAATGACAATCCCTCCTCCTATGCCAAGTAGCCCTGCCAAAACTCCTGCAACAGCTCCTAAAATAATGTAAAGAACAAAGAACGAAAGAACAAAGAACGACATAGTACTCCTTATTGTTATTAATTTGTTAAAGTTAAAATGTATAACCCACACTAAAATGGACTCTGCCGGGACTCTCTCCATCTTCAGCATTTAACTTATGACCATAAAGCAGACCTACAGGTCCAATAGGTGTTATATAGCGAAATCCTGCTCCAATAGATGATCTAAATCCTCTTGATTCTAAGTTATTGGCAAGCTCATCTATTTTACCAGTATCTAAGAAGCAGTTAAGCTCAAAATCGGCTGGTAGATCAATTCTTGTTTCAAAAGTTGCGTTGATTGCAGCTTGACCGCCAACAGGGTCGCTGTTGCCATTATATTCAAGCATATTCTCCTTAAATCCCCTTACATTTGGTGTTCCTCCAAGAAAGAAGAGTTGATCGTAAGCAACACTCCCTTCTGTTCCAAACGGTTGAATATATCCCATACGGGTACGTAAAGCAAAAGTCACTTTATTGAAAGGAGATATATATCTTCTTAAATCAATTTGGTATTTTAAAAATCTGTCAAGATCACTATCAAAACCCGTATATAGATCAACAGAGCAGCTTGATAGGAGACCTTTTGATGGTCTAACCAGAGAGTCTCTTGTATCGTAACCAACTGCAAACGAGGTAATAAGAATATTGCGAGTCTCCTTCTCTGAAGTGTCAATATCTGCATCTCCATAAACAGTTCTATTTTCATATTTCAAATTCAACCCTGCTGTGAGATTTTTAATAAAAAGATTTCTGGAGAACCCACTCTCATAACCCCAAGATTTTATACCAAAATTTTTGTTTAACTCCTCTTTATCCTCAACATAGATACTACCAGTTGCATCAATTTCTGTTCCTAAGAAAAAAGGTTTTTTAAGACCAGTTTCTGCTCTGTATCCAATACCACTTAGCTTGGTCGATACCCATGCATCAATCTCATGTCCAAGAAAATTTTTATCTCCTATTTTTGTATCTATATAGAAACTTTGCTCAGTATCATAACCTATTGCTGCCTCAACAAAATAGGGTTTGGACTCTTCTATTACAACTTCAATATCAGGGGAATCCTCCATAGTTGCAAGACCCGGAGATTTAACCTGCACATACTTTACTGCTGAACTCTCTCTTATATTTTTTTCTGTTGCAAAAACTTTTTTAAGGGAAAATGGCTCTCCAGACTCTATCTCTAAACGCTTTGCAATAACTTCATCTTTAAGTCTTATATTACCCGAATAGCGAATATTACCAAATCGTGTAAACTTTCCTTTTTCAATATTCCATAATAGATCAGCCTTTGATTTATCACTATTGAAAATCACATCACTTTTAATTTTAACATGAGGATAGCCAAGTTCAGAGATCATCATACTAATAGCATTTTCATCGCTTTTGACCATATATTCACGGAATGGTTCCCCCGGGCGTAGGGATAAATTTTCCATTGCTTTTTTTAAGGTAAGCCTCTTTTTTGTAGATATACTATAGTTCGTATCATCAATAAGCCCCCTAATATTCAAACTATTTACAACTGTTTGAATCCCTTCATTGATTATAATTTCAATATCTACAAATTGAGTTTCAACTTTCTCTTCAGATTTATAATGTTTTCTGCTTTGAGATGCACTTTGACTATTATTACCTTTAACAGTTTTTCCCTCTTTAGGAGAACTATCAGAATTTATAGATATATTTTTTGAAACTGTAGCATTAAGAAATCCTTTGCTTAGATACAGAAGCTCAATAGCATTTATATCTTTATCAAGAACATTTGAATTATATCCGCCCTTTTCTAAAGTTCCTTTTTGACGCGTCAACATTGACTCCATAATTTCATCTTCTGATACACTTTGGTTACCTCTAATCTCAAGATGGTTGACAACCGATCTTGTTCCTTCGCTTACAAGAAACTCAACACTCCAGATACTATTTTTTGGGGATTTTTCTTGTTTTACTTTCCTAAACTCAACTGTGACATCTTGAAAACCAGAATCAATATAGATATTTTTTATATCAACCTTTGCCTTGCTAAGAGCCGAATCATTGGCATTTCCTTTTTTCACAAGATCAACCTTTTTTCTAAGCTGTTTATCAGAAAAGAAGGTATTACCTTTAAATGTCACTGCATATTCAAGACCTTCATCAATATCTATCTCAACTATAATTTTACCTCTATTGTTTTTAGTATATCTTTTATCTGTTTTAATAGTGTGAGTTATATCGACATCAGGAAATCCCTGTTTTCTATAAAATTCAATTAATGATAAAATATCTCTTTTCAACCAGCTTTCACTATAGCAATTTAGATTGCTCGGAAGCAGTGATGAGTGCCAACTCTTCATTCTCATTTTAAGGCGGATATCTGAAAAACTGCTGTTACCTTTAAACAAAAATGATTTGATGTTAATGCAATCATCACTCTCCTCAATCTGCTTTTTCTCATTATCTGTAGCATAACAATTTAAGATAGATATATTAAATAGAAAAAATGGGCTAATAGAATAGAGCATTAAACAGATAAGAGGTATTTTTTTAGTAAATATTGATCTAAACAAGTTGAATATCTCCTTTATTTAAACTCCAGTCGATATCTCACTTCACCACCAAACTGCCCCTCAGAATCTTGAAAACCACTTACAGATACATTATCCATCAGCTTATATTCTGCTGATGTTGTCCCTACCATTATTCCATCTTTATTTTCAGTTCCATACTTAACGGTTATCCTTTCGGTAAGCTCTTTACCAACAGTTACATTAAAGTCTCCAATACCGTTGTCATCACTATTTGTAGAGGTGCTATTTTTGTTATTAAATCCAACCTCAAAAATATCAAGACCAGTGGAAGATTTGACTCTATTGCTCACTGCTGAAGCAGCAACTTGTGATAACATACCAGCAGCAGAAAGAGTTGTGCCTCCCTCTGCATTAATTAATTCAGTAACAGTTCTACCCCTTAAAAGAAGAGATATAATATCACCATCCTCCAATCTTGGTTCAGAGGCGAGTTTAAAGTTTAAGTTATCTGGTGTTCCTGAAATTGCTAAAAGAATATCCCAATCACGTATCTTGCGATGAGATTGAATATCAAGTTCTGGCTCAATCTTATATGGATTGATAAAGTCTATGATGCCCCGAGTTAGTTCAAATTCTGTTGACTGATAGTTTATAATACCAGGATCAATTTCTGATCTACCAGATACTAACGGCGATGCAGCACTTCCTCTTATTCTGATGTCAGGATGAATTTCAATATATGCTAAATTATTATTAACAATAAATGGCTTTTTACCCTTTATTGCAATGTTGAGCTGCATATTTTCAAGAATTGGGTTTATCTCATTTTTCTGTTTTATCTCTTTTCTTACTCTGCTTTTCTCTGTCAATGTTGATAATAGCTTCTTTTCTACATGGATATCTCCTCTCCACTCACCTTGGTTAAGCAAAATTTTGCCATTAATTTTAGAAGAGCTATCTATATCTCCTGTAAAGTGCAGTTCTGTATCAAAATTTGCCTTTAAATCTTCTACCATATTGATTGGAATGGCATTTGCTATAAGTGTTGCATCTATATCCTTTATCATAAAGTCTGCTAAGCGTGCTTTTCCACTCAATCTAAACTCTCCAGACTCAAGAAATTTTTTTTCATCTGCGCTCTTTTTTTTATCTCTCTTATCCCTTATCTCTCTTTGTTTTATAATATTATCACTGATTTTACCGGTAATATTTACTATTTCAACGCTATTTAAATCACCTTTAATAGTTCCATTAATATTTTGAAACTTCAATGTTCCAGAGCCATCAGCAGACTCCATAACAGGCAATGTAACTCCAATATCAACAAACTCTACTATTGCATCAATATCAGAATTTTTAATATCATCGCTATGCTTTATATCTGCTTTAAGTTTTAGCTTTAAAGCTCCTTTAATATCAGGCATATCTTTAACAAACACCGATGCAAATCTAACCGGTAAAATGGCAGTTGCATCTGCCTTGATATTACCTCCAATATCACCAGAGGCAGCAACGACTAAGGTTCCGTTTTCAGGTAGCAAGGTTTTAAACTTATCTACTTTAAACTTTTTTCCGTCAATCCATGCCTTTATATTGTCTGCTTGAACTAAAAATTGCGACTTATCTAAGTTTGAATCTTTTAAAAAAATAGAAGAGTCTTTTGAGAGAGTTAAAGATAGTTCTTTTAAATCGCAATTAGCTAAAATCTTATCTAAATTATTAGTATTTCCTTTTATATCAACAATACCAGTTACTTTACCGTTTTCAATACCTTCAACTTCTGCAAATTTAAACCATGGGAGTAGTTCAGTTTTGTTAAAATCTCCTCGAATACCAAACTCTTTAGATTTAAGATCAAAGTTCCCAGCAACATCAAAGTTTAACCGTCCATTAATATTAACTCTATTATCTTTTAAAGCTAACTTTGCACTAAAATCTTGAAACGGTTTATCCATAATCTCTACTTTTTTCAATGAGATATTACCGTTGATATTAGATGCGTAAAGAGCATTAAAACGACCTTCAGCCGATATATTGCCAGAGGCAACACCTTTTATTGCACTATATTTTTTTATAGATTGAATAAGAGATAGATCAACTCCTTTTGAGAAAATATCTAATTTAAACTTTGGGCTCTGTTTTAGATTAGCATTTTGCTGTTGCTTTAATGGATAGCTCTGGTCAATCCACCCTTTTGCCTCAACAGCATTGTTGTTATCAAGAGCAATAAGCAGAGAGTCAATTATAGTTTTTCTGTTTTGATAGCCAGCCTTTAAGCTGATATTTTCAATTTTTTGCTCTATAAGCTCAAGGTTTTTTCCAGTAACGTTTAATGCAACCTTAGGATTTTTTAATGTTCCAGTTATTTTAGATTTTGCAATAAGAGTTGCTATTATCTTTTGATCTTTAAGAACATTAAAAGATTCCAATATTTTTGTGAGATTTAACCTATCAGAGTTTACAAATAGATTAAAAACAGGGTCAGAGATAAGTGTAAAAGTACCATCTTTTTTGGGTTCCAGTACCTTTAAAGTACCATCAAGTTTTAGTAAAGAGTCGCATGAGGCTATGTCAAATTTTCTAATATTTAGCACTCCATCTGTAAGTAAAATGTCAATATCACCACTATCTAAAACAGGGTAGTCTTGATAAGATGCATTGTTAGCTTTTAAAATAAATTTAACTTCAGGATTATTAAGAGAACCATCAAAATCTGCTTTAAACGAGCCGATCCCTTTTATCCCTTCGATATTTTCAGACTCAAGAAGTTTGCCAATATTAATATTATCACCCAAAATAGTGAGGTGTCCTGATATCTTATTGATATCGATCTGCTCTCTTTTTTTAGTATTATCAGAAATGTTACTCAAAAAACCTTGGGGAAACGCTTTGGCAAGAGATATGGTACCAGATGCTTTTAAACTTTTATCAGAAACTCTATTCTCATAATTTTTCTTATCATCTTTTAAAAAGCCTTTAGAACTTAATTTTTTAATAGAGTCTAATTGAGATTTAGGCTCTATTAGAGGTTCAAATTCAAGATTTTTTATAGTTATCTCTCTTTTTTCCATAGCAATTGAGAGGGCAGCTCTCTTTAAGCCTCTGCCCATTATCTCAACTCTATTGTCAGGAGAATCTATTTCACAGGTGACAGAGGGGTCATTTAGGTTTCCAGCAACAGTTGCATGAATTGATAACTTACCACTTATATTCTGATTCTCTTTGCCTACTAATCCCAACATATTTAGAATTTCTAATGTCATAAGGTTTGCATCAGCAGTTAGATCAACTATTGGATTTGATACAAAAAAATTATCTTTAATATTTCCTCTAATAGTCAAATCGCTGTTATAAGATTTCATGGAGAGGGTAAAGTTAATATTTACGCTATTTCCCCCCAACTTATTTGAGACATTACCATTAGCTTGAAAGTTTATATCTTCAACTACAATAGCTATTGGCTCTGGATTTTGACTCTCTTTATCAGATTGACCACTATATTTAAAAGTACCTTCACTTAAAGTAAGTGCATTTACGATTATATTAAATGGCAGGTTAAAAGGCTCTTTTTTTTTCTCCTCCTTTTGATCCTGCTCACCTGAAGAGTTTATAAAAGCAGATGCAATATCAAGAGTGTTATCTGGATTTATAGAGATAGATATACGTGGGTTTTCAATAGTTATCTTATCAATAATCAGATTGTTACTTATAATTTTTGATATATCAAAATCAAAAGTTTTTAACATACTTAAGAGTTCTGAGAAGTTTAAAATATTTGATAAAACAACAGATATGTGAAAGTTATCAATAGCTATAAGCTCATTACTGTTAAGAGATAATTTGTAATCTTTAAGAGCTAATTCGCCTTTCAATATAGATAGATAAAAGTTGCTCCACTCCATCTTACCCGGAATTGTTTTGTTAATTTGACTTTGTACTAATCTACTGAAATGAGCCGATTGAACATAAGCAAATAGAGATAGAGTGCTAATAATTGTAAAAGTTATAAAGATAGAGATAAGCAGAGTCGATGTTAATGCTATCTTTTTAAAGGCTATCTGTTTTAAAATTTCTGTAGGCTCTTTTTGATTTGACATCGTAGTTTTATACTCACTCCTTAACAGATTTATGTATCATATATCATCTAAATTTTTTCATATATGTGTCATCTTGTCAATTTATGTGCACTATTTTTTCAGCAATCACCATTTGACAGTATGTATCATAACATTCTTACTTTTTTATAACTCTGTCATATACAATAAAATTGTCATATATGTGGATATGGCAAAATGGTTAAAATGTAGAGATAGACTCTCTTTTTTCCCTACTGGAGAGCTTTACTTTAAATATTTAAGATTAAAAGTAATATGATATTTGCAATCCGATCTGGTATGGTTTAAATATGGCTATAATTCTTGTAAGGTATGGACGCGAAAGTTGATGGGAGAAGTATATATGAATATTAGCAATATATGGATTTTATTTTTTCTAATAGTCTCTTTTACAGGATTTACTGGCTGTGAAGATGACACAATTCAGGTTGCTATCCCACCTATTAAACTTAGCGTTGATGATCATGAAGTTGTGTTTGGGTCTTCTTTGGCATTACAGGGTCATGCTGGTTATCTTGGGCAGGAGACATTAAAAGGTGCAATGTGCTATCTTAACCATGTCAACGAAAAAGGAGGCGTTCATGGACGTATTATCCGCCTTATCACAAGAGATGATAGCTACGATCCCCCTAAATGTCTTGCCAATACCCAGCGTTTTATTATTGAAGATCAAGTATTTGGTCTTTTCTGTTATGTAGGTACTCCCACAACGTTAAAAATTCTGCCATTAGTAGAAGAGGCTCAAATTCCTCTACTTGGTATGTTTACAGGTGCTAATGCTCTACGAGAGCCATTTTTGCCATACGTTATTAATGTAAGAGCCTCTTACTATCAAGAGACTGGGGCTGCTGTAAACCATTTAGTAGAGGAGCTAAAGCTCAATAGGATTGCCGTTTTCTATCAGTACGATGCCTTTGGATTTGATGGGCTTACTGGTACTGAACTTGCACTTAAACGGTTTAATCTTGAGCCAGTAGCTCGTGGTAGTTACGTTAGAGGCACTCACGATATTGGAGAGGGTCTTGAAAGAATTATGGAGTCAGATGCTCAGGCTGTTGTAATTATAGGAACATCTGACCCTTGTGCAAATTTTATACGAAACTCTTTACAAAATGGATTTTCACCTATTTTCTATATGGTCTCTTTTGTTGGAGCTAAAGAGTTATCTCGCAATCTAATTGGTATAAATACCAGTAAAGTCAATGTAATAATGTCTCAAGTTGTTCCACCGCCACGTACACAAGATGGAGGAATATCCCCAAGCGCTGTAGAGTTTACACGCCTTCTTGAGCACTACTATCCTGGAGAGGAGCCAAATTTTGTTGGCTTTGAAGGCTATATAAATGCTAAAGTCTTAGTTGAAAGTTTGCAAAGAGCAGGAAGAGAGCTGACACGTCACTCTTTTTTGCAGGCAATAAATTCAATGAATGATTTCTCTTTAGGTACTGATGTAAGTATCTCTTTTAGCCCTTCTGACCATCAAGGCATGGATACTGTCTATTTTACAAGATTACAAGATGGACGATTTACTCTTCTTGCAGATTGGTCACAATTGACTAAAAAAGAGAAGTTTTAAAGGAGTAAATCAAATTGATACGTTATTATCAGCAACTCTCTTTAAAAAATCAGATTTATGTTACTATATTGGTTGTTATCCTTATCATAAGTGCTACAATTGCCATTCTTGCACGCTGGATTCTTATCTCTGGTTTAACCAAAGAGCTTGAACTTAGAGGTATTGCTGTAGCTCACTCAATCGCTGAAAGAAGCGCAAGTTTTGTGCTTGAAAAAAATACTCCTGAGTTATTAAGTCTTATTTTTGATGAAGCAAGACTCAGAGAGAGGCAGCACATGATCAATTACATCTATGTTCTTGATAAAAGCGAACAGGTGGTCTCTCACACTTTTACATTCCCATTTCCAGCACAGTTAAGTAAAGCCAATCCAGTTCCAGAGAACGCTTTGCACAGTGTAAAGCTTGTTGAGCATGGGGCTAATATATCCTATGATATCTCTGTCCCTATGAGTGAAGGATTATACAGAATTGGAACGGTCCATGTTGGTTTAAGTAAAGGACATATTGATAATTTGGTATCAAGATTGCGATTTATGTTTTTAGGATTTATATCTGCTGTAATAGTTGTTATCTTTTATGTAAGTCACCTTATTTCTCGACACATTACAATGCCAATAACACGTCTAACCAGAATTTCAGATGAGTTGAGTAGAGGAAATTTTGATTTTAATTTAGATACAGGTGAAAACTGTGTCGATCCAGAGGGAAACCTTGGTTGGGGTATGAATAACTGCCCTGCTTACAAAGATACTAATATGCCATGTTGGCATTTTGATCAGCAAACCCATCGTTTTAGGCATATTGATAGTAAAAACGAGCAGTTGTGTAGAATTTGTGTTTTTTATCGTAAAAGTTATGGAAGAGATGAAGTGACGCAATTGGCTGATTCATTCCTCAATATGGTCTGGTCTATTCGTCTTTATCGCAAACGGCTTCAGGAGTCTGAATTAAAATATCGATCTCTTTTTGATTCTGCTCCTAATCCTATCTTTGTTGTTGATTGCAGTAATGAGACGATTTTGGATGCAAACCCTCGTGCAGCCGAACTTTATGGCTATGCACTGCAAGAGCTTTTTGGTATGCCTTTTCAAAAACTTGGACAAGATCATATAAAACAGTGTCTTATCTCTCTTGACAGCTCTATAAATGGGGAGCATGTAGAAGATGATGGCAACAAACAGTCGGGTAAAGAGTATCTATATTATCCAAAGATTTTGCATATTAAAAATGGTGGTCACCCTTTTTATGTAAACATGCACGCATGCCCAACCAGCTACGGAGGGACTCAAGCTATTGTTGTCGCCATAACAGATATTACAGAGATGATGGAAAAAGATGCTCAACTGGTTCAAGCAGCAAAAATGAAAACTCTTGGTGAGATGAGTGCTGGTATTGCTCATGAGATAAATCAGCCATTAAATACAATTAAAATGGGCAGTGAATATCTGAATTTGCTTTTGGATCAGAAAAAATCGATAAGTGAATCACAGATTAGGGACATGGCAACTGAGATAAGCGAACAGGTTGACAGAGCAACTGAGATAATAAATAATCTTCGTGCGTTTGGCAGAAAATCGGGTCTAACTATGGAGCGAGTAACTCTTTCAGAGCCTATTCAAGGGGTATTATCAATTATAGGTCGCCAATTCTCAATCCAAAGGATTGCAATTAGACTTGATCTTGCTGATAATCTTCCTCAAGTTAAGGGTCACAACAACAGGCTTCAGCAGGTATTTTTCAACCTTCTAAATAATGCAAGAGATGCTATTCAAGAGAAGATGGAGTATGAACCAGACCTTTATGGAGATATTCTTGTTCGCACATATTCAGAAAATAGCAAAGTTGTAGTTACAGTTACAGATAATGGAGTTGGTATCCCAGAGGTTGTTCGTAATAAAATTTTTGAGCCTTTTTTCACTACAAAACAGACTGGCAAAGGTATGGGGCTTGGCTTGGCAATTACCTATGGTATTGTTCGTGATTATGGTGGTACAATTAAAATTGATAGCAAGCCAACAGAGGGGACAACATTTTATCTTACATTTTCAGCAGTAGAGTAAAATTGTTAAAGTTAAAAGTACTCAATAATTACAATTAGTTAAAAAGAGTATAATGATACAAAAAAATAAAAAGGTGTAGATAGAGATGGCGGCAAACCAAGAGAATAAAGAAGAAGGTATTAAACTAAATATCCCAGAAAAAATTTTGGTTATTGATGATGAAAAAACAACACTTAAAATGTTTAAGCTGTTTTTGGATATTTATGGCTTTGATATTTATACCGCAGAGTCAGGAGAAGAGGGGCTTGAGCTTTTTGATGCAGAGAGACCCGGAATTGTTTTAACCGATATAAAGATGCCGGGTATGGATGGTATTGAAGTGTTAAAAGAGATAAAAAAACGAGCTCCTGAAACTGAAGTTATTGTGATAACTGGTCATGGTGATATGGATTTGGCAATTCAGGCTCTTAACCTTAATGCTGCCGATTTTATAAATAAACCTATTCAAAGACAGAGTTTGGAACATGGACTGGCAAGAGCACGTGAGCGTTTAAAGATTGCTCGTAACCGTCAAAATGATGTCAATACAACAAGTTATAATGACAATTTAATTATCAAAATTCAAGGCAATGTCGGCAGTCAAAATGAACAATATTTAAGGGATGCTTATACTCAAGCGATTCAAGGTGGAGCAAAACGAGTAGTGTTGCATTTTGACTCAAGTACATCTGTAAATGGAGCTGGGATTGCTATTTTAACTCAGCTTTTGATAGCAAGCGAAAAAGATGGTGTTGAAATTGTTATTGCTGGTCTATCGGATAACTTTAAACGGGTATTTGATATTGTTGGATTAAGTCGCATGGTAAGAGTTTATGATACTGTTGAAGATGCTTGTATAAAACAGTAGATAGGAATAGGGGCAGTTATTTATACTAACTTATATCGCAAGGATATTATGAGAATAGTTACAAGACCTGATTTTGACGGCATAGTTTGTGCTGTGATTATTTTGGAGGCTCTAAAGCAAGAGCTTCCTATATTATGGGTAGAACCGGCACAGGTTCAAAACAGTAGTGCAGATATCCAAACTGGAGATATCATGGCAAATCTTCCTTATGACAAAAGATGCTCTGTGTGGTTTGATCACCATGTATCCAATAGTTTGAATTTGTTAGAAAAAGGGATTGAGGGTAAATTTAAAATAGCTCCATCTGCTGCAGGGGTGGTATATCAATATTACAAAGATAATGGTATGCTATCCCGTAATTATGATGATCTTATACGAGATACTGATATCATTGATGCTGCTATGCTTTCAATGGATCAGGTTCTTAGTCCAGAGAGGTATCCTTTTATTTTGCTCTCTATGACAGTTAAAAATCGAGATGAATCTGAGCATATATATTGGGAGAGATTAGTAAAATTACTACGTCATAAATCGATTGATGAAATTATTGAAGATCGAGAGGTTAGCAAAAGATGTGAGCAGGTAATTAGAGAGAATATGGTATATGCTGATATTCTCAAAAAATATACCAAAATTTATGGTAATATTTCTGTTACAGATTTTAGAACTTTGGATCGTGCACCTTCAGGAAACCGATTTTTAACATACTCTATTTTTCCAGATAGTGTTGCAAGCCTTAAAATAAGATATGATGATCATGATAAAAACACTGTTTTTGTAAGTATTGGCAAAAGTATATTTAATGATGGATTTAATATTAATATAGGACAACTACTTGCTAAGTATGGCGGAGGAGGACATGCCGGAGCCGGAGGGTGTAGTATGAAGGCATCAGAGGCACAAAAAAATATTAACGAGATCATTGCTATCATGTTAAAAGAGGAAAGTTAGTCAGAAAAATCCATAACAGAAAAATTCATAAATAGATAAAACAAAAGGTTGGATATAGAGATTTTACACACAAACTTCATACACTGTACATGTCGTAATTTACCTTTAAAAACAACGGTGTATAAGTAGGGGCACCAGAACAGGAGTGCTCTGTCCCCTACTATAATGCAGAGTTTATCAAATATTAGTTATGCTTTGTCAACCTCTACTGGCTCAGGCTCATCAACCTCTTTTTCATCATCATCTGTTGTCTCTTCTGGCTCTGTATCTTCTATAGCGTTATCCTCAATATCTCCAGAATCCTTCTCTTCTACAATACTCTTCTCTTCACCAGCTTCATCTTTTACATCATGGTTTTGCTCTGTTTCAAACAGAGCTTTGCCTGTTGATGCTTCAACTTTTGACAAAATCTCAAAAGTCTTATCTTCTGGAAGCCACGTGATATTTCCAGTACCAATATCATAAATTGCACCAACTACCATTGCATAACCTTTTGCTACAAAATTTCTTGTTACAGGGCTTTGCATAAATAGATCTTCCATAGCAGTCCATACATTCTCTTCAATAGCAAGGGGAATTAGATCATCTCCTTTAACATCTTGATTAAGCTCCATAACTTTTTTAACAGCAGGTTCAATATTATCGATAAGTTTTGGGATATTTCTTTCAAGCTCATGTCCGCCATGACCTTGTAGAGAATGTGTAACAGCAGTTACAGCACCGCACTGTGTATGTCCGAGTACAACAACAACAGGAGTATGAACATGGGCAAGTCCGTATTCAATTGAACCTATCTCATCGCCATCACAGACATTACCTGCTACACGTACTGTAAAAATATCCATAACTCCTGCATCAAATATAGCCTCTACAGGTACTCTTGAGTCAGAACAACTTAAAACAGTGGCAAAAGCGTGAGATGCCTGACTCTCTGTTGCTGCCAAAAGTCGTCTTTCTGGATCAAGATTAGGATAGATAGATTCCCCTTTTGCAAACCTTATATTGCCTTGTTTGAGTTTTTCAATCGCATCATCTGGAGATATTTTTGATTTAAAAGGATTTTCTTCTTTACTTTCATCTTCTTCAGTTATCTCAATAGTAGCATTTTCGTTAAGAGCCTGATTAAGCAAAGTCTCTTTTGCTGTCTGAGCATCTGGTTCAATAGCCTCTTTATGTGCGGTTGGATCGTCTGCTACACCATGCTCTTTTATCGAATTATCTCCGCTGCTGTTAAGCATAACGATCAACACTACCATCAAAATGAGATAACAGATGGTGATGATTTTGTTTGTCTTCTGATTCACTGATTTCTCTCCTGTTTTTTAATGATTGGTTAATAAATAGGTTTATCTACTTCTGATAACCCTTTTTTGCTGATTTTAAATTTTACGTTATTTAATTACAAGTCAAGCTCTTTTGTAGTTTCTAAAGTTTAATTAGTTTATCTGTCTTTTTCTTAATTGACGAGTATCTCCAACTCTTATAGTCAAATTTACAGAGTCGAAATATTCAATAAGAGGAATAAGATATTTTCTGGATATACCTGTCATATCCTTAAACTGAGGAGTTGTGATTTCACCAGTTCTATTCAAAAACTCAATAAGCTGCTTTTCTAAATCAATAACTGCTTTGCAACTAAAATAGAGGTCATCTTTAGTTTTTATAACCTGTTTTTCATCTATAAGCATCTGCAAAACATCTCTTCCTGTTTTTTGATCTACCTGAAGTTCAGCACAGACATCTCTGAAAAAAGGTGGCGTAAGAGCTGTCTCTTCATATACCTTAGCTATATTTTTCTTTACAGTCTGAAGATCAATTTTAAGTGCAACCTTGTGTGCGGCAAGTCTTATGCTGTTTGCCTCCTGCACAATAGCTCCATCTTTGACAAGCCTTGCAACTACAATAGGGAAGAGCTTGGACTCTTTATCTTTAAACGCTCTGAACTTAGATTTGAGCTCCTCTTTTGACATGTTCTCTTTTAATGGATTCTCTCGATGATACTGCTGAAGTTTTATAACAATCTCCTTAGATAACTTATCAACAACATTAGCGTGAACAAAAATACGTTTATCTCTGTCTGTTTGGATAATCTGGCGTGATGCAAGCATCTTTTGAAGAATAGAGTCAAGTCTTTTATCAACAATACTTGTCATTATGCGAAGATCATCAAAAGAGATGCCCGAAGCTCCTCCTTGATTTATAAAAAATGAGATACTCTGTTCAGGATCATTACCAACAAGAGCATTAAGTCCTTGAATAATCTCCTGATTAAATAATCTATGTTTCTTAGGGACAGGGTTCAAGATATACCCTCCACCAACTGTCTTAACAGGAGAGTAGCTTCTGATAACAAATCTATCTCCATTCATGCAGCAAACAGGAGTTTCAAGTCTTATCTGGACTGGGGCGGTCTCGCCCGGCATAAGCTCTTCTCTATCTAAAAGTATAACATTGCCCATTATTTCGCTGGTTCCTGAATGAAAGCGAACCCTTGTACGTGCTTTGGCAGATTTGGAATTGCTTAGAAGGTAGTGAAGATAGGCATCAACCATATAGCTCGGTCTTAAGGTGTTGGGGGTGGATAGAATATCTCCTCTATTTACAAGCTCCTTATCTAATCCTTGAAAATTAATTGCAGTCCTTGTTCCAGCAGATACTGATTCCACACTCTGTCCATGAACTTGAATACCACGGACCTTTGATGTGATAAGAGACGGGAATATCATTATATTTTCGCCAACACTAATTTTTCCAGATGCTAAAGTTCCAGTGATGACTGTACCAAATCCTTTCATGGAGAATACTCTATCAACCGGAAGCCTAAAAATTTGGGAATAGGGGCGTTCGGGTATATCATTGCAGATTTTATCGAGTGTGGTTCTGAATAGATCAAGTCCCTCTCCAGTGGTTGAAGAGAGAGGAACAATCGGAGCGTCCTGAAGAAATGTACCGTTGGTAAATCCTTTAATATCCTCTATTGCAAGCTCCATAAGCTCTTCATCAACAAGATCAATTTTGGTCATGGCAATGAATCCATGTTTAATGCCCATTAGTGAGCATATCTCCATGTGTTCTCGTGTTTGAGGCATCACCCCTTCGTCAGCCGCAATAGTCATAGCAACAAGATCAATACCGCTTGCGCCAGCCACCATATTTTTAACAAACTTCTCATGCCCTGGCACATCAACAATTCCCACCACATTGCCATCTGAAAGTGTAATAGAGGCAAATCCAAGTTCTATGGTTATGCCCCGCTCTTTCTCCTCTTTTAGTCTGTCTGTCTCTATTCCGGTTAATGCCCTGATTAGGCTTGTTTTTCCATGGTCAATATGTCCGGCAGTTCCAAGAATGATCTGTTTCAACGATCTTTAGCTCCTTTGCGGGTTAGTTCTAACTTTTATTTCTGTTTCTAAGTGTGTGCAGCAAATATGAGGCAGCTACAAGTAGTAACCCCATAACAAGACCGTGTAATATTGACCACTCAGGTCTGAAAATTCTTGTTAGTAATATTCCAAACGCTATTCCAAGAATTAACCTTATTATAAATATATAAAAATCGTTCATTGTACCGTTTTCCTATGTTGGTAGTTTTTTCTCATTGTTATATTTAGGAAAAAAATAATAAACAAACTTATTTAAGTGGTCAATATGATTTTTTGCTATATTTAAACAGGAATAGATAGGTTTGTACCAAAAGTTAGTATTTAACCAATTTTTAGAAGAACAGCTCCAGCAACAATTATGAAAGAGCTGATAACCCTTTTAGCAGTAATATTTTCTCTGAAAATAAAGAAACCAATTAATATACCAAATAGGGTACTTATCTGGCGAAGCGCAGAGGCATAGCTCGCCAAAGCCTCTTCAAGTCCAACTCTGAAAGTTATCAATGAAAGCATCATTACAACGCCTCCTGATATTATCACCCATGGATTAGAACGTATCTCAGTTACTATTCTATTTGTATGTTTCTGCCCAATAATTCTGATAAGATGAAAGATCATCATGTAGAGACTTAAGTGAAATGTATATACAGTTACATTGCCCGTCATTACCCCCATTTTGTCAGCAACTGCTCCAAAAGAGTAGAAAAATGATGCAGCAAGTGCAAATACAACTCCATGCTCTAACTTTCCTATTAACATAGCTCTATTTCTTAAATGCCTTCTTGTTTCACCAAAAATACCCTGTAACTCTGGTAAATAGATAAAGTTTCCCGTTTGAATAGTTATAGCACCATATATAATAAGGAGGATTCCTGAGCCGCCCATAAAACTAACTTTCTCTCCTATAAGAATATAGCTCCAAAAGGCAATGTAAACTGGAGCAGTTGTTGTAAGAGGGTAAACTAATGTAAGCTCTCCCTTTTCATAGGCAAGAGCAACAAAATATTGATAAAGAAAAAAGAAAAAACCAGCTATAAGTGCGCTAATAATAGTAGATAGTGTAAATATCTGTTTGATAGGGTAAAGAAAAATAGTTATAAAGAAAAAACCAATAACAGTGACCAATATCATTAAAAAAACAGCAATTGTTTTATCCTTGCACGCCTTTAAAACACTATTCCACACAACATGAAAAATGGCACTTATAACAATAAAACAGAACGCATTAATAGTCATAGATATTAGTCCGTATTGTAATAGTTTATTTATAATTTAGGGAAAATCATACTTTAATTTTTGCTAAAATGCTTTTTTTATCTATTCAAGTATAAATGTGCTGCATGAATCTCTAATTTAAAATATTTTTAAACAAGCCTCAATTTATGATCTTAAGCAGTATAAGATCGCTGGCATTTAACCTTTGCATACTCTATTTAAAAAATAGTGAGAAGAGAACCAAAAAATGTAGATACTCAAAATTAGCTTATATCTTAATAAAAATATTGCAATCTATATTTATATTTGATATACCGCCAAAGTTATTTTAATTGCGGTGGGTGTAGCTCAGTTGGTAGAGCACCAGGTTGTGGCCCTGGTGGCCGCGGGTTCAAGTCCCGTCACTCACCCCATAATAATGCGCCCGTAGCTCAGCTGGATAGAGCGTCGGACTTCGAATCCGCAGGTCGGGAGTTCGAATCTCTCCGGGCGTGCCAATGATATCAAGGAGTTACAACCATTTGGCTGTAACTCCTTTTTTGTTGGTTGGGTATAGGTTGCGTTTGGTTGCATACTAATTCTCATCATCATCCAAACGATCTACTGCCACTTTATTACCACCTGGTGTAAGGTGTCCATAAATATCAACTATAACACTTATATTATGATGTCCGAGCTGATCCCTGATATATGCTAAAGATTCTCCTGATTGAATCAAGATGCTCGCATGAATCACAAGAAACATATAAAAAAATTTTATGAAACTTGTAGAATAGAATCTACCCCCCAAATATCAATTTAAAAGTGTCGATATTTTGTTTCAAAATGAAATCAGAGAGGAATGGTTATATAAAATGAACAGCAAACTAACAACCCTACTAAACAAAATCGATCAGCTAAAAGCAAAACTCGATGCAGCCCGTCCGTTGTTAAACCGATCCATTCTTGAAGCTATAGACATTGAATACACTTATGACAGCAACCGTATTGAAGGTAATACCCTTACTCTCCGTGAAACAGATATTGTTATAAACAAGGGATTGACCGTTGGTGGCAAATCAATGCGGGAGCATCTTGAGGTAAGCAACCACTATGAAGCTATTTTGTATATTCGTGACCTGATAAAAGAGAAAGTCTCAATATCTGAAAAACTTATAAAAGATATCCATTCTATTATTTTGCGGGGAATTGACAGAGACAATTCAGGTAGATATCGCTCACTACCTGTGGCTATTTCCGGCAGCAGGCATGTTCCACCTCAACCTTGGCAGGTTTTGAAACTGATGGAGGAGCTTGTTTTATGGATTCAGAACTATTCTGCAAGCTTGCATCCGGTAATATTTGCGGCTGAGGTTCATGAACGTATTGCGACAATCCACCCTTTTATTGATGGGAACGGTCGCACTGCAAGGCTTGTCATGAATATGATTCTTCTTCAAAATGGTTACACAATCACCAATATTCCAGGAGATACAGAAAGCCGGATAGCATATTATAATGCTTTGGAAAAATGTAATATTAATGATGACAAGTCAGATTTTTTACTGTTGATAGCCGGTTATGTCCATAATAGTTTGAAAAAACTGGTTCAACTGTTAGGAGAAGAGTGCTGATGAATCAATTGTTATGTAAATGGTGAAGTTTACATCAATCAAGCAAATATGGTATGAGCAATAATTGCCGATAAAGATCCATAATCCTGACTTTTGGGTAAAAGTTAGGATTCCCCTCTTGGTAGTCTTTTTTTACGCAAAATAGAGCATGGCAGCTCCATTACTACTGTAGAACCATATCCTCTCCCGTCACTTTCAAGTATTAAACTACCTTTATTTGCTTCAACAAAACTCTTACAATAGTAAAGCCCAAAACCTGAAGAACCTTTGCTTGAAGTTCCAAAATCAAAAATCTCTCTCTGCCTATCCCTCTCAACGCCTATACCTGTATCTTTAATTTTAAGCCCGATAAAATTTTGGTTGCAGTGGGTTGATATCTCAATTTTGTTTTCTGTTTTTTCACGTGACATTACAAACAGAGGTCTTTCTGTCTTGTAGGTTGTTATTTCAATCTTGTGGTCATCTCTTTCTCTGTTTTCATCAATTGCATCACAACTGTTTTTGATAAGATTTACAATAACTTGCATAAGTTTGTTCTTCTCCATAAGAATATGGGGAATTGTAGAAAGTAAGTTTTTTTCAAGTGTAATTTTACGCTTAGAAATTGAAACTTCTTGCATTTTTAGTGCATCGTGAACAAGAAGGTTAATATTTATCTTCTCCTTTATTTCAGAAGTTCCGGGAGCATAAGTTCTCTGAAGGCTCAATATCTCTGCTACATAATCAATACCAGTGGCTATTTTATCTATTATATCTGAAGTTTTACGGCTCTCTATCGCAATATTTTTAATCAAAGTCCCCATGTATTTTATCACTTCAACTCCTCTTGGGTCTTTTGATATATATTCTGTAATATTATCTTTGTGCTCCATAAGATCGTCGTAACACTTTTCAAGATAGATGTGTGTAAGTTCATTCTCCCTTATTTTGAGCCTTTCCGTATATACAGCAACTGGCGTGATTGCATTACCTATATTGTGTAAAATCATTGCTGATAACTGTGCACGTCCTGCATCTACAGCCTTGTTGAGTAGCTCGTTTCTGATATACTCATTCTCTTGCTTTCTATCTTTTACCAACTGTTTAAGGTGGCTGAGTAACTGTTCAAGCTCCATTGAGTTGCAGATCACCCTTGATCTTTTTGTTCTACACAATCTTGAGTACGACTTGCCTATTCTATTTGATAGCGTTCTAAAATTTTTCCTCCTTAGAGTAAGTAATCTGCTTGCCTTTAAATTTATAAGTTTATTATTTAAGAGTCTTCTCACTTTAGCTCTCTCCTATTGGTAGTAATACAGTCATTACTGTGCCCTTACCAACTTCACTTGAGACCTCAATGCTACCCTTATGTGCTTTGATAATCTCATAGGTTATGCTAAGACCCAATCCTGTTCCAGTACCAACTGGTTTTGTGGTGAAAAATGGATCAAACAGTCTATTAAGGTTCTGCTTTGGTATTCCGCATCCTGTATCTGCAATCTTTATCTCAACAAATTTTTCAGCAAGTTGAGTCGAGATAGTTATTACTCCTTGCTCTTCTATTGCTTGGGCTGCATTGAGCAGCAAATTCATAAATACTTGGCTAATCTTTTGAGGAAAACAGCGTATTTCTGGAATACGTCCATACTGTTTCACAATTTCAGCTTTATATTTTAGCTCATTCCATAATATGTTTATAGTTGTCTCTATAGCTTTATTGATATCAAGATAGTTATATTCAGCTTCATCAATTCTTGAAAAGGTTTTAAGATCACTTACAATGGTTTTAATACGCTCTATTCCGTCAAGAGACTCTTGGGTAAGCTCATTAATATCTGCCATAATCAAATCAATTTTGTTCTCTATTTTAAACTCCTTAAGTTCATCTAAAAGGGCAGGGGCATTTTCAAGACCTGAATAGCGGAGAAACAGCTCTACCTCAATGTATTTTTTGTGCAGAGCATCAATTTTAGTCATATATCTTTTTAATGCTGAAAGATTAGTATTTATAAATGACAGTGGATTATTTATCTCATGTGCAACACCAGCTGCAAGCAGCCCGACTGATGCCATCTTGTCTGTCTGAACAATCATAGCAGCCTGTTTTTCTACTTTGTCTTGAAGATTTTTGTTCATGTTTTCCAATCGTCTATTCATATCCTCAAGAGAGCTGTTCATGCTCTCTAATGCCTCATTAGCCTCTTTAAGTTCAGCTTGGAGAATATCTTGTTTGTGCTCTAAATTCCACTCATTGGTCAATGCTCTTGCAAATTGAAGAATCTCTTCGTGGTTAAAGGGTTTTCTTAGATAGAAAATATCATCTCTACCTGTAGTTGCAATAATATCATCAGGTGTATATTCACTGTAAGCAGTAACAATAACAATTCTGATTTTAGGATCAAACTCCCATATCTGTCTCGAAGTCTCTGCTCCATTAATTCCGGGCATCTTCATATCGATAAAGGCAACTGCAAATGGACGGCTTTTTGATATAGCATCTTTTACAAGCGTAATACCTTGCATACCAGTCTCTGCGATGGAGAGTTGATAATTTGCTGTTTTGCGTACTTTAGGTCTGTTTTTTTTAAGATCACCGTTAAAATCAATCTCAAATAGAGCAGAACCTCTACTTAAAATATCTGACTCCTGTTCAGGCGTAAATATAGATTTATAGGTCTCTCTTATCCCTTCATCATCGTCAATTATCAAAACTCTTCTATTCTCTTCCATGCTCTTTAAGTTCCTCCCCCTCTTGCTCTGTGCTATCGAACGATCCTTCTGCAATTACTCCTCCTTAAATATATTATTGGGAAAGAGCTTTTCATGTAAAACGCAACTATATAAACTATATATCTGATCTATAAACATGAGGTTTACCTTTTGAGCTTAGAGGCACTACTGCTATCTCATTAAATGGATTGTTAGGATCGCTTAGATTTGTAATTTGGTGGATTATAGAGTTTTTGATATTACTCTTTGCAGTCAAAGTACAATCTGTGCCAGTAATCTGTGTTCCTGCAAATAGAGTTCCATGTACCACAACTCCTACTATCTGTTTATGAGCCTCCTCTTTTTGCTGATCATACCACTTTTTAAAGCTATTTTTATCTTTTAATAGAGCCTGCATATCTGTTCTGATAGATTTTAACTTAGCCTTTATCTCAGAAATTTTTGTCTGCAGAGAATCATTCTCATCAAAGAGGTTATTTATAGTTTCATCCATTTTTAATGCTCTTGTATCAAGATCTGCTAAAAACTCATCCATCTGTTTTTTTACAATTGGACTTGTAGCAAATTTCTTATCATCTAATGTCTTTTTTCTTTCAATGGCAAGCCTCTCTTGAAGTCGTGAGAGTTCAGAAAGATCATTTAACTGCTTTATGCTTTGATTGTTATACTGTTTTTCAAGTGCCTCTAATTTAACTATATTCTGTTTGTGGCGTTCAATATTTTCTGTAAATTTTTTAAGAATATCTTTTGCATGATCGTCTGAGCCAGGAAAAAGATTGCAAGGAGTTGATACTTCACTGCCTATATTCATTGCCTCAATCCCTTTTGCAGCATGAATTGTTGATGCTAAAATTCTTCCCCGCGGCACAATCACCTTACCACTCGTAATAATTGTGCAGTCAATTATCTCTTTTTGTACAACAACATCTCCGTGTGCAATGATTTTGCTCTTTTTTATTATTTGGGCTGTAAGCAGAACCCCTGTTTTAATCAACGAGCCGTTGATATTATTTTTGACAGATAAGCTGTTGCTGATATTTACATCAGCCTCATCAATATCGTTTACTGTAAGATTTCCACCGGTTACACTGAATCCTGGAAGTATTGAACCATGAACAATTATATCTCCGCTGAATTTTACATTGCCTGTTCTAAAATCAACATTTCCTTTAATTATCTTTTCTGGGAAAACACTTACCTTACCCGTAAGGCTGATATCTGGTCTGCCGTTTGCAGCTGCAACAGCTTGTAAACCATCTTTTGATATCTCTACACCCTGCCCGCAGTCAAGATTTAGGTCATTAGGAGCTGGAACTTCAATCTGACTGCCATGTACTGTAATTCCATTGATTGGCTGTATGGCTGGAATCTTTTCTGCTAAAACTGTTCCTTGTGTTATATTGGGTATTTCGCCTCTCTCCCTATAATCAAATTTGCCAGAGGCAAGCTCTTTACCAAAATTATTATTTTCACTCTCAAAAAAATATTTAATTACTCCATTACGACCCGGTTTTGCAGGCTTACCTCTTGCAATTATAAATTTATCGTTTTTTGAAGAAGATTGACATTGACGTAGAAAAAGTTCAATTAATACATCATCTACAAGCCCGTAAACGATATGGTGTTTAATGGCGAGCATCTTTTTTAGTGACGCTACATCCATTCCCTCTGGCATATCACCAATAAGTCTTATCGATGCCTCTAACTCTCCTTCTGACACAGTCACTTCAAATGGCTCTTTTATATCTGTTTTATTGTGATTTGTATTAACAATAGGCTCTTGATTTTGGAGAAGAGAGGGGGGGTGGGGTTGAGAAATAGCATCAATAATCGCCTGGGCTTGTAGTTGAGAGATTATGGAGCGTTCAACCAGAATCTCCTTAATCTGTTTAATCTCAAATGTCTTTGTAAAATGGATCATTTGAGCTTCAAGAGCATTCAAAATTTCAGACTCAGTTGCAAAGTTTCTGTTAATCACAGCTTTACAAAATATTTTATCAAGCGCACGCTGTCTTAAAAAATTTTTTTTCTTCCGTTTAAGAGTTATATTGGGCACAGGGATGTCATTTTTATTATCAGAAGAGGAGAGCATCTCTCTTTCAGAGTATATCTGATCGATTATTATCGACTCTTTTTGCTCCTCTGTAATTTTCTTCTCTGCAACAAGAATATCACCCAGAAGGCGGCAGGTACTTGTGTTACTAAACTCCTGAGCTTGAATTGCAAGTGCTCTTTCAATATCTAACTGAGGAACACCAAAATTTTGTATTGCAGTTTTAGCAAAAGTCTTACCCATTCTTCTGCGTGTAACAGCAATAATTTTACTCATATCTTCTGATGAGATAAGACCTTTTTCAAAGAGTATATTTTCAAGAGAGACGCTTCTTCCAGCTTGCCGTGCACTTTGCATAGCAGTAAGAGATCTCTCTAATTGCTCTTGAGTAATAAATCCATGATGTATAGCTACCCTTCCTAAAAAGAGATCTTTTCGATGTTGATCAAACTTTTGAATCTCTATATCCATACTGTTTGTCTCAGGAAGTTCTAATTGTGAAGAACCTGAGCCTACAAGCTCTCTTACCTTTTCTGGAGATTCAAGTGCCTGACGAATCATGATAAGAAGTTCATCACTGTTCCATGGTTTAGTTAAATATCTGTGCGTAACTCCCTGGTTAATTGATTCTAATATATCTTCTCTATCTGCATAGCCTGACAGAATAAATCTTATTGCATTTGGCAGTATATCAACTGTTTTTTCTAAAAACTGTGTGCCAGTCATGTTGGGCATTCTTTGATCAGAGATTATTAAAAAGATGTTCAGCTTCTCTTTTATATCATCACGTTGCTCATCTATACTTTCTTGACAGTTTTTGATAATTTCTAAAGCACTCTTACCATCTGGTGCAGATAGAATATAGTAAGGCTCTGGCAATAGAAGCCTCTTTAAAGATTTGATAATAGACTCCTGATCATCAACAATCAGTATGGTATTTTTTTTTGTCATATCTTTTTTTCTGTAATCAGCTCCTATAAACGTGAGGCTGATTTGTCTTGTTAGTTAATGGCTCTATTCTCATCTCACTGAATGGATTGGCAGGATTATCGCTGTTTGTAACTTGAAATATTTTAGAGTTTCTTAAAGAGTTTTTAAGTGTAATAGAGGCATCTGTGCCTGATATTTGTGTTCTGGCAAATATAGTACCTTGCACCCAAACAGCAACTCCTTGCCTCTTAATCTCTTTTTTTTGGGCTTCGTACCACATCTTAAAACCTTTTTGTTCTTTTAGTACTATCTGCATTTGATGCTGATGCTCCTTTATTTTAGCATCTATCTCATTAACTCTATTTTGAGTGCTATCATGTTCATCAAAGAGGCTATTTATTTTCTCATCTACTTTTAATACTTGTTTGTCAATATCGGTTATTGATTGAGCCATCTCTCTTTTTTCAGATTCGTTTGCACTATTTTTCATCTGTTGAAAAATATTTTTTTTGTCTATAGAAAGTTGCTCCTGAACTTTGGAGAGTTCCGAAAGAGTATTCAACTGACGAAAGTTCTGCTGTTCATGTTGCTCTTTAAGAGTTTCCAATTTTAAAATACTCTCATTTATGGAGTCAATTTTGTCTTTAAATATTTTTAGCATATCAAGAGCATGATTCTCTGCACCCGGAAAGAGATGACATGGAGAAGAGACATCGCTGCCAATATTCATGGCTTCAATCCCTTTAGTAGCATAAATAGTGCTTGCCACAATTCTCCCTTTTGCTACAATTACCTTTCCACTGGTTATAACTGTAGAGTCAATAATCTCTTTTTGGACAACAACGTCCCCTTGTGCAGTAATAATACTTTTTTTGATAATTTGAGCAGCAATAGTACCACCAGTTTTAATTTTTGAATCATTAATGCTATTTTTCACTATAATTGTATTTGCAATATTGACTTCAGCCTCTTGAATATCGCTGACAGTAAGGTTATTTGCTGTTACGCTAAATCCTGCCAATATAGTTCCATTTACAGTAACATCTCCGTTAAACTTAATATTGCCTGTTTTAAAATTGACATCCTCTTTTATAACTATTTCAGGCAATACACTTATCTTTCCATTAAGGGAGCGATCAGGGCGACCATTAGCTATGGCAACTACTCGTAAACCATCTTTTGATAAGGCTGCACCTTTTCCACAATCAAGATGAATGTCAACTGGAGTTTGTGCCTCAATTTCATTGCCTCGTACAGTGATTCCATTTATCCCGGGTATGAGAGGAATCTTTTCAGCCAAAAGTGCCCCTTGAGAAACAGTAGGCATCTCCGCTCTTTGTCTATAGTCAAACTTTCCTGAATCAAGCTCTTTTCCAAAATCTGAATTATGATCTTCAAAAAAATATTTCACTGCTGCATTTCTACCAGCCTTTAAAGCTCTTCCCTTTGCAATAACGAAACTTTCTATCTCATCTAAATTTTTTGTTTGTCCATTTTTTAAAAAAAGTTCAATTGTAAAATCATCGGCTAAACCATAAACTATTTGGTATTCAGCAAGTAGCTTTTTCAGTTTATCTGCTGTTATATCTTCTGATACTTTATCAATAATTTTTACTGTAGCCACCATTTCGTCTTCACTTAATGTCACTTCAAACTCATTGTTTTGCCCAATAGTAATAGATTGAAGATATGAATAATCTCCTGAAATTGCGGAAGTGATAGAGTCAGACTGCTTTTGTGAAATTATAGCTTTTTGAACTAACAAATCTTTAACTAACTTAATTTCAAATGTTTTTGTAAAGAGGATAAGCTGCTCTTCAAAAGCCTTTAACACTTCGGGTTCGGTTGCAAAGTTCTTGTTAATTACAGATTTACAAAATATTTTATCAAGTGCACGCTGCTTGAAAAATTTTTTCTTCCTTTGATTTAGCACTATTTTAGCATTTGTAATGCTATCACCATCTTTTTGCTGTTGAGATGGGTCACTGTCATAAGTGTGTAGAATCTCCCTTTCAGAGTAGGTCATATCAATGACAATAGAGTCTTTTTGATCCTCTGTAAGTATCTTTTCTGCAACAAGAATATCACCAAGAAGGCGACATGTAGTGGTGTTACTAAACTCTTTTGCCTGAATTTCAAAGCATCTTTCAATCTCTGCTGGTGTAACTCCGTAATCTTTTATAGCAATGGAGCCAAAAGATTTTCCAATTTTTCTACGAGTAGCAGCAACAAGTTTCCCCACATTTTCTGATGAGATAAAACCTTTTTCAAAAAGTATATTTTCAAGAGATACATCTCTTCCAGTTTGTCTTTCAATCTGCATTGCTGTCATTGACTCTTCTAACTGCTTTTGATTAATAAAACCGTGATGTAGAGCCATTCTTCCAAGAGAGCGATCTTTGCTACGTTGATCAAACTCTCTTATCTCTTTTTCTATAATATTTGGTTCTTGCTTTTTAACCAATCCATTATCAGAAGCGTCAATGGTTGCAAGTTTTCTTACCTTAGCAGGAGATTCATAAGCCTGAGAAATCAGAAACAGCAGTTCGTCATTTTTCCATGGTTTTGTAATATATTTATGGACAATACCTTTTTTCATTGCATTTAGAGCACTATGCTCGTCAGAGTAGCCAGAGAGTATAAACCTTATGGCATCAGGCAGCATATCAACGGTCTTTTCGAGAAACTGAACCCCTGTCATATTAGGCATACGTTGATCAGATATGATTAAAAAAATATTCTCTTTATTCTCTTTGACACTATTTTTATGCTCTTTAATAATCTGAAGAGCTTTTTGTCCATCTGGCGCAGAGAGAATATAGTACGGCTCAGACATTAAAAGTCGCTTCAAGGATTTGATAATAGACTCCTGATCATCAACAATAAGTATGCTGTTTTTAACAGTTTCTGTCATTTTTAGCTCCTTTTATCAGTAAGAGAGCAGTTGCTTAGCAGTAATCCAGATTTTCAATTTGTAATCTATTTGACTTTTATCGGCAGGTTTTTATGAATACTGGTAGGTTTTATGAATTGCAAGATTTTTTTTGTAGCGAGTTGTAGTTATCACAATAAGAGCGTTATAAAAAAAGCCTATTGCAGAAAGATTATCTACAATAGGCTTTTTGTTAAGAAATGATAGTATTTAGATAAAGTATTAATTCTTAAGAGTTTTAACTCTTATTATCAACTTTTTTATTCATCTGCCATTTCAGGGTGGAATACATTAACATCTTTAAGATCATCACCAAGATATTCTCTCTCTTTTGGACCAAGAATACCAAGAGAGAGGCACAGAAGTGTCCAAAGATGCACTGTACCCCAAGCATGACCATGTACATCGCTCAAATCGTGTACTTGAGCATGACAGTTATGACATGGTGTGATGCAGTAGTCTGCCTTTGTTGCAAGTATCTGATTAGCCTTTGTCTGTCCATAAGCTCGTCTTGCCTCTGGAAAACCTGACTGAAGAAAACCACCACCTCCACCGCAGCAGAAGTTGTTAGATTTATTCGGGGTCATATCAATAAAGTTCTCTTCACCCACCACAGCTTTAACTACATATCTAAGATCTTCAGCAACAGGGTCACCTAAAGTCTTTCTTACAAGCTGACATGGATCTTGTACCGTGAATTTTATTTTCCTATCTTTATTCCAATCGGAACTTGGTTTGAGCTTTCCTTCTCTAATCCACTGTGCGTAGAGTTGAATTATACTTTGAATCTCAAACTTGTGCTCAATTTTAAATTTTTTCAGTCCTGCCAGGACTGCAAATAGTTCGTGACCTCACTCGGTGTTGAGCCAGACTTTGGCTCCGAGATCGTCAACTGCTTTTGCTTTTATTCTAACAATTTTTTCCCAGTTGTCATCTTCAGCCATGAACATACAGTAATTTTCTGCTGCAAATCCTTTTGAGCTGTATGTCCAGTCTGCACCTGCAAGGTGAAGGATTTTCCATAATGGAACCATCTCATCAGGCTCTGTTACAGGCTCTCTTGAGTTCTGGTTTAGAACATAATAAGCCCCTTCTCTGTTGATATCTGCCGTCATCTCAGCAAATTCAGGTTGACCTTCTCTGTACTCTTCAAGAACATCATTAACAACAAATTCAAAGTCCTCTTCCGTTGCACCCATGGCACTACATGTATCGTTTTTCAAAGCCTGATCACAAGAGCCTGCAATACCTCTTGGCTTCTTATCTCTTGGCCATGATTTTCTTGCATGAAATACCAATTGCGGAATATTGATCTCCATCGGACATACATATATACATCTCTGGCACATGGAGCACATCCATACCCAGTTTGTACTCAATATCTCCTCATCCATTCCAAGTGCTGCCATTCTCAGGAACTTTCTTGGGTCCATCCCTTCAAGACCTGTAGCAGGACACCCTGACGCACATGCGCCGCATGTAAGACAGGCATTGAGATTACCGCCATTTGGCAGAAGCTCCATAACCTTGTCTTTAAAAACACTTTTGTGTTTTCTCCCAATTTTAATTGCCGCTTCACCCATGCTTTGAATTTCCTCCATATTATATTAAAATGGTAGTTCATTTACATATTGGGCATAGTATGTAAAATAAATATAAGACTACGGTTTATAAGTTTAAAAAAAATATGACGCATATTATTATAAAATTTATGACGCACCATTTAAAGTTTTGTATTTTTCTCTTATTATCAACCGCATGTCAACCAATTTTAACAAAATCCAATAACTGACTTGAAAATTTGCTTTAGCAAAATTGAGCTATTTACAAATGGTCTATTTGGAGAAAACTTTATTAAACTGGAAGTATGAATAAAAATATAAAAAGAGCTAAAAATATAAAGATACCTGTAATTAACTATCTTCCTGAACTTCCCATTACTGATAAGAAAGATGAGATTATTGAAGCTATAAAAGAAAATAAAGTAGTTATAATTGCTGGTGAAACAGGTTCAGGTAAAACCACTCAGATTCCCAAATTCTGCATTGCAGCAGGCAGAGGAGTTGCTGGAAAGATTGGCTGTACGCAGCCCCGAAGAATTGCAGCTATTAACGTTGCTGCAAGAATAGCTCAGGAGCTTGAAGAGAGCAACAGTGTTAATCAGAACTTTAAAGATAATAATAATGGCATTGGAGATAGCAGCAGGGCAGGGCAGACTGATATATCTGAGCCTCTTCAGGCTCAACAACAGTTTGTGGGGTATAAAATCCGTTTTGATGACACATCTGCACTATATACAATAATCAAGGTTATGACAGACGGTATTCTTCTTGCTGAAACTCAGCGAGATCCATTCTTAAATGAATATGATACTATAATTGTTGATGAGGCACACGAAAGAAGCCTTAACATCGACTTCACGCTCGGCATTTTAAGAACTCTGATAAAAAAGAGAAAAAATCTCAAAGTTATAATAACATCTGCCACTATTGATACTGAAAAGTTCTCCAAAGCGTTTGATAATGCCCCTATAATTGAAGTTTCAGGAAGGATGTACCCTGTTGAGGTGCGTTATCTTCCTCCGCAAGGCTATCTTGAGGAAAATCAAGACAATTTACTATTATCAGAACGGTATATAAGCCAAAATCAGATTAGTGATGACTCTAATTATAGTTCTAACCAATCTAATAGAGCTAAATATGATCCTGATCAAGATGACCAAAGTTATGTTGAGGCAGCAGTAGAAGCTGTTGAATCAATTAACAGAGAGTCTCGGCACGGTGATATTCTAATTTTTATGCCAACAGAACAAGATATCACAGAGACAATTGAGCTTTTGAGGGGTAGAAATTGGGTTGGTGTAACTGTTTTACCTCTTTATGCACGTCTTTCGGCTTCTGAACAGGCAAAGATATTTCACCGCGGTCCCGGCAGAAAGATCATTGTCTCGACAAATGTTGCTGAAACATCGTTAACCATACCTGGCATTAAATATGTAATTGATACGGGGCTTGCAAGAATTCCCCACTACTCACCAAGAACCCGTACAACTGCATTGCCTGTTACACCAATATCAAGAAGCAGTGCAGATCAGCGAAAAGGCAGATGCGGTCGTGTTGAGAACGGTATCTGTATCAGGCTATATGATGAGGAAAATTATAACTCCAGAGCACTATTCACATCTCCTGAAATTTTAAGAAGTAACCTTGCAGAGGTTATCTTGAGGATGATATCGCTCAACCTTGGTGATGTATCGGCATTTCCATTTATTGATATGCCATCACCAAAATCGATCAAAGATGGTTTTGATACTCTACTTGAGCTTGGAGCAATTGAGCTTGAAAGAAAAATACCAAACAGTCCATTATCAGAAGAAGTATCAGAAGAATTGGGGCAGGGTATTAGTCAAAACAGATTGGAGGAGAGCTATGTAAATCCACAACGTGCTAAGTCTATAAACAGAAAATCAAAAAGCCGCAGAAAATCGGCAAGAGGATATAAACTTACAGAAAAGGGACGGATAATGGCACGCATTCCAGTTGATCCCAAACTATCTCGAATCTTAATTGAAGCTAACGAACGTGGGTGTCTTAACGAAGCCTCAATTATTGCCTCTGCCCTCTCAATATCTGATCCAAGGCAGAGACCACAGGATAAAGCACAGCAAGCAGATCAAAAACATGCTATATTTAAAGACCCAGCCTCTGATTTTATCTCTCTTTTAAATATTTGGAGTAGCTGTTACGGTGAACAGGGTAGTGCAAAAGGCTTTGAGAACAAAAAGTCTGGAATACAAAGTACTTTTAAAAGCAGAAACAGTATAAGAAAATTTTGCAAAGAGCACTATCTCTCGTTCAGACGCATGAGGGAGTGGAGCGATATATATAGTCAGATCATCTCTGTGCTAAACGAGCATGGAATTTCAGGCAAAAAGAGCAGCAAATCTGAACCGTTTAATCCTATAGTAAACAAAAATGCAAAAACAAACAGTGAGTTAAAGATAGAGGGTAGTTCAAATAAATTTGATATTGGAGGAGAGTTTTACACCCAACTTCATAAATCAATTCTTGCAGGATATCTTGGAAACATTGCAAATAAAAAAGAGAAAAATATTTATCATGCTGCAAAGGGTCAAAAAGCCACAATATTTCCGGGTTCGTCAATATTTAATAAAGCTGGAAATTGGATTGTTGCTGCTGAATATGTTGAGACATCTCAGCTATTTGCAAGAACTGCTGCAACAATTGATGTTGATTGGCTTGAAGAGCTTGGAAAATCTCTTTGTACATACACATGGTCGTCTCCACATTGGGAAAAAAAGCGTGGAGAGGTTGTTGCCAAAGAGCAGGTCTCTCTCTTTGGGCTTGTGATTGTTCCAGAAAGAACAGTGGCTTATGGTAAGATAAATCCTGTGGAGGCTGGAGAGATTTTTATCCGTCACGCCCTTGTTGAGGGTGAAATTGATATGAAATTTCCATTTATGGAGCATAATCAAAAACTGATTCAAGAGCTTCAAGATTTAGAAGAGAAGAGGCGTAAGCGAGATATTCTTGTCACTGATGAAGATATCTATCTTTTCTACCAAAAACGTCTTGATCGAGATTTTTATAATATCCGAACATTTGCAAAATATCTCAAGGATAGAACGACTGATAAGACCAATAAAAATAGAGATAGAACCGATCAATTTTTTCTCTACATGACCTTAGAAGATTTAAGACAAAAATCTGTTGATGACGATCATCTTTCAGGGTTTCCTGATACTATCAAGATAGGTAACTTAAATTTCTATTTAGATTATAATTTTGAACCCGGGTCTGAAACAGACGGAGTTACAATCAAAGTTCCAGTTGTATCTTTAGGTCATCTTTTCTCTTCAGGAGATTATGATAAACTGAGTTATTTAGACTATGCAAATATTGCAAGCCATCCATCTAACAATAAAATTTCATCTATCATAGATTGGTTAGTTCCCGGGCTTTTTCGTGAAAAGATAGTTGCACTTATAAAAAATCTTCCTAAGTCTTACAGGATAAAACTTCTCCCAGTATCTGAAAAGGCTGATATCATTGCACAAGAGATTGGTGATAACAGAGGATATCCTCTATTCTACGAACTTAGCAGATTTGTAAAAATGCGTTTTAATGCAGATATTCCACCATCTGTTTGGTCAGATCAGGGGATTGAGCCTCATCTTAAAATGAGACTATCCATAAGAGATGATGAAGATAGAGAGATTGCTTCATCAAGAAGCTTGGAGGCTCTTCAGGAGTATGTTGTTGATTACACTAAATCAGGTTCTCATTCAGAAGATTATCTTTCAACAATAAAAAAGCGGTTAGAGGTAGAGAATATAAGATCATGGGATTGCATAAAATTATCCGATTGGTCTGAGTTTGGCTTGTCTGACCCAGCCTTCTTGCCTCGCTCTATCACATTCAAACAAGATGATCTGAGTTCATACGAGCTATTTCCAGCACTTAAAGTTGAAAATAGAGACTGTCAAAATAGAGAGGCAAAACTTTCGCTGCGTCTATTCAAAAGAGAGGATATTGCGACTCTATCTCATGTTGAAGGGGTAAAAACACTATTTATTATCTTTTATGAAAACGATATGAGTGCTTTAAAAAAAGATATAAAAAGTGCTGCAAGACTTAAAGGTTACGCTTCATTTTTTGGAGGAGTTGACAAACTCAATCAAGCTCTATTTAATTGTATCACAAGCTATCTTTTCTCATCTGATATCAGAACAGAAGTCGATTTTAAAGCACATGCAGCCTCTAACATTCCTAAACTTTATTCTACAGGTCAGGAGCTGATATCAAATGTTATAGATATTTGTGAGGAGTATAAATCAGCTATGGACGTTTTGCATAATATAAGTTTAAAAAATATGAGTCGTGAACCTCTGATTGCCCTTATGAATGATTTGAAACAAAACCTTGAGGAGCTTGTTCCTCCTGATTTTCTTCAGGTATATAGATATGATCGCATTTTTGAGCTTAAACGTTACATTGCAGCCATAAAAATTAGAGGGCAGAGAGCTGTTGTGGATATGCTTAGAGATCAAAAGCGATGGGCAGAAGCTCAAAAATATATCCAACGAATCAAATCAATATCCCAAAAGAGCTCATCTAAACTATCAGAATCATCATCAAGGATATTTATAACAGAAAGTTGTTATTCAAAAGAGAAGTTAGATGCTGTAGATAATCTTTTTTGGATGGTTGAGGAGTATAAAGTCTCTCTGTTTGCCCAAGAGCTAAAAACAGCGGTAAAGGTCTCTGCCAGCAGATTAGATAAACTATTTGAAGATATTGACAGGATGATATGAGATGAATAAAGATTATAAAGTATTAATTGTTGATGATGAGGCAGAGATTGGAACAGTTATCTCTAATTTACTGAGCAAAATTTCTCTCTCTTCAGTATATGTTTCAAATGCTAAAGAGGCTTTAGAGATAATTAAAAATAGCACAAATCCTTTTGCATTAATTATCTCTGATCAGCGAATGCCCGGTATGAGCGGCACAGAGTTTTTTGAACAGGTCTCTATGGTTGCCCCTGAAACCATAAGATTTATGATAACGGGCTATGCAGATATCCAATCTATGATTGATGCCGTTAATAGGGGAGAAGTGCATAAGTATATCACTAAACCATGGAAAAATGAGGATTTTTTGGCATGTATAAAAGAGGGATTAAGGCAGTATGAGCTTACAATGGAGAATATAAGGCTTTTTAATCTTGCTAAAGAGCAAAATACTAAGTTGGTTGAACTTAGCCGTATGTTAAATGCCTCTGCTGCAAAACAGGCTAAACGTCTTGAAGAGTTAGATGTAAAAATTGCAGAAGAGTTGAAACGCAAAAACAGTACAGAGGGGAAAATTATAGTTCAAAGGAGTGATAGAGCAGAACAAGATATATATCCTGCTTTAAAGAGGGTTAAAGAGCTTATTAGGGAGGTGGGGCTGATTGATTATGAACGTATGAACAAGTTTTATGGTGTATTACTTAGTGAGCTTTCAAATCGTTTGAAAATATAATTTTTTAAGGTCATAAATTTAGATTTGCTTTAAATATTAAACCGTTAGAGATTTTAAAGGGTAAAAGTTGCTGGTTTAAGTGAGTTATAATTAACAGTGCCAACTCCTGCTGCTTCTGCCTGGATAAGATGTGGTAAATCTTGCAAAGTTTTATCAAGAAGAGTTGCACCAAAAGAGTCAACAGCAACTGGATCAGTGCCTACAATAAGAGTGTGAGTTGGTTTTAAATCAGATAGAGAGCCCCCTGTGGGTCCATTTGTCATCATGGTGTCTATTCCATCTAAAACCACTAAAGTTGATTTAACCATTCTTGCAAGTTCTGTGATAATTGTATGAATATCTTGATGAAAAATATTTCTTCGTCCTCCCAGAAGACCATATCCGTTTTTCAAAATCATTGAAGCTCCACTTCTGTGGTGATCTTTTACTGGAGCCATGCTGATAAGTTTTGTCACTCCATCAAACGGAGTTTTAAGCACAGGCCACTCTTTTATTAAGCGAGCATTGTCCAAAGTAACATTTACAAAATAGCCGTCACGCGGGAGAATCAATTCAGCCCCATTCTTATTAGCTGCTGCCTCAATCCCTGTAAGAAGAAAACAACTTGCAGGATCGTTGATTGGGTTATCAGTTACCTTTACCATTGCTGCACCTGCTTTGTAGCAAATATGAATCATCGCAGATAGCAGATCAGGGTGTGTTGTTGCACAAAGAGCAGGAGAGACAGCAAAAGCTGCATTTACCTTGATAAGAACTATATCTCCTGATTTTATAAAATTCTCTATCCCTCCAAGTGCCTTTATAGCCATATCAAGGGCTTTGGCTCTATCATTACCTCTTATAATGGCAATTTTACCAGCCTGGTCAGGAAGTGAAAAGTCTGGCAGACTCCACAATCTGCTGTTTTGTTCTGAATAGACACTACTATTGCTATTAGAACTTGAGTCTCTATTAGCAAATTGTGCATCAATTCCTTTTGAATCGTGAAATAGATACCCAGTAGCACCCACAGCAGCTACAGCAACGCCTGTCCGCATAGATCGACTTAAGAACTCTCTTCGGTTTAAATCTTTTTGAGTTAAATTATCACTGTCCATTTCTAAAATCACCCTGTATAAGCACTATTTTTGTTTTAATTCACTTATCTTTCCAGAAGTTTAAGGTAACTATGTAACTATTTTTGTTAGAAATTGTTCTATCGTTATTCAATTTTCCAGACATGAACAGCAGTTACTCCCCAGATACCGTTATCAGCATCATCAATCTCTTTTTCAGTGACATATAAATATCCATTGTCATAATCAAGAGCTGCTGCACCAATAACAGCACATCCATGATTATATGCTATATCTTCAAGACTCATAACTTGATATGGCAAAACCTGCCACGGGGATTTTACTCCTGAGATCACATCTTTGATATCTTCTGGATCGTAAAAAATAATTTGTGGTTGATATGGATAAGCATGGTAACCTTTTGAGGTTACGCAAGGATCATTACTGCACTCTTCTGGAGTTCCATAGCAACTTGAGCCTAAACCTTTTCTGCCTACTATAACTATAGCGTTGCCATGATAAGTTTCAATCCAAGCTCCCCCGTTCCAGTGGTCTGCTGCACTGTAACCAGGATAGATACAAAAATCTGAGTTTTCCCAAACACACTCGTATATTTCAGGATAATAGAGTAGGGCAATAGCATTTAAATTAGATGATGGTGTTAGCGAAGTATCCCCACCTTCCCAAGGTGCTAAAGCAAATAGTGTTGGTCCTTGTGAGCCTCCTAAAGCCCCTGCTTCTCTGGAACTCCCCGCTATAAGCGACTTGCCCTCTAACCATTTTGACGCAAAAGATTGAGGTGCATTAAACAGATAGTTGCTGGTCTTTGCATTATGAAATACACTGTTTTCTGATTCTCTTGGACCGATATGCCACACTCCTTTAGGGTTGCTCATGTTAAGCTCACTCCATCCAAGTGAATCTTGATCAAATCCAGCTGTATTATACCAATCTCTCAGATTCCATGCAATTTTGTTGATATTAGGAAGATAGGCAAGTCCATCAAGTTCACGGTATATACACTCTGGATCAAATGTACAGTTATCTTTCCAGCCACCTGTAATATCTTTAGGAGTCTGAAGTATCTTAGCCCTTGGGAGAGCAATTACACTATTTGCCTTTACTGGTACGGGTATAGAGATTTCTCCTGCATATCCTTCAATAGCATGAGCTGCTGTGTATAACGAACCAGAATAGCCATCATCAGAACCAGTTGGATCTCCATTAGGATACCATGCAAGAGCATGACCGCTGTACGCCCACTCATCCCCTTCAGGAAATAGAAATGCACCTATATACATAAAGTTTTGAGGCATTAATCGGCTTGAGTTGACTGGATTTTCATCAATTGGGTTTGTATGAGAGGCATTTACCTGAACTGTTAATTTATCTATCCAGATTGGATTATTGGGAATAGAGTTAGGATTGTCATCAACTGCAAAATAGAAGGAGTATTTTCCAGCAGTTGTAAATGAACCATATAAAATTTCAACAGTATCAAATGAGATAAGAGGAGTTGATAATACAGGAGACACACCTTCTATCCAACGAAGCTCGTTTGTTAAAGAGAAGATTTTATCGTCAGGAGTAACATAGATAAGCCACCAATCAACAGTTCTGTTTAACATATTTCCAGCATCCATTGATACAGATAGAGGAAAAGATTGATTAGGATTCACAGATATGTTGTCGTGGCTGCTACCTGAAAAGATAGATGGAATAGGTGGAGTTAAAGGTAAAGAGTTATCTACAGGTTCATCTGTTTTGGAAGTTATTGGCTCAGATATTGCAGGAACTGAACAAGATAGTGATAAGATTACAAATAAATAAATTATTAGCGTTCTTTTTTCTTTTTCCACTGTTTGGCTCCTTTTTTGATACGGTTTAGTTTTTATGGCAATACAAATTTTCGCTCTTTTTTATACTATCAAAAAACCACTAAAAATCATTAAAACACCTTCTAAATACTAATCTATATTAATTTTAGCCTTAATTTGATGGGCAAGATTTTTTGAAATCTCCAGATTACCACTGTCTCTTACTCCAGCTAAATATTGTCCTGAAGAGAAAAGAAGCTCAATAGTGTCCATAATTTCAACACAATAGAATCCATCAATGTTAGAATCAATTCTATTTCCTCCAAAACTAACTAAAAATTCTGTGTAATCTAATGCAAGTTTTGCTGCCTCTTCAGACGAGTTTCGTTTTGAGATAAAAGCAGTTAAGGTAACACTATTTTTTGTGGGATCAGAGCCATTTACTGTATAGTTTGCTGTATAGATATTATCAAATTTATCAAAACCAAAAGCATCAGAAGCTGTAAGTGTAATGCTATCATTATCTAAACCTTGAATAGGAAATAGTTCTGGAATATCCATCTTTTTAGGTGAAAGCTCAGCTCTATCCTCAATAAATGCTTTTCCAAGTTCTATCATATATTTAAGAGCATCTTCAGAATTAGATGAGGCTATCATCTCAATATAGAAGTTTCCATGAACAAAAAAGAGAGCGTTATCTGTCTGATAGGCATATTGTGCTATTAAAACAGGAGCTGCATCGTCTCTTCGCTGGCGACTAAAAACAGCAAAAGCATTTTCAGGAAGAGCCATATCATATAAAAATAGCTCAAACCATAACTTAGAGTAGATATCAATTTTTGAGCTATTTAAATTAGTAGAGTCAACAGAAGATGATTTTGTATCATCAATACTGTTAGAGGTGTAATCAGTGCTGATTTTAAAGCGTTGACATACAAGGCTTTTGAATCCAGCAGGCAGGTAGAGTTCAGCTTTTCCGTTTATTTTATCAGAAAGAGTCTCTGCATTAAAAGATTCCGGAGGAGTAAGCGGTACAAGCGGTTTTACCAGACGAACAATTGGTTTGAAATCTTCTGGTTTTCTCTGGTCTGGTAAAGAGTCTTTGTTGTCAAAATGTTGATTAAAGCTATCGTTATTACCAGTGTTATCACTTCTATTTAAATCTCTTTCAGGTAGCGTTACTTTTGCAAGAAGTGCTGTTACTGCTGGATTAAAATGAAATTGTTGCCTAAATATAACTATTGCAATGATTATAAGCAAAATTATAATTGATATCTCTATAGCCGAGGATTTTGAATCTGATCTATTTAAATTTGATTGGGACATAGCTAACCTTAAATGTTATTAATGCTATTGATATAGGTTGAAAAAAATAGAGACTAAAGTAAGATAA